>NZ_KB912942.1:0-7795 GCF_000383915.1 Amycolatopsis benzoatilytica AK 16/65
GTGCTGGTCCGGCTGGACCAGGCCGCCACCCGGCAGGCGTCCCGGCCGCCGCGGCGGCGCGTGAACCAGTTCTTCCCCCACGGCTTCCCCACTGGGCAGGAGGTGCCCCGATGAACGTGCAGCGTGAGCAGCGGACCCGCCTGGAGCAGGTCATGGAGTGGGCCGTCTGGCACTTCGGTGAGCTGGCCTTCACGGTCGGCCCGCTGGTCCTAGCCGTGGTGTTCACGCCGTGGTTCGCCCTGGTGGCCGCGGTCGTCGCCGCCGGGTGGGCGGCGCACGAGATCCGTGAGCACCGCCAGCAGACCCGCCTGAAGACCGAAGCGGCCGAGCGCAAGCAGCTCGCCGCGCCGCCGGCCACCACCGACGAGACGACCGACCACGAGAGCCGGGAGGTGACCCGATGAGCTGGGCAGACGAGCGCCGCGCCACTCGCGCGGCGGAGGCGGAGATCCAGCGGCAGGACGCGAACGCCGCGCTGGACCGCAAGCTGCGCGCGCAGAGCGCGGTGGCCGACCAACGGCGGATCGACGCCGCGGCCGCGGTCAAGCTGGCCGACCAGCGCCGCAAGACCCGCCAGGCCAACCGGAAAGCCGCGCGGAAGGCGGTCACGGGGTGGCTGTCGGCGAACCGGGTGCGGCTGCCGATCTACCTGCTTGCCCTGGTGTCGGCGGGCATGGCCGTCCCGGCGATGGCCGGTTACGGCGTGGGTGTCTACGGCAACGCCACCGGTGCGCCGCTCCCGGCGCTCTCGGAGCTGGGCATGTGGGCGTTCGCGTTCGCGGTGGAGGTCACCCGCCACCGCCACCCGGAGCGGCCGGTGTGGGCGTTGCAGCTCGGCACGTGGCTGTTCGCCGGCGTCGGGTTCGGCCTGAACGTCGTGCACGGCCTGGGCCGCGGGTGGGACGCGGCGGTGGTGATGGGCATCGTGTCCGTCGCCGGGGTCATTGCCCATCAGCTCGCCGTGGCCTCGCCGCCGCGGTCGGCGGCGGAGCGGGCCGCCGCCCGGATCGAGCGCAAGACGCTGCGCAAGGTCGCCAAGGTCCGGGCCGCCGCGGTCCGGACCGCGGTCGCCGAACTCGACGGCGACGGCAATGCGCGGTTGGTGTTCACCCCGGGCCGCTACACCCTCGACGGCCGTCGACTCGCCGCCGTGGTCGACCCGGACACCCACGCCGCCGACGTGCTCGACGAGGAGATCGCCGCGTTCTTCGCCGAGCATGACCAGGCCCCGCGGGCCGATGACGGCCCGATCGTCGACGCCCCGGTGTTGACCCTCGATCCGCCTGCCGACCAGCCGAAATCGACCCGCAAGCCCCGGCCGCCGCGCGCACCGAAGACCCGGTCGATCGAGGACCTGCGCGCCGCGTTCACCGCCGCGATCGACAACCCCGACGTGGCGATCAACCCGAAGTCGGCGGAGTCGATCCGCAAGACGCTGCACTGCGCGCCGAAGTTCGCCCGCCGGCTGCGTGACGAGCACGCCAACCCCAACCGCAAGTGAGCCGGAGGACCCGATGAACGACAACACCGAGCAGACCCCGGCCGCCGGCGAGCTGGCCACCGTCCACCACCTCCCGGTCAACCAGGAGCACGGCGAGGTGATCGAAGGCGAGATCGTCACCGACGAGGAGTACGCGCGACTCACGTCGCAGAAGGCGCGGGCGATCGCCCGCTACCGCGGCTACGGCCGCGACGTGGTGACCGTCGCCCGCGCCACGCGCAACGCGGTCGCGCACGAGAGGACGAAGACCGCGTTCCGGCACGGCGTCGCGTACCCCGCCGCCGGGGTCAAGGTGGTCGTGACGCGGTGGCGGGACACGCACGGCGCGAACCGCTACGAACGGATGATGCGCGCCGCGGAAGCCGCGGGCGAGCACGACAAGCTGTTGGAGTGGGAGGCCCGGGACGTGGCGGAGAAGCAGCGCCGCCACGACCGGACCATGGATTGGCTGCGCGCCCCGGGTCAGTGGATCAAGGCTGCCGTCATCGGTTCCGTTGGTGTGACTGGGTTTCTGCTGGTCCTGGGCATCATCCTGGCGATCAACGACGGCGAGATCGGCGAGATCCTGACCCCGATCACGGCGGTGTTCGACGCGGTCGCCTTCGTCGTGTGGTTCCTGACCAGCTACGGGGTGTTTCTGCTGGTCGGCGGGACCGCGGTGGGCGTGGGCTACCTGTACCAGCAGGGCCGCACGCACGGGGAGATGCCGCAGTGGCTCGCCCCGCCCGTCGACGGCGACGCGATGGACGAGCTGCCGGACGAGAACACCATCCTCAACGCGCTGAAGAACCTGAACATCGCGGGGTTCAACCGCGCGGTGAAGGACGGGTGGCGGATCAAGTTCATCGACCCGCCGCACAAGGACGGCAAGGGATGGCGCGCGCAGGTGGCGCTGCCGCCGGCGTGCCCGGTGGAGGAGATCGTCAAGCGCAAGACCACGTTGGCGCACAACCTGGTCCGCTACCCGCGCGAGGTGTGGCCGACCGAGCCGCAACCGTCCGTTCTGGACCTGTGGGTGGCCAAGCCCGGCGCGCTGTCTGGGCCGGTCGACCCGTGGCCGCTGCTGGCCGACCTGGACAACGCCACCGCCGACTACTTCACCGGCGTCCCGGTCGGGGTGACGCTCAAGGGCGACGTGGTGCGCGGTCGGCTGTTCGAGGCGAACTACGCCCTGGGCGGCATGATGGGCTCGGGGAAGTCCACGCTGGCGATCAACCTGGTGCTGGGCGCGATGCTGGATCCGGTGGTGGACATCGACGTCGTGGTCATGGCGGAGAACACCGACTACGAGCCGATGAAGCCGCGGCTGCGCACGCTCACCACGGGTGCGGGGGACGAGACCGTGGACGCGTGCCTGAACCTGCTCTACGAGCTGTACGACGACCTTTCGGTGCGGGGTAAGGCACTCAAGGCGCACGCCACCGACCGCGCGGTGACTCGCGCACTGGCCGAAAAGGACGGACGGCTGCGCCCGCGGGTGGTGGTGATCGACGAGTGCCAGAACCTGTTCATGGGCAAGAACGGCACGAAGGCGATCGAGGTCGCGTCCAAGCTGATGAGCACCGCCCGCAAGTACGCCATCACGCTGATCTTCCTCACGCCGGAGCCGTCGAAGGACGCGCTGCCGCGCAAGATCACGTCGGTGGCCAGCAACAAGGCGTGCTTCGCCATCGGTGATCAGATGGCCAACGACGCCGTTCTCGGCACCGGTTCGTACAAGGCGGGCATCTCCGCGGTGGGGCTCACGCCGAAGACGGACGAGGGTCCCGGCGACGTCGGCACCTGCATGGCGCGGGGTTTCACCGCCAAGCCCGGCCTGCTGCGCTCGTTCTACGTCTCGCCCAAGGACGCGCACGCGGTCACCAAGCGCGCCATGGTGCTGCGCGAGCAGACGGCGCTTCCGGCCGCCGACGCCCCGGCGGAGTCGGCCGGTCCGGTGGACCACCTCGCCGCCATCGCGGACGTGCTGGGCACCGAAGCGCGGATGCGGACGCAGGAGGTGTTGCAGCGGCTGACCGAACGCGACCGCGGCACCTACGGCGAGTGGACCCACAGCGACCTGCACGACGCGCTGCCGGAGTCGGCCAAGCCGTACAAGACCGGCGGAGTCATGCAGGTCTCCGCCGCCCGCGTCCGCGACGCCATCGCGGAGCGTGACGGAGAGGGCGAGTTGGACGGCGACGAGACCGAGGGAACCGAGTAAGGGAGGCCGCGAGATCCGGGGAGTTCTCCCTCACCGCCTCCCCGGACCTGCCTCCCTCACCTGACCAGCACCGACCCTGACCAGGGAGGCAGGGGACCCGCCCCCGCAAACCCCCTGATCACGGCCCGAAACCACCACCTGAACACCCCGCGACGCGGCTCCCTCCCAGGACACCGCGCCGGCCGACCCTACCCAAAAACAGGCACACACAGTCACCGACGACGGGAGACGTGATGAGCAGCAAACCGCTCGTGCACCGCGGCAGCAGGTCGTGGTGGTCCGGCCGGATCACCACCTTGTGCGGCCTGGTGCTGGAGCCCGGCGAGGCCCGCTCGCCCTGGTTCACCAACCCGAAGTGCCCGACCTGCGAAGCCGTCCACCAGCTCACGAAAGGCCACTGACCACGATGGACACCCGCGAGTTTGACCTGTACTCGATCCTCGCCGTCACGCACCGCCTGCCGTCGAACGCGTTGCCGTTCCGCACGATCCTCGCCCACATCACCCGTCGCGAGCTGGCCGCGATGCCCGGCGCGGGCGTCTCGGCTCTGACGGTCGGGGCGGAGTGCCGGGCGTGGCTGCTGGAGCAGCACCCGCGGCTGCGGGATATCCCGCTGCCGCCGGACTTCCACGACGACGAAGCCGCGATGGACGCGTGGGCGGACGAGCAGGCCGCGCGGCTGGGAGTCGACCGGCTGCCCGTCGCGCCGCTGCCCGAGGGCACCCCGCTGCGCACGTCGCTGGGAGACCTGCTCGACGTCATCGCCCGCGCCCGCGGCGGACTCGACGACGTCGCGGTCGCCGACCCGGCCGCGCCGGACTTCGGACTCGGCAACCCCGACCACGACCACCCGCAGGAGGACCGATGAGCACGACCACAGTGGACGCCGCACTCGACGCGGCCGGCCGCGGCTGGCACGTCTTCCCGCTCCGCCCCGGCGGCAAGCGCCCCGCCGGGCACGCCGAAGACGGCTGCCCCGGCACCGGGCGGTGCGCCGGTGGGCACCGCACCTGGGAGCAGCGCGCCACCACCGACCCGGACAAGATCCGCGCCGCGTGGACCCACGCCCCCTACGGGATCGGCATCGCGACCGGCCCGTCCGGGCTGTGCGTGCTCGACCTCGACACGCTCAAGCCCGGCGAGGGCGTACCCGCGCGGTGGGCCGCCGCCGGGGCGCGGTGCGGGGAGGACGTGCTCGCCGTCGTCGCCGACGAAGCGGGCGAGGAGCTGCCCGGGGACACCCTCACCGTCCGGACGCCCTCGGGTGGGCTGCACCTGTACTACCGCGTCCCGGCCGGTGTGGTCCTGCGCATCACCAGCGGGGAGCGCGGGCAGGGGCTCGGGTGGAAGGTCGACACCCGCGCGTGGGGCGGCTACGTCGTCGCCCCGGGCACGGTCACCGACGCCGGCCGCTACGGCTACGTGTGGGACGGCGCGGTGGCGGAGCTGCCCGGCTGGCTGGTCGAGCGGCTCACCCCCGCCCCGCTGCCCGCCGCGCCGGTGGCACCGATCCGCCCGGCCACCGGTCGGCGCTCCCGCTACCTCGACGTCGCCGTCCGGGCGGAGGCGGGCAAGGTCGCCGACGCCACGGACGGCCGCAACGCGACCCTCTACGCCGCCGCCGTCGCACTTGGGCAGCTGGTCGCCGGGGACGCGCTCACCGAAGACGAGGTGCGCGCGGCGCTGATGACCGCCGCCGGACGCCACATCGGCACGCGCCGGTTCAGCGCGCGCGAGGCCGAAATCACGATCACGTCCGGCCTGCGGGCCGGTGCCAAGCGACCCCGGAAGGTGGCCTGATGACCCGCACCAGCACGCAGATCCTCGAAGGTTTCGCCGGCCCTGGCGGCTGGTCCCAGGGCCTGCGCGACGCCGGTCACATCGGAACGGCGATCGGCATCGAGCATGACGGGGACGCCTGCGCCACGGCGACCGCCGCCGGGCACACCCGGGTCCAGGCCGACGTGGCCGCCACCGACCCGTGCCAGTTCGGGCCGGTGGACGGCCTGGTCATGTCGCCGCCCTGCCAGGCCTGGTCCATGGCGGGCAAGCGCGGCGGTGAGCGGGACCGCGACGCCGTCTTCGCCCGCATGACCGCGTTCGCCCGCGGCCGCCGCCCGGCGGAACACCAGTGGGCCGACGCGCGGTCCGCGCTCACCGCGGAGCCGATGCGGTACGCCCACGCCCTGCGTCCCCGCTGGATCGCCCTGGAGCAGGTGCCGCCGGTGCTGACCCTGTGGCAGCACGCGGCCAGCCTGCTGCGGGAGCTGGGCTACCGGGCCTGGTGCGGTGTACTGGCCGCCGAACGCTACGGCGTCCCGCAGACGCGCCGCCGCGCGATCCTGATCGCCCGCCGCGACGCCGCGCCCGCGACACCGCCGGAGCCGACCCACCAGGAGTACCGCAGCGGGCGGGAGTTCGGCTCGGACGTGGACCTGTTCGGCAGCCTGCTGCCGCCGCCGGTGTCCATGGCCGACGCGCTCGGCTGGGGCCTGGCCGAACGTCCCGCCTGGACGGTCACCGCCGGGGGAACCGACACCGGCGGGGCGGAGGTGTTCGGCAACTTCCGCAACCGCCAGCAGCTGGCAGCGCTCGCCGACCGGCAAGCGGACGTGGTGCTGCGGTCGAACTACACCGACGGCGGTGACCTGGCCACCAGGACCACCCGCACGCCGGACGAGCCCGCGACGACGATCACCAGCAAGGTCGGGCACTGGGTGATGCGCAACGGCTCCCAGGACAACGCCTGTGTCCGGGGCATCGACGAGCCCGCCGGAACGATCTTCTTCGGCCGCGCGGCCAACGCGGTCGAGTTCCTGGAGTACGACGGGCAGGGCCGCCGCCGGGTCAGCGTCGCCGAAGCCGGTGTCCTGCAAGGGTTCCCCGTCGACTACCCGTGGCGCGGCACCAAATCAGCCCAGTACCGCCAGGTCGGCGACGCCGTGCCGCCGCCACTGGCCGCCGCGATCCTCGCGCCGCTGCTCGCCCATGCCGCGAACCCGGCCCACGCCGCGGCCTGACCCTGCACCACGGAGGTAACCCGCCATGACCACGCCCCGGCCGCTGGCCGCCGTCCCGACACCGCCCGCCCGCCGCACCCGGTGGACCGATGCGGAGCTGATGCGAGAGGAGTTCCCACCGGTCAAGTGGGCCGTCCCCGGCCTGCTCGCCGAAGGGGTCAACCTGCTGGCCGGTGCGCCGAAGCTGGGCAAGTCATGGATGTCCCTCGGGCTCGCCGCGTCCATCGCGAACGGCGAACCCGCGCTTGGCTCGATCGCAGTGGAGCGCGGCCCGGTCCTGTACTGCGCGCTGGAGGACACCGGCCGCCGGTTGCAGCGCCGCCGACGCCAGCAGATCGCCGCGGGCGGGCGCCCGTCGCCGCTGCTGACCCTGGAAACCTCGTGCCCCACCATGAACGCCGGTGGGGACGAGGTGCTCCGGGAATGGCTGGAGGAGAACCCGACGGCGCGGCTGGTCATCATCGACACGCTGCAGAAAATGCGCGGCCCGGTCCTGCCCGGCGCGTCCGCCTACGCCTCCGACTACGCCGCGGGCACCCGGTTCAAGGAGATCGCCGACCACTACGGCGTGCCGTTCCTGCTGATCCACCACGTCCGCAAACAGGACGCTGACGACTGGCAGAACCTGGTATCCGGAACCGCCGGGCTCACCGGCGCCATGGACGCCACCCTCGTGCTCGAACGCGCCCGCGGGCAAGCCGATGGCGTGCTGCACGTGACCGGCCGCGACGTCGAAGAGACCGACTACGCCATGACTTTCGACGCTGACGCCGGCGCCTGGACCAAGCTCGACGGCCCCGCCGCCGACCACCTGGTCGCCGACACCCGCGCCGACATCCTGCGCGTGCTGCGCGAACACGGCCCGCTCAAGCCCGCCCGGATCGCCGAAGCCCTCGACGCCAGCCCGGACAACATCCGCAAGACCTGCTCCCGCATGGCCGACGCGGGACAGCTGCACAAGACGCCCGGCGGCACCTACAGCGCGCCTGGCGACAGGGACCACGGGGACACCACCGGGGTGTCACACCTGTCCCCGCTGTCCCCCAACGGCACCTGACCAGCACAAACCGG
>NZ_KB912942.1:3423756-3647056 GCF_000383915.1 Amycolatopsis benzoatilytica AK 16/65
TCCGTCCGAAGACTTCNNCNNCGGCTTCGGGTGGTTAGTGTCAACCGCCTCGCCATGGGCGCACATGCTCGGGTACGGGAATATCAACCCGTTGTCCATCGACTACGCCTGTCGGCCTCGCCTTAGGTCCCGACTTACCCTGGGCGGATTAGCCTGGCCCAGGAACCCTTGGTCATCCGGCGGCAGAGTTTCTCACTCTGCATTCGCTACTCATGCCTGCATTCTCACTCCCGCACCCTCCACGACTGGCTTCCGCCGCCGCTTCACCGGATGCAGGACGCTCCCCTACCCATCAACACGACTGGACGCCCGCCTCAAGGACGAACGCCGATCTAAAGTGTCAATGACACAGCTTCGGCGGTGTGCTTAAGCCCCGCTACATTGTCGGCGCAGGACCACTTGACCAGTGAGCTATTACGCACTCTTTCAAGGGTGGCTGCTTCTAAGCCAACCTCCTGGTTGTCTGGGCAATCCCACATCCTTTCCCACTGAGCACACACTTAGGGGCCTTAGCTGGTGTTCTGGGCTGTTTCCCTCTCGACGACGAAGCTTATCCCCCGCCGTCTCACTGCCGCACTCTCACACCACGGTATTCGGAGTTTGGTTGATTTCGGTAACCCGGTAAGGCCCCTAGACCATCCAGTAGCTCTACCCCCGCGGTGAAACATGCGACGCTGCACCTAAATGCATTTCGGGGAGAACCAGCTATCACGGAGTTTGATTGGCCTTTCACCCCTACCCACAGCTCATCCCCTCAGTTTTCAACCTAAGTGGGTTCGGGCCTCCACGACGTCTTACCGTCGCTTCACCCTGGCCATGGGTAGATCACTCCGCTTCGGGTCTAGACCACGCGACTACAACCGCCCTGTTCGGACTCGCTTTCGCTACGGCTACCCCACCCGGGTTAACCTCGCCACGCAGCACTAACTCGCAGGCTCATTCTTCAAAAGGCACGCCATCACCTCAACGGCTCTGACGGCTTGTAGGCACACGGTTTCAGGTACTCTTTCACTCCCCTCCCGGGGTACTTTTCATCTTTCCCTCACGGTACTCGTCCGCTATCGGTCTCCAGGAAGTATTTAGGCTTACCGGGTGGTCCCGGCAGATTCACAGCAAATTCCACGAGCTCGCTGCTACTCGGGAACACCACCAAGGCTCACGCAACTGGTTTTCGCGTACGGGGCTCTCACCCACTCCGGCCGCCCGTCCCAAGGCGTTCCACTAACCAGCACATCAACCCGAGAATCTGTCAGAATTCTCAAGGCAGGTCCCACGACCCCGACCACACAACCCCTGACAGGTATCACATGCAATCGGTTTAGCCTCTTCCGCTTTCGCTCGCCACTACTCACGGAATCACGGTTGTTTTCTCTTCCTGCGGGTACTGAGATGTTTCACTTCCCCGCGTTCCCTCCACACCGGCTATATATTCACCGGCGGGTAACACCACATCACTGGTGCTGGGTTTCCCCATTCGGAAATCCTCGGATCACAGCTCGGTTGACAGCTCCCCGAGGCATATCGCAGCCTCCCACGTCCTTCATCGGCTCCTGAAGCCAAGACATCCACCATGTGCCCTTAACAACTTGACCACAAAGATGCTCGCATCCACTCTACAGTTCTCAAACACCACACCAGAAACAACGTGTGTTGCCTCAGGACCCAACAGCATGCCAGCGAACACCCGACAACCCGAGCTCCGTCACCGCTTTCCACGACCCCGAAGGGCCAGTACTCACACGGACTTCGCTCACCGCGACCGGCGATAACCAGTAGTTCCACAATTCCTTGAGCAAGCCCGGCAACACATTCGGCTTCCGTGCCCGAGCCACCCCACACCCTGGTTCCGGGCATCCCGGGGACGCGGACGTGTTGTGCTCCTTAGAAAGGAGGTGATCCAGCCGCACCTTCCGGTACGGCTACCTTGTTACGACTTCGTCCCAATCGCCAGTCCCACCTTCGACCACTCCCTCCCTTGCGGGTTGGGCCATGGGCTTCGGGTGTTACCGACTTTCATGACGTGACGGGCGGTGTGTACAAGGCCCGGGAACGTATTCACCGCAGCGTTGCTGATCTGCGATTACTAGCGACTCCGACTTCACGCAGTCGAGTTGCAGACTGCGATCCGAACTGAGACCGGCTTTAAGGGATTCGCTCCACCTCGCGGTATCGCAGCCCTCTGTACCAGCCATTGTAGCATGTGTGAAGCCCTGGACATAAGGGGCATGATGACTTGACGTCATCCCCACCTTCCTCCGAGTTGACCCCGGCAGTCTCCCACGAGTCCCCGCCATGACGCGCTGGCAACGCAGGATAAGGGTTGCGCTCGTTGCGGGACTTAACCCAACATCTCACGACACGAGCTGACGACAGCCATGCACCACCTGTACACCAACCACAAGGGAAGCCCCATCTCTGGGGATGTCTGGCGCATGTCAAGCCCAGGTAAGGTTCTTCGCGTTGCATCGAATTAATCCACATGCTCCGCCGCTTGTGCGGGCCCCCGTCAATTCCTTTGAGTTTTAGCCTTGCGGCCGTACTCCCCAGGCGGGGCGCTTAATGCGTTAGCTACGGCACGGACAACGTGGATGTCGCCCACACCTAGCGCCCAACGTTTACAGCGTGGACTACCAGGGTATCTAATCCTGTTCGCTCCCCACGCTTTCGCTCCTCAGCGTCAGTATCGGCCCAGAGACCCGCCTTCGCCACCGGTGTTCCTCCTGATATCTGCGCATTTCACCGCTACACCAGGAATTCCAGTCTCCCCTGCCGAACTCAAGTCTGCCCGTATCGACCGCACGCTCCACGTTAAGCGTGGAGATTTCACGGCCGACGCGACAAACCGCCTACGAGCTCTTTACGCCCAATAATTCCGGACAACGCTCGCACCCTACGTATTACCGCGGCTGCTGGCACGTAGTTAGCCGGTGCTTCTTATCCAGGTACCGTCACTTGCGCTTCGTCCCTGGCGAAAGAGGTTTACAACCCGAAGGCCGTCATCCCTCACGCGGCGTCGCTGCATCAGGCTTGCGCCCATTGTGCAATATTCCCCACTGCTGCCTCCCGTAGGAGTCTGGGCCGTGTCTCAGTCCCAGTGTGGCCGGTCACCCTCTCAGGCCGGCTACCCGTCGTCGCCTTGGTAGGCCATTACCCCACCAACAAGCTGATAGGCCGCGGGTTCATCCTGCACCGCCGGAACTTTCCACCACCAAAGATGCCTCCAGTGGTCATATCCGGTATTAGACCCAGTTTCCCAGGCTTATCCCAGAGTGCAGGGCAGATTACCCACGTGTTACTCACCCGTTCGCCACTCATCCCCGGCCGAAACCGGTTCAGCGTTCGACTTGCATGTGTTAAGCACGCCGCCAGCGTTCGTCCTGAGCCAGGATCAAACTCTCCAACAATGCTGTAAAGTTCGATCGAGACTACTCTCAACCATCATTCTCAAAGGAAACCCCGACGAGGGGGTTTCATAAAAAGCTCTACTGGCTTAGTTCACTAGCACACTGTTGAGTTCTCAAGCAACACACCCCGACACCAACCGCCCCCTCAAGGACGACCGACACCGAAGCATCATTCCTAGCAGTTTTTGGTGGGACACCCACTCAATCGCCTTCCCGGCGAGAGCTTGGTTCGTGCCCCGGCGGCCACCCGGTCTCCCTGGCGACTCGGAGAACTTTACCTGACCTCCCGAGGCCCGGAACAGGGGGGTCCCTTAACTGCGTTTCCGCAGCTCAGGCCCCCTGTCCCGGGTCTCGGGTCTCGGCCGACGATCAGTCCGAGACGCGGACTCCGGCGACGTTGCGCTTGCCCTTGCGGACGACGAGCCACCGCCCGTGCAGCGCGTCGGACGCGGCCGGCTTCCACTCCTCGTCGGGGATCTTCACGTTGTTCACGTACGCCCCGCCTTCCTTCACCGTGCGGCGGGCCGCGCCCTTGCTGTCCACCAGTCCCCCGGCGATCAGCAGATCGACGATCGTCGCGTCGCCGGCCGGCTCGACTTTGCCGTTCGGGACCTCGGCCATCGCCGCGTCGAGCGTCGAGGCGTCCAGGTCGGCCAACTCGGCGCGGCCGAACAGCGCCTGGCTGGCCGCGATGACCTGCTTCGTCTGGTCCTCGCCGTGCACCAGGTTCGTGAACTCCTCGGCGAGCCGCTTCTGCGCGGCGCGCAGGTGCGGGCGCTCTTCGGTGTCCGCGGCCAGCGCGTCGATCTCCTCCCGCTCGAGGAAGGTGAACAGGCGCAGGTAGCGGATCACGTCAGCGTCGCCGACGTTGACGAAGTACTGGTACCAGGCGTAGGGCGAAGTCAGCTCCGGGTCGAGCCACACGTTGCCGCCGCCGGTGGACTTGCCGAACTTGCGTCCCTCGGCGTCGGTGACCAGCGGCGCGGTCAGCGCGTGCGCGGTCCCGCGGTCGATCTTGCGGATCAGGTCGACGCCGCCGACAAGGTTGCCCCACTGATCCGAGCCGCCGACCTGCAGCTTGCAGCCGTACTGCCGGTACAGCTGCAAGTAGTCCTGCGACTGCAGCAGCAAGTAGCTGAATTCGGTGTAGGACATGCCGTCGCCTTCGAGCCGGCGTTTCACCGTCTCCCGGTTCAGCATCACGTTCACCGAGAAGTGCTTGCCCACGTCGCGGAGGAACTCCAGGGTGTTCTGCTTCCCGGTCCAGTTGAGATTGTTCTCCACGATCGCGCCGGTCGGCGAATCGTCGAAGTCCACGAACCGCTCGAGCTGCCCGCGAATCCGCCCGGCCCAGTCCGCGACGGTGTCGAGCGTGTTCAGCGTCCGCTCGCCGTTGTCGCGCGGGTCGCCGATCATCCCGGTGGCACCGCCGGCCAGCACGATCGGCCGGTGCCCGGCGCGCTGGAACCGCTTGAGCATCAGCAGCGGGACGAGGTTGCCGGCGTGCAGGCTGGGCGCGGTCGGATCGAAGCCGCAATAGAGCGTGAGCGGGCCGTGGTCGAGCTCTCGGCGCAGGGCGTCGATGTCGGTGGACTGCGCGATCAGGCCGCGCCAGGACAACTCGTCAAGGATGTGCTCACTCACACCTGTAGATGATCCCGCACCTGGTCAACCGACTATCCCGCGGGTCGCACCTGGCGGCGTTTCCCGCCGCGGCGGTAGGCGGAGACGGCCGGGGAACCGTCGACCCAGAACCGCCACGGCGTGTCCATCGCCATCGCGACGCCGACGCGCGGGCCGGTGCGCACGTCGTCCACCGGGACGCGCTCGCCGACCCGCAGCCGCACCGGCGACTCCGGGTCGGTGAGGTCGACGCCGTTCTGGTCCTTGGCGAGGCCGAGCATCGAGGTCAGGATGGCCGGGCCTCTGGCGAGTTCGCCGTTGCCGCGCGCGTTCGGCCGGCGTTTCCGGACGACGTCCGCGCCTTCGACCACCTCGCCCGCACGCAGCAGCACCGCACCCGGCTGGCCGTCCTCGGTGCCGACGACGTTCGCGCAGAAGTGCATCCCGTAGACGAAGTACACGTAGAGGTGCCCGGCCGGACCCCACATCACAGCGTTGCGCGGCGTTTTGCCGCGGTAGCAATGCGACGCGGGATCGTCCAAGCCGCGATACGCCTCGACCTCGACCAGCCGCACCCCGACCCGCCCGTCGAGCGTGTCGGCTTCGAGCACCGCACCGAGAAGCAGCCGAGCCAGGTCGACCGGATCCAGTGCCAGCTCTTCGCGCCGGAACAACCGGTCCACGCGTACTCCCCTCGTCAGTCCGCCAGCCTAGCCAGCGACGGCCGGACGAGTCACTTCAGCCACTCCCGCTGCGCGGACACCCGCTGGACCAGGAGTTCCCGCTGTTCGGCGACGCGTACCGGGGCGGTGCCGCCGCGCGCGTCACGGGACCGCACCGAGCCTTCGACGGTCAGGACTTCGCGCACCGCCGGCGTGAGCGCCGGGTTGATCGCTTGGAACTCCTCGTCGGTGAGCTCGTCGAGGCCGACCCCGCGGCCTTCGGCGACCCGCACGCTCTCTCCGGCCGCCTCGTGCGCGACGCGGAACGGCACGCCCTGGCGGACCAGCCACTCCGCGATGTCCGTCGCGAGCGTGAACCCGGCCGGGGCCAATTCGGCGAGCCGGTCGGTGTGGAAGGTGAGCGTGCCGAGCATCCCGGCGATCGCCGGGAACAACAGTTCCAGCTGTTCGACCGAGTCGAAGACCGGTTCCTTGTCCTCCTGCAAGTCGCGGTTGTACGCGAGCGGTTGCGCTTTGAGGGTGGCGAGCAGGCCGGTGAGATTGCCGATCAGCCGGCCGGCCTTGCCCCGCGTCAGCTCCGCGACGTCCGGGTTCTTCTTCTGCGGCATGATCGAGCTGCCGGTGGCCCACGCGTCGTCGAGGGTGACGTAGCCGAATTCGGCGGTGTTCCAGATGATCACTTCTTCGGCGATCCGCGACAGGTTCACGGCCAGCATGGCGACCGCGAACGCGAACTCGGCGACGAAGTCGCGGGACGCGGTGCCGTCGATCGAGTTCTCCACACTGGTGTCGAAGCCCAGCTCCTTGGCGACGGCTTCCGGGTCGAGGCCGAGCGAGGAACCGGCGAGCGCGCCCGAGCCGTACGGTGACTCGGCGGTGCGCGCGTCCCAGTCGCGCAATCGGGTGACGTCGCGAAGCAGCGCTTGGCCATGGGCCATCAGGTGGTGCGCGAGCAAGACCGGCTGCGCGTGCTGCAGATGGGTGCGACCGGGCAGGATCACGTCCGGGTGCCGGGACGCCTGCGAGAGGATCGCGTCGATTACGTCGAGGGTGCCGGCGACAACGCGGCGCGCGGCATCGCGCAACCACATCCGGAACAGCGTCGCGACCTGGTCGTTGCGGGAACGGCCAGCGCGCAGCTTGCCGCCCAGCTCGGCTCCGGCGCGTTCGAGCAGTCCGCGTTCGAGCGCGGTGTGCACGTCCTCGTCGGCGATCGTCGGCGTGAACGCGCCGGAGGCGACGTCTTCCGCCAGCGTGTCGAGCGCCGCCAGCATCCCGGCCAGCTCTGCTTCGGTGAGCAGACCCGCCTTGTTCAGCACGCGGGCGTGCGCACGCGAACCGGCGATGTCGTAGGGCGCCAGGCGCCAGTCGAAGTGGGTCGAGGCGCTCAGCGCCGCCATCGCCTCGGCTGGCCCGCTGGCGAACCGGCCGCCCCACAGCTGCACCGGCTGGTCTTTCCCGCTCACGTTCTGCCTCTCTCGATCCGGCGTCTCAGGACGCCTGGGTGCTCAGGTGCTGGGTGTCTCCCAGCGGAGTCTGCCCGGTCCCCGGACGGTACCGCCGTCCGACCGGGCGAAGCCGCCTCCCGGGGAGGCCGGCCAAGGCCGCGCGGCCCGCGTGCAGCACGAGCCGCACTTCGCCGGACACGCGTTCTTGCGATTGCCGGACGAACGCGTCCAGCGGTTCGCGCAACGGCGAGAACCACATCCCGTCGTGCACCAATTCGGCCCAGCGCCGATCGACGCCGCGCTTGAACGCCGCCAGGTCGCGGTCAATGGTGTCGCATTCCAGCTGCTGGTGCGCGGCGACTAGCACCGCAGCACCCGGTGCTTCGCAGCTGTCGTCCCCGCCGAACCGGCCGATCCCGTGCGCTCCGGCCCGATGCCCGAGCCGCTGGACCGCTTCGGCCACGCTGACCGTCTCGCCGTCGACCGCGACCGGGGTCCCTTGGTCGAAGGTGACGACCACCTCGTCCGGCGCGTCGAAGTTCGCCCCGGCATCCTCGGTGTAGCGACGTCCCGCCACCACGCTGCGGCCCCACAAAGTCCGGCTGGTCGACAGCTGCGCAGCTGCGCTGCTGCCGCGAACGCCGACTGGCACAACAGTTTCGAGGTCTGGTGCAAGCGCTTCGATCGCGCTGCCCAACGCATGGTCGCCGCCGTGCGCGACGGTCGGCGCGTTCTGGACACGGGCCACCGCGACCAGCTGCTGCGCGAGCAGCGGCCGCGCCAGCGATGCCACCAACGGACGCCAGTCGAGACACAGCGCGTTCGCCTGCAAGGCACGCAGGCAGTACTCGTTCGCGAATTCCTCGCGGACGTCCACGACGACGACCTCTGCCGCGCCTTCGGCCACCGCGCGCCGCCGAAGTGCCCACAGATCGACGTCGCCGGCGCCGAAGTCGGCCGCGACCGCGACGACTTCGGCCTCCCGCGACAGGTGTTTCAGCGCGGCGCTGGAGCCGTGCCCGCCCGAGTAGGCGAGCACGACCCGCCGGGTCACGGCTCGTCCCCTTCCGCCGAACCCTTTGCGAGAGCGGTGAAGCGTTCGGCCAGGTCCCGTCCAGTGAGCGGCTCGCGCGCGATCACCGCGACCGTGTCGTCACCGGCGATCGACCCGACGACCTCTTCCAGCGCAGCCCGGTCGATCGCGCTGGCCAGGAACTGCGCGGCGCCCGGAGGCGTGCGCAGCACCGCGAGGTTGCCGGAGAAATCCGCGGACACCAGCAGTTCCGCGAGCAGCCGGGACAGTCGCGAGGTGCCGCCCTGTACACCGCGGACCGGACTGCCGTCCTCGGGGATCACGTAGACCGGCGCACCCGAGTCGGCTCCGCGCAGCTTGACCGCGCCGAGTTCGTCGAGGTCGCGTGACAGCGTCGCCTGGGTGACCTCGATGCCCTCGGCGGCGAGCAGCCGCGCGAGCTCGGTCTGGCTGCGGATGGCCATCGTGGACACCAGTTCGGTGATCCGCGCCTGACGCCCGACCCGGCTGCTGGTCATCGGCCGTTCTGCCCGAACAGCCAGACCAGCAGCGCTTTCTGTGCGTGCAGCCGGTTCTCCGCCTCGTCCCACACCGCGCTGGCCGGGCCGTCGAGCACCTCGTCGGTGATCTCCCAGCCGCGGTGCGCCGGCAGGCAGTGCAGCACGATCGCCTCGTCCGCGGCGCGCTTGAGCAGCTGCGAGTTGATCTGCAGCGCGCGGAACGGGCCGACCCGGTCGAGTCCGTCGTTCTCCTGGCCCATCGACGTCCAAGTGTCGGTGACCAGCACATCCGAGCCCTCGACCGCTTCGCGCGCGTCGGTGTAGACCGCGGCGCTCCCGCCGGTTTCCGTACCGCGCTGTTTGGCGTCCAGCATCACCTGCTGGTCAGGCTGGAAGCCCTCCGGCGATACGACGCGCACGTTCATCCCGGCGGTGGTGCCGCCGAGCAGCAACGAATGCGCCATGTTGTTGGCGCCGTCGCCGAGGTAGGTGAGGGTGAGCCCGGCGAGCTTGCCCTTGCGCTCGCGGATCGTCATCAGGTCGGTGAGCACCTGGCACGGGTGGAACTCGTCGGTGAGCGCGTTGACTACCGGGATCGACGCGACCGACGCCATCGCGTCGATGCGCTTCTGTGCGAAGGTGCGCCACACGACGGCATCGACGTAGCGGGACAGAACGCGCGAGGTGTCCTCGATGGTTTCCTCGCGGCCGAGCTGCATGGAACGGCCGTCGACGATCACCGGGTGCCCGCCGAGCTGGCTGATGCCGACCTCGAACGAAAACCGGGTGCGAGTCGAGTTCTTCTCGAAGATCGCGGCGACCGTGCGCCCGGCGAGCGCCTTCGTGCCGAGCGGGTCCGCCTTGAGCTGATCGGCGAGGTCGAGCAGTGCGTTCTGCTCGGCGGGGGTGACGTCGTCGTCGCGGAGGAAGTGGCGAGGCATCAGGAAAGGTCCTTCGTGGTGGTGGAGTCGAGCGCGGCCGGGAGGGCGGCGAGGAAGCCGTGTGCCTGCTGCTCGTCGAGCACGAGCGGCGGGGCGAGCCGCACGGTGTCCGGAGCGACCGGGTTGACGAGGTAGCCGGCGTCTTGCACGGCTTTCGCGACCGCTGCGGCGACCGGTTCGCGCAGGCCGATGCCGAGCAGCAGCCCGGCACCGCGGACGCCGGAGACGAGCGGGTGGCCGAGCGCCTCGACGCCGGCCGCGATGTCTTTGCCCAGCGCGGAAACGTGCTCGAGCAGGCCGTCGCGGGCGATCGTGCGCAGCACCGCGAGACCGGCCGCGCAGCACACCGGGTTGCCGCCGAACGTGGTGCCGTGCTGGCCGGGCTTGAGCAGATCGCCGGCCGCGCCGACGCCGATCACCGCGCCGAGCGGGAGCCCCCCGCCCAGTCCCTTCGCCAGCGTGATCACGTCCGGCACGATGCCTGCCTGCTGGAAGCCGAACCAGCTGCCGAGCCGGCCGATGCCGGTCTGCACCTCGTCGAGCACGAGCAGCGCACCGGCGGCCTTGGTGATCTCGCGCGCGGCGTGCAGGTAGCCGTCTGGCGCCGGGATGACTCCTGCCTCGCCGAGCACCGGCTCCAGGAAAACCGCGGCGGTCTCGCCGTCCACCGCGGCCCGCAGCGCTTCAACGTCGCCGTACGGGACGTGCGTGACGCCCGGGACCAGCGGTTCGAACGCCTCGCGCTTCGACGGCTGCCCGGTGAGCGACAGCGCGCCCATCGTGCGGCCGTGGAACGCGCCTTCGGCCGCGACGACCTTGGTGCGGCCGGTGAGCCGGGTGATCTTGAACGCGGCCTCGTTCGCCTCGGCTCCGGAGTTGACGAACAGGACCTTGCCCTGTCCGGTCAGGCCCGCGACGTCCAGCAGCGTTTCCGCCAGTTCGACCGCGACCGGGTTGACGTACAGGTTCGACGTGTGCCCGAGCTTCGAAATCTGCTCGGTGACCGCGCGCACCACCTCCGGGTGGGCGTGACCGAGCGCGTTCACCGCGATCCCGCCGACGAGGTCGACGTACTCGGTGCCGTCCGCGTCCCACACTCGCGCGCCTTCGCCGCGCACAAGAGTCAGGCCGGGAGTGCCGTAGTTGTCCATGACCGCCGACTGCCAGTGCTGCTGACCGTCCGCATTGGACTTGAGAGTAGTCACGCGTTCTCCGTTCCGGAGGGCGCTGCCTCGGGCAGCACCATGGTCCCGATGCCGCGCGAGGTGAAGACCTCGAGCAGCACCGAATGGGCGAGCCTGCCGTCGATGACGTGCGCGCCGCGCACTCCGCCGCGCACCGCGCGGACGCACGCCTCCATCTTCGGGATCATGCCGCTGGCCAAGCCGGGCAACATCCGTTCGAGGCGGTCGACGGGGATCCGGTCGATCAGCGACGACCGGTCCGGCCAGTTGGCGTAAAGACCTTCGACGTCGGTGAGCACTACGAGCTTCTCGGCGCCCAGCGCGGCGGCGAGCGCGCCGGCCGCGGTGTCCGCGTTGACGTTGTGCACCACGCCGTCAATGTCAGGGGCGACCGTGGACACCACCGGGATGCGCCCGGCGTTCACGATGTCGAGCACCGCGTCCGGATTGACCTCGGCGACCTCGCCGACCAAGCCGATGTCGACCTGCTCGCCGTCCACAGTGGCCTGTTTGCGCTCGGCGGTGAACAGCCGCGCGTCCTCGCCGGAGATGCCGACCGCGTACGGCCCGTGCGCGTTGATCAGCCCGACCAGCTCGCGGCTGACCTGTCCGACCAGCACCATCCGCACGATGTCCATGGTTTCCGGAGTGGTGACGCGCAGGCCGCCCTTGAACTCCCCCGGAACGCCGAGCCGGGACAGCATCGCGCTGATCTGCGGACCGCCGCCGTGCACGACCACCGGGTGCAGCCCGGCCAGCCGGAGGAACACCATGTCCTCGGCGAAGGCGGCCTTCAGCTGGTCGTCGATCATGGCGTTGCCGCCGTACTTGACCACCACGGTGGCACCGTGGAACCGCTGCAGCCACGGCAGCGCTTCGATCAATACGCCGGCTTTTTCGGCCGCAGTGGCGAGCCGCTCGTCGGCGGAGATGAGCCCTTCGGTGTCGGTCATGACGAGTACGCGCTGTTCTCTTCGACGTACGCGTGCGACAGGTCCGTGGTGTAGATCGTCGCTTCGTCGCCGCCGATGCCGAGATCCACGACGATTTCGACGGCCCGTCCGGACAGGTCTGCCGCCGATCGGTCCTCGGCCGTGGTGCCGCCCGCGAACAATGTGACGCCGTTGATCGCGATCGCGACCTTTTCCGGATCGATCCGTGCGGGCGCGCGGCCGAGCGCCATCGCGATCCGGCCCCAGTTCGGGTCCGACCCGAACAACGCCGTCTTGACGAGGTTGTCCTCGGCGATCGTGCGCGCCACCGCGATCGCGTCGGCCTCGCTCGCCGCACCCTGCACGGTCACGTCGACGTCCTTGGTCGCGCCTTCGGAATCCGCGCGCAGCTGCAGCACCAGGTCGTGGCTCACCGCGGTCAGCAGCTCGATCAGCTCGGCCTCGGTCGGCTCGACTCCGCTGGCACCGGACGCGAGCACGAGAACCGTGTCGTTGGTGGACGTGCCGCCGTCGACGTCCAGCCGATCGAACGTGACTCGCGTGGCGGCCCGCAGCGCCCGGTCAAGGGTTTCCTTGTCCGCCACCGCGTCCGTGGTGAGCACGGACAGCATCGTCGCCAGGTTCGGCGCGAGCATCCCGGCTCCCTTGGCGAAGCCGCCGACGCTCCAGCCGGAAGCATGCCGGGCGAACGCCTGCTTCGGCTTGGTGTCCGTGGTCATGACGCCGGTCGCCGCGTTCAGCGCCGCTTCCGGGCCGGCATCGAGCGCCGCCACCGCACTGTCCACACCGGACAGAACGGCAGCCATCGGCAGCCGCTCGCCGATCAGCCCGGTGGAGCACACCGCGACCTCGATCGCCCCGGTGCCCAGCACCTCGGCGACTTTTTCCGCGGTGGCATGGGTGTCTTGGAACCCGCCGGGCCCGGTGGCCGCGTTCGCGCCGCCGGAGTTGAGCACGACGGCCTTTAGCTTCTGGTGCTTCAAGACTTCCTGCGACCACAACACGGGCGCAGCCTTGATCACGTTGCGGGTGAACACGCCCGCAGCGACGTCGAGCGGCCCGTCGTTGACGACGAGCGTGAGGTCCAGCGCGCCGGAGGCCTTGATCCCGGCGGCGACGCCGGCGGCGCGGAAACCCTTCGGTCCGGTGACGGTCACGGTGCCACTCCCACGGTGGAAAGTCCGGTGGCCTCGGGGAAACCGAGCGCCAGGTTCATCGACTGGACGGCACCGCCCGCGGTGCCCTTGGTGAGATTGTCGATCGAGGTGACGACAATCAGCCGTCCCGCGTCGGCGTCGACGCCGAGCTGGAGCTGGACGTTGTTCGACCCGACCGTGGCCGCGGTCGACGGCCAGGAGCCTTCAGGAAGAACCTGGACAAACGGTTCGCCGCCGTAAGCCTTTTCGTACACCGCGCGCACCGCGGCTTCGTCGACGTCGCCGGCCAGCTGAGCACTCGCCGTGGTGAGAATCCCGCGCGGCATCGGCGCGAGCACTGGCGTGAACGAAACAGTCACCCGCTTGCCGGCCGCGGCCGAGAGGTTCTGCGCGAACTCAGGCGTGTGGCGATGCGCCCCCGCGACGCCATACGCGCTCGCGTTGCCCATCACCTCGGAGCCCAGCAGATTCGGCTTGAGGCTCTTGCCCGCCCCGGATGTTCCGGTCACCGACACGACCGTGACCGTGGGCTCCACCAGCCCCGCTGCCAACGCCGGCGCCAATGCGAGGGAACCGCCCGTCGGGAAGCAGCCGGGAACAGCGATCCGCTTGGCGCCCACGAGCTTCTCGCGCGCGCCCGGCAGTTCGGGCAGCCCGTAGGGCCACTGTTCCGCGTGCTCGCCGGAGTACCAGCGCCGCCAGTCCTGCGGGTCGGCCAGTCGATGGTCAGCGCCGAGGTCGACCACGAGCACGTCCGGCCCGAGCTGAGCAGCGATCTCCGCCGAATGCCCGTGCGGCAAGGCGAGGAACACGACGTCGTGCCCGGCGAGCGTCTCCGCGTTCGTCTCCAGCAGCACCCGCCCGGCCAGCGGAACCAGGTGCGGCTGGTGCGTGCCGAGCGTCGTCCCGGCACTGCTGGCCGCCGTGAGCGCGCCGATCTCGACTTCAGGATGGGTCAGGAGCAGGCGCAGCAGTTCGCCGCCGGCGTACCCGCTGGCCCCGGCCACCGCGATCTTCACCGTCATACGTATGATTATGCACGAGCGTGCAAGCTCAAACAAAGAGGGTTTGCTCACCCTGGCCGTCCTCTCCCCTGGACTTCCGGTGCGCGTCCGCGCGCTCACCTGGGCTTTCTTCAGTCCTTCGCTCGTTTTCCGGATTTCCGCGGCTCTCGGCCGCTCGGCCATCCGGCAGCCTTCGCGGTGGCCCAACCGGCGGAAGCCGCCGCGCGACAAGCAGGCACGGCACAGCGCGACCGCCGACTTTGACTGTCGATGCGCTACGGCACGAGACCGCCAACCGACGCACGAGCGATCAATCAGCCGCACTGCCGACCGGTCAACCCGTCAGCGCTCCAGCCGCACCCAGACCATCCGACTAGGGCCGACCATTCGGGCCCTGCGACCGGCCTTTCCGCATACCAGCTCCCAGCCCGCCGACGAGCGAACAACGCCAGCGTTCCAACCTGCGGCCGCATGAAAGCCCGGCGCGCAGTCGTCAGTCGGCACCCTCCTCCGCCTCGCGCAGACTCGGCGGCGTCGGCAGGTGGTTCCCCGGATGCTCCGGATCGCAGCCGACCCTCGGCAGCCGAGCGCGGATCCCGCCCGGTGTCCGGGCGAAATGCCGTGCGATGTCCGCCACCGTGTCGCCGGCGAGCCAGCGGGCTTCCAGCTCGGCGTCCATCTCCTCGGTCCACGGTCTGCCCTGCTGGGCCGGCCGTCTGGCCGATCTTCGCCGGGAACCGCCGCCGGCGAACGTGCGCAAGCTCGTGCCCAGCAACTCGGCGACCGTGCTGACCGAGCCCACGTCCAGGTCGAGCCTGCCTTCCACCACGAGTTCGCCGTCCGGCCGCTCGCCACCGACCGTGACGGTGACCCGCTCCGGCTCTCCGTCCTCGGTGCGAGTGATGACCGCGACCTGGTACTGGACTTCTCCTGCCCGGACTTCGGTCCGGTGCTCCTGAATGATCGTCATGGCCGCGAAGGTATCCGGTGCCCCCGACAATTTCGCTCACTTAACGCGATCGGGTGACTGCGTTCCGAAATTGTCGGTGCCCCGTCGTAGCGTCCCCGGCAATCACGAACCACGACCGAGGGGGACCGGTGAACGAGCAGGAGAACACCCGACCGAACAGAACAATGCCCCGGCCTGGCGAACCAGACCGGGGCACCGTGCACACCAGCTCAGAAGCGCAGCAACCCGGCAAGGAGGCTCTGCTTCGCCTCTGCCGCAGCCTTCGCCTCGGCGTCCGCCTTCTGCTGCGGGCCGGTCGCGACCGGAGCCGGAACCGGCGGCGGCACCGGAGCGCACTGGGCGTCCGAGCGGTCGCCGGGCACACGCTTCGGCAGCTGGCCGGTGGCGAGGTAGTCAGCGACCTTGTCGTCCACGCACGCCACTCCGGAGAGCGAGCCGGCATGCGTCGTCCCGCCGGGCGCGCTGATCAGGCTTGCGTGCGGATACCGCTTGCGCACCTCGAGGCTGCCCGAGTACGGCGTGGCCGCGTCGAGCTCCTCGCTGATCAGCAAGGCGCCGCCAACCTTCGCACCGTCGATCGCCACCGGCTTGCCCGGCTTCGCGGGCCAGTCCAGGCAGCTCGCGTTGTACCAGGTGTTGCTCCAGGTCTCGAAGGGCGCACGCACGTGAGTGGCCCAAGCGTCCCGCCTCCAGCGGTCCCACACTGCCGGCCACTGCACGTCGCTGCACTGCACCGCGTTGTACACCGCGAACCCGTTGTCATCGCCGGGCGTGTTCGCCTTGTCGTACAACGCCTTCAGCGTCTGCCAGTCGCCCCGGTGCACCCAGCCGTCGAACGCCTTGGCCATGTCTTCCCAGCCGAACACGTAGTACCCGGCCTGCAGGAAGACGTCGGTCCACTCGTCGCCGCCGATCACGCCGCCGGCCGGCGTCCGGTCGAGTTTCCGCTGCTGCGCGTACCAGAGCTGTTCGACCGCCGAGCCGGTCTTGCCGAGGTGGTAGACGTTGTCGTACTTCGCGAGCCAGCCGAAGTAGATCTTGATGTTGCGGTCGAACGCGACGTCCTGGTCGAGGTTCGCCTGATACCAAACCTTGCGCGGGTCGACGTTCCCGTCGAGCACCATCCGCCGCACCCGCTCGGGATACAGCGTGCTGTAGACCTGGCCGAGGTAGGTGCCGTAGGAGAACCCGTAGTAGTTGATCTTGTCTTCGCCGAGTGCCTTGCGCAGGCTCTCCATGTCCTGCGCGACGTCCGTGGTCTTGATGTGGTCGAGCAGCGGTCCGTTCTTCGCGCACGCCTTGGCATAGCCCTTCGTCTTGGCGCGCCAAGCGTTCTCCTGCTGCAGCGTCTTCGGCACATAGGCCGGGCGATCGTAGGAGAAGTAGTTCGCATCGCACGTCAGCGCTGGCTTGCTGGCCCCGACGCCGCGCGGATCGAAGCCGATCCAGTCATAGCTGTCGCCCGCGTGCCGGGGGACGTTGCGGCCCAACACCGAAAGCCCGAGCCCGGAGCCCCCGGGCCCACCCGGGTTCACCAGCATCACGCCTTGGTACTGCGCGGTTTTGTGCTTCACCCGGGAAACCGCGATCTGCACGGTCTCGCCGGCGGGGTGCGCATAGTCCATCGGCGCCACAAGGAAGCCGCATTCCGCGCCGGCTTTCTTGAGGCTCGGCGTGGCGCACTGGCCCCACTTGATCGACGGCGGGGCGTATCCCGCGGTTTCCGGCTGCGCCGCGGAGGCGGCGGGCACGAAAGCCAGCGTTCCGGCCGCGACAGCGGCAACGGCCAGCGCGGTGACGATTTTCCTCACTGTGGTCCTTTTCGTCCGACGGCAACCCGAACTCGTCGAAACTACCGGCCGCGCGGCACAATCTCGTCTCCCGACACGAGTTGCGCGGTCCCCCGTTCGTCGGGATTCGAAGCGGTGGAGGTGGCCCCCGATGGGTGCGAACGAACCGGTCCTCGCGGCGGTGCGGACCGGGCTGGCCGAGCTGGCCGACCCGGCGAAAGCACCGGAAATGCAGGCGTACATGAAATCCGCGATGCCGTTTCGCGGGGTGCCGAAGCCGGAGCGCGGCAAGTTGCTGAAGGCCGTCTTCGCCGAGCATCTTTTGCCCGATCGAGTGAGCTTTCGCGACACCGTCCTTGCTTTGTGGCGGGAAGCGCAGTACCGGGAGGAGCGGTACGCGGCAATCACCCTGTCCGGGCATCGCGCCTATCGGCAGTGGCAAGACCCGGACCTATTGACGATGTACGAGGAGCTGATCGTCACCGGGGCGTGGTGGGACTACGTCGACGAGGTCGCGATCCGCCGCGTCGGGCCGATCCTGCGCACACATCGGGCGGCGGTCACGCCTGTTCTGCGGCGCTGGATGACGGATGCCGACCGCTGGCGCCGGCGGACGGCGGTGATCTGTCAGGTCAGCGCAAAGGACGAGGTCGACCAAGAGCTGCTCGCCGACGCGATCGAGGCGAACCTCGACGACCGGGATTTCTTCCTGCGCAAGGGAATCGGCTGGGCGCTGCGGGATCACGCCCGGGCTGAGCCGGAATGGGTGCGCGGGTTCGTGCGGGCGCACCCGGGATTGTCTCCGTTGTCCGTGCGGGAGGCGATGAAACACCTCAGCTGATGCGACGAACGAGAAGCGGCAGAAAGGAAAGGAGGTGCTATGACACCAGCGCTCCCCCGCCCCGGCTGACCGGCCGGGATCGGACGGAGCGCGGGGCGGGGCAACGGCAGGTCAGGCGCGGAGCGTGGCTCCGAAGCGCTCGCCGGCAGCGGCGACCGCGGCGTCGCGGGACTTGGTGGCCTCGTCGACGGTGAGGGTGCGGTCCGCGGCGCGGAAGCGGAGCTTGTACGCCAGGGACCGCTTGTCTTCGCCGAGCTGCTCGCCGATGTACACGTCGAAGAGAGTGATCTCTTCGAGCAGCTCGCCGGCGCCCTCGCGGAGCACGTCGGCAAGGTCGGCGGACGGGACGTCCGTGCCGACGACCAATGCGACGTCCAGCAGCACCGGCGGGTAAGCCGAAATGCTGGGTGCCGGCCGGGAGTCGGGCAACGGGATCGCGTCGAGGTCGAGTTCCATCGCGACCGTGCGCGGCGGCAGGCCGAGAGCTTCGACGACCTTCGGGTGCAGCTCGCCCGCGTGGCCCACCGGCCAGTCGCCGACTCGCAGCTGGGCGCAGCGGCCCGGATGCCATGGCAGCAAGTCCGCGGCCTGCACGGTCAGCTCCACGCCGGCCGCCTCGGCGACCAGTCGCGCGGCCTGCACAGCGTCGGCCCAGCCGGCCTGCTCGCCCTTGCCCCACCAGCCAGCGCGCGGGCGCTGGCCGCTGAGGACGGCGGCGACGTGCACCGGCTGGGCGGGCACGGCGGCCTCCAGCACGGCGAGTTCCTCGTCGCTCGGGCGATGCTCGACTCCGAGGTCCGGGACCTTCAGCTGGTTCGGCTTCGGCAGCACGACCTGGCCGACGTGGAACAGCGACACGTCCCGCATGCCTCGGGAAACGTTGCGCTGCAACGTGTCCAGCAGGCCAGGCAGGAGCGTGGTGGCCATCCGGTCGCGGTCGGCTTCCAGCGGGTTGCGCACCCGCACCGTCTGGCGGCGGATGTCGTCCTCGGGCAGGCCGAAGGCGTCCCAGACCGCGTCGCCGATGAACGGGAACGGCCGCACCTCCACGTAGCCCGCCTCGGCGAGTGCGCGGGAGACCGCGCGACTGCGGCGTTGCGTCTCGCTGAGACCGCGGCCCGCTGGCGCGGCGGGCAGCACCGACGGGATGCTGTCGTAGCCTTCGAGCCGCAGCACCTCCTCGACGAGGTCGGAAGGTTGCACGAGGTCGCCGCGCCAGCTGGGCGGCGTCGCGGTGACCAGGCCGACCCCCTGATCGCTGGTGCTCAGCTGGACCTTGCAGCCGATCTGGCCGAGCCGTTTGACGGTGACGCCGCGCTCGTAGCGCACGCCAGCGATCTGGTCGGGCAGGTTGATCGGCATGGTGACCGGCTCGTGCGGGGCGACGCCGCCGACGTCGGTGCGGCCAGGCTGGATCGCGCCTTCGCCGTACTGCCGCAGCAGGCGGGCGGCGAGTTCGACCGCAGCCGCGCACAGCGCCGGGTCGGTGTAGCGCTCGAAGCGCTTCGCCGCCTCGGAGAACAGTTTGTGCCGGCGCGCGGTGCGGCTGATCGACGCCGGATTCCAGTGCGCCGCCTCGAGAAGCACATCGGTGCTTTCCGGGGTGATCTCCGTGCTGGCCCCGCCCATCGTGCCGGCGAGCGAGATGACACCGCTGTCGTCGGCGATGACGATGTCGTCCGCGTCGAGGGTGCGCTCCACGTCGTCGAGCGTGGTGAGCTTCTCCCCCGCGGCCGCGCGGCGCACCACCAGGTCGCCCTGGACGGAGCTGGTCGCGAAGGCGTGCAGCGGGTGGCCGAGCTCGAGCATGACGTAGTTGGTGACGTCGACCGCGAGCGAAATGGACCGGATGCCGGCCAGCATCAGCCTGCGGCGCATCCACCACGGCGTCGGCGCGGTCGCGTCGAGACCGGTGACGCGGCGCAGCACGAAGCGCGGGCAGCCTTCCGGGTCCTCGACCCGTACTGGCCACGCGTCGCCTTCTGCTTCCGGGAAAGCGTCGAGCGCCGCCGGGTCGCCGAACGGCACGTCGAGCGCATTGGACAGCTCGCGCGCCAGGCCGCGAATCGACAGCGTGTAGCCGCGGTCCGGGGTCGGCGTGACCTCGATGACGGTGTCGTCGAGGCCGAGCAGTTCCTTCGCGTCGTCGCCCGGGCTGGCGGTGCCCGGCGGCAGCACGAGAATGCCGGTGTGGTCGTCGCCGAGGCCGAGCTCCAGCGCGGAGCAGATCATGCCGTCGCTGATCTTGCCGTAGGTCTTGCGCGCGGCGATCTCGAAGTCGCCCGGCAGGACCACGCCCGGCAGGGCGACCACGACGAGGTCGCCCTCGACGAAGTTGCGCGCGCCGCAGACGATGCCGCGGGTTTTGATGCCGTGCGGGCCTTCGTTCTCGAGCGGGCCGTCCTCGTCGTCGTCTTCGGACTCGTCGGGCTCGGGCTCCGGATCGGGTTCCTCGCCGACCTCGACGCGGCAGAACCGGACCGGCTTCTTGAACTCGGTCAGTTCCTCGATCTCCGCGACGCGGCCGACCACGAGCGGGCCGGTCACCGGGCCGAGCTTGCTCAGCTCGTCGACCTCGATCCCGATCCGCACGAAAGCGTCGGCCAGGTCCTGGGGCGTGACCTCGGCATCCAGCTCGAGATGCTCGGTCAGCCAGCTCACCGGGACTCGCACTACGCCTCCGTTCCGAAGGGAAGGGTGAACCGGACGTCGCCTTCGACCATGTCGCGCATGTCCGGGATGCCGTTGCGGAACTGCAGGGTCCGCTCGATGCCCATGCCGAACGCGAAGCCGGAGTAAACCTCCGGGTCGACGCCGCAGGCGCGGAGCACGTTCGGGTTGACCATGCCGCAGCCGCCCCATTCGACCCAGCCGGGACCGCCCTTCTTCTCCTCGAACCAGACGTCGACCTCCGCCGACGGCTCGGTGAACGGGAAGAAGTGCGGCCGCAGCCGGGTCTTGGACTGCTCGCCGAACATCGCGCGGGCGAACGCGTCGAGCGTGCCCTTGAGGTGCGCCATGGTGAGGCCCTTGTCGACGGCGAGGCCCTCGACCTGGGTGAACACCGGCGTGTGCGTCGAGTCGAGCTCGTCGGTGCGGTAGGTGCGGCCCGGGCAGACGACGTACACCGGCAGGTCGCGGTGCAGCAGGCTGCGCGCCTGTACCGGCGAGGTGTGCGTGCGCAGCACCAGGCCGGAGTCTTCCTCGCCGACGTAGAACGTGTCCTGCAGCTGGCGTGCCGGGTGGTCCTTGCCGAAGTTCAACGCGTCGAAGTTGAACCACTCGGCCTCGAGCTCAGGCCCTTCGGCGACCTCGTAGCCCATGGCGACGAAGACGTCGGCGATGCGCTCGGACAGCGTGCTGATCGGATGCCGGGCACCGCGCGGGACCTGGTCCCACGGCAGCGTGACGTCGACGGCTTCCTCGCGGAGCACGCGCTCGTCGCGCTCGGCCTGCAGCGCCGCGCGCCGCGAGTCGAAGGCAGACTGAACGGCCTGGCGGGCCTCGTTGACGAGCTTGCCTGCTTCGGCCTTCTCCTGCTTGGGCAGCGCGCCGATCGCCCGGCGCGCGAGCAGCAGCGGCGACTGGTCACCGAGATGGGCCGGTTTGACGGCGGCGAGCGCGTCCAGGTCGGCCGCGCCGGCGAAGGCTTCCTCGGCCGCCTTGATCGCCGCACGCAGGGTCTCCGGTGCGAGCACGTCGACCGGCTGTTCTGTGGCTCCGGACATGACTCCTCGGCGTCCGCTGGGACTGGTGTTGTCGGCGGCACGCGGGCATGGCGCCACACGTGCACATCGGGCAGCTCAGTCTAGGGGATCGGCCGCCGGCCCCGGCCGCTCACCCTCCGCTTCCGGAGCGGCTGCGCCGGATCCGCCCGGCGACCACGACCGACCGTGCCCGCCGACCCGGACGACGGTCAGCAGATCAGGTGAGCATGTCCCGGACGAGCAGCTGCTTGGCGTGGCGAGGGATCCGGACTGGCTGCTGCCGGAGGCGCTGGTGCGTCGAGGGACAAATTGCGCGGCTCCGCTCGCGGATGGGCTGGCCACTGCCGCGAGGAACACAGCAACGCCTCTCCCGAGTGGCCGGACGTGCGTGGTTCCGCAGCAGCGCCACCCGCCCGCAGCGCGACCACGCCGGAGGCACGACTCGCCAGCAGCGCACCCGCCGCAGCGCGACCCGCCGAAGGGGAAATGCCCAACGCCGCAGGACCATGCAGGACCGCAACGACAGCCGGGCGAGCGGACTGGCCGACGAGGGAATAGTGGTGCGGCGCACCGCTCGAGATACGCACCGCGACACCTGCGGTCGCGGGTCGTCGGAAAAGTGCGCGCGCCCACGCCGGAACGTCGGCGGGGGTCAACACACGCAAAGAGAAAGATCAGCAAAGCAGAAGCCGTAGCGTCGCACGGCCAAGGAAAGCAGGGACGCGGCCGTTGCCGCAGACGTCACCGGTGCGCAGCCATCGCCGCGGTATAGACACAGACGGCCGCCGCGGTGGCCAAGTTCAGGCTTTCCGCCTTGCCGTACAACGGGATCCGGACCGACTCGTCCACCGACGTCAGGACTTCTTCCGGCAGACCGTGCGCCTCGTTGCCGAACACCCACGCCACCGGGTCTCCGAACTGGACCGTCTCCAGCGAAGTCGAGGCATATCCGTGCGCCGCCAGCGTTCGGAGGCCGGCCGTGCGCAGCGCGGACAGCACCGACGAGACGTCGCGCTCCCGGGCCAGCGGGACCTGGAACAACGACCCGGCGGCGGCTCGGACGCTCTTCCCGTTGTGCGGGTCGACCGTGTCACCGGCCAGGACCACCGCGTCGGCGCCTGCCGCGTCGGCGACCCGGATGACCGTGCCGGCGTTGCCGGGTTCGGCGACGTCCACCAGGACCACGACCAGCCGCGCCGACTCGAGGACCGTTTCCAGCGGGCGGTCGACCAGCGAGCAGACCGCGATGATTCCTTGCGGCGTCACGGTTTCCGACAGGCTCGCGGCCGCCCGGTCGGTGATCGGAGACACCCGCGGGGCCGCGTCCACCAGACCTGGGTGAGCCGCGGCGGCGCGTTCGGTCACGAACAGCTCGTGCACGGTCCCGTGCGCCAGGGCCGCTTCCACCGCGTTGACCCCTTCGGCCAGGAAACGGCCGGTCTTGTCGCGCTCCGCGCGCCGGGTCAGCTTGCGCGCAGCAACAACCCGGGGGGTCCGTTCGGTGAACGGATCCGCCCCGGGTCGGAAGTGGTTGCCGGTCAGGCCGACTTCGCTTCGCCGGTCGTCACGTTCGCCTTGGCGACCTCGGCGAGCGCGGCGAAGGCAGCCGCGTCGTTCACCGCGAGGTCCGCGAGGATCTTGCGGTCAACCTCGACACCAGCGGCCTTGAGGCCCTGGATGAACCGGTTGTAGGTCACGCCGTTGGCGCGAGCGGCCGCGTTGATGCGGGTGATCCACAGCTGGCGGAAGTCACCCTTGCGCGCGCGGCGGTCGCGGTAGGCGTAGTTGAGCGAGTGGAGCGTCTGCTCCTTGGCCTTGCGGTACAGCCGCGAACGCTGGCCGCGGTAGCCGCTGGCCAGTTCGAGAGTCGCGCGACGCTTCTTCTGGGCGTTGACCGCCCGCTTGACGCGTGCCACTGGTCCATCCTGTCGAATTCGGGGGGTGCGAGGACCCCGGGGTGGTCGGGAAAGGGTGCGAGGCTCAGAGGCCGAGCAGGCGCTTCACGCGGCCGGTGTCGTTCTGGGCGACCTCGGTGGTGCCCTCGAGCCGGCGGGTGAGGCGGTTGGACTTCTTCTCCATCAGGTGGCGACGGCCGGCCTTCTGGCGACGCAGCTTGCCCGAGCCGGTCACCCGGATCCGCTTGGACGTGCCCTTGTGCGTCTTCATCTTCGGCATGCTTGTTGTCCTCTTCCGTGCGGCGGCACACCGGAAATCCCGGTGTGCCGCTGACTGTGCTGGTCGGCGCCGGTGCGCTACGCCTCGGGAGCCGCTTCCGCCGCTTCGGCCTTCGCCGTCTTCGGCTTCACGTTCTTGTGCGGGGCCAGCACCATGATCATGTTGCGTCCGTCCTGCTTCGGCGACGACTCGACGAAACCGAGTTCGGTGACGTCGTCGGCGAGCTTCTGCAGCAGCCGGAAACCGAGTTCCGGCCGGGACTGCTCGCGTCCGCGGAACATGATCGTGACCTTGACCTTGTTGCCCGCCGCCAGGAACCGCGACACGTGACCCTTTTTGGTCTCGTAGTCGTGCTGGTCGATCTTCGGCCGCAGCTTCTGTTCCTTGATGACGGTCAGCTGCTGGTTGCGGCGGGACTCACGGGCCTTCTGCGCGCTCTCGTACTTGAACTTGCCGAAGTCCATGAGCTTGGCCACGGGCGGGCGGGCCTGCGGGGCCACCTCGACGAGGTCGAGGTCTGCCTCCTGGGCAAGCCGCAGCGCATCTTCGATCCGGACGATGCCGACCTGCTCGCCGTTAGGGCCGACGAGCCGGACTTCCGGCACCCGGATGCGTTCGTTGATGCGTGTCTCGGAGCTGATGGGGCCTCCTTGGTCCGAGTTGCTTTCTTCTCGTTTCGACCTGGTGCCCACATGATTCAGGCCCCGCCGCCGGCAGTTGCCGGTGCACGGGGCCCGCTCTGTCTCCGATCGCCTCCGGCCGGACGGCCGAACGCTTCGCCTTCGTGGGACAATGCCGCTCGAGCATGAACCACGCTGGCGAGACCGGACCCGGACACCTGAGGCGGTGACGCGGGTGGGAGCGGGGCTCCACTTGCCGCCCCCGATCGCTCGGGAGCTGGTCGCACGTGGAAGGGTACCAGACGTGTCAGAACAACCATCGCCACCGCCCCCGTATTCCCCGGACAACCGCGGGCTCGAGGAGATTCCGAGCGTCGAGGTGATCAGCCGCGCCGCGGTGATGCTGCTGTCCGCGGGCGCCGAACGGCTCGGCCTCGCCGACGCCGACCCGGACAACTCGCCGCACCGCGACCTCGACGAGGCGCGCCGCCTGATCACCGCGCTGGCCGGCCTGGTCACCGCCTCGGCCGAGTACCTCGGCCTGCACGCCGGCCCGCTGCGCGACGGGTTGCAGTCGCTGCAGAAGGCGTTCCGCGAAGCTTCGGCCGTGCCGGACCCGCCGGGCCAGGGGCCGGGCGAGAAGTACACCGGGCCGGTGTACTGATCCGTTCGCGCTGGTCCCCGCCGCTGAGGCGCCAGGCGACGGCGCTCCCGGGAGCCGACGATGCTTCGCCGGAAGGCCGGCTCCCGGCAGGCGAGTTCCCCGGATCCCCGCAACACCCTGGGTTTCAGGGAGTTGCGGGGATCGTCGTTTCGGGCGAGCTGGAGGCGACCCCTTGCCGCTCCGCGCTTCCAACATCTAACATGTTAGATGTGAGTGCACTCCCCAAAGTCTCCCGCCCCCTCCTCCGGGACGAGGCGTACGAGCGGATCCGGCATGCCATCATCGACGGCTCCCTGCCGCCGGGCACTCCCCTGCGCGACGCCGACCTCGCCGAGCAGCTCGGGCTCTCCCGCGCCCCGGTCCGGCAAGCGCTGCTGCGGCTTGCCGAGGACCGGCTCGTCGACTCCAAGCCGCAGAGCTACACGCGGGTCGCCGGGTTCGTGGCCAGCGACGTCCGCGACGCGGTCCGGCTCGTGCGCGCGCTGCATGAACTCGCCATCGCCGACGCTCGGCTCACCAGCGACGACTTCGCGCAGATGCGCGCGGCGAACGAGCGGTTCCGCGAAGCCGTCGAGACCGGCGATGTGAACGCAGCCATCGAGGCCGACGACGAACTGCACGACATCCCGGTCAAAGCCTGCGGCAACCGCGCCGTCGCGGCGACGCTCGACCGGTACACCCCGCTGCTGCGCCGGCTCGAGTACGCCCGCTTCAGCTCCCTGCCCGCGCACCGCTCGGTGACCCGGCACGAGGAACTCGTCACCGCTCTCGAAAACGGTGACGCGATCGCCGCGAAACGGGTCACCGCCTTGATTTGGACCGATCTCGAAGCCCTGCTGGAGGACGTGTGAGCCTGGCCGATTTCCCCCGCTGTCCGCTGCTGGTGGGACCTTCCCCGGTACACCGGCTGGACCGGCTGACCGAACACCTCGGCGGCGCCGCGGTGTGGGCCAAGCGCGAAGACCTCAACTCCGGTCTCGCGTTCGGCGGCAACAAGACCCGCAAGCTCGAATACCTCGTCGCGGACGCGCTGGCCCAGGGCGCGGACACGCTGGTCTCGATCGGCGGCGTGCAGTCCAACCACACCCGGCAGGTGGCCGCCGCCGCGGCGCGGGCCGGGATGAAAGCCGTGCTGGTGCAGGAAAGCTGGGTGGACTGGCACGATCCGCTGCACGACCGGGTCGGCAACATCCAGCTGTCGCGGATCCTCGGCGCGGACGTCCGGTTGGTCGAGGCCGGGTTCGGCATCGGGTTCAAGGAAAGCTGGGAGCAAGCGCTGGCCGAGGTCGAGCAGAACGGCGGCACGCCGTACGCGATTCCGGCGGGCGCGTCGGACCACCGGCTGGGCGGGCTCGGTTTCGCGAACTGGGTGCTGGAGCTCGAAGACCAGGAACGGCAGCTGGGCGTCTTCTTCGACACCGTCGTGGTCTGCTCGGTCACCGGCAGCACGCAGGCGGGAATGATCGCCGGCGTGGCGGCCAGCGGGAAGACGCGGCGGATCGTCGGGATCGACGCGTCGGCGAAGCCGGACGAGACGCGCGAGCAGGTCAGGCGGATCGCCGAGGACACCGCCGAGCTGATCGAAGCAGGACCGGTCGGCGAAACCGTCCTCGACGAGCGGTACCACGCGGGCGTGTACGGCATCCCGGACGAGCAGACGCTCGACGCGATCCGCACCGCCGCGCGGCTGGAGGGGATGATCACCGACCCGGTGTACGAGGGCAAGTCGATGGCTGGGCTGATCGATCTGGTGCGCACCGGCGAGATCGCGAAGGACTCGAACGTGCTGTACGCGCACCTCGGCGGGCAACCCGCCATCAACGCGTATACGAGCGTGCTGGGCTGATCCCGCCGTCCGTGAAGGGCTCCTTGCCGGAATCTCCGGCAAGGAGCCCTTCACACAGAACAAAGCAGCAGATCAGTCGAGCACCGCGAGCACGTCGATCTCCACCAGGAGGCCGGCGGGCAGGCCGACGTACACCGTGGTGCGGGCCGCGTGCGGGGCTTCGCCGATCAGTTCGTTGTAGACCTCGTTGAACGCCGCGAAGTGGCTGGTGTCGGTGAGGTACACCCGGACCATCACCGCGTCCGCGAAGCTCGAACCCGCTTCGTCGAGCAGCGCGGTCAGGTTCTTGAACACCTGCCGGGTCTGGCTCACCACGTCGTCGCCGACGATTTCGTTGGTCGCCGGGTCGAACGCGACCGCGCCGGCGACCTGCAGGATGTTCCCCTTGCGGACGGCCTGCGAGAAGTTCGCCGGCGGCTTCGGCGCGTTCTCGCTGGTGATCGCCGTCTTGCCCATCATTGCCCCTTTCCGTTCCCCGTCCATCCACTGTGGACGGAAGCCTCTTCCGCGGCGGCCAGCAGCTCGGGCACGAGCGCCAGCAGGCCGTCGTAGTCCAGCAGCACCTTCGGCACCGACATGGACGCGGCGGCGAGCACTTCGCCGCCTTCGCCCCGTACCGGCGCGGCGATGCAGTGGATGAAGTCTTCGTGCTCGGCATTGTCCACCGCGTACCCGCGCTCGGCGACCCGTTCGAGTTCCGCCAAGTACGCCTCGGGCGTGGTGATCGTGTTCGCGGTGAGCACGACGTAGTCGATCGCGCGGGCGATCTCCTCGCGCTTGGCCGGCGGCATCGCCGCGACGAGCACCTTGCCGACCGCCGTGCAGTGCAGCGGTGCGCGTTTGCCGATCCGCGAATACATCCGGACCGCGTGGTGTCCCTCGAACTTGTCGATGTAGACGACTTCGCCGTCCTCATAGGAAGCGAGGTGCACGGTGTGCCCGGTGCGCGAGTTCAGCGCGGCCAGCGCCTCGTGCGCGCTGCGCCGGACGTCGCGGTCTTCCAGTGCCTGATTCGCCAGGTCGAACAGTGCGCTGCCGAGCCGGTAATGCCGGGTGCCTTCGCGGCGCACGAAATGGTGCGATTCGAGAGTGCGCAACAGGCGCAGCACGGTCGTCTTGTGCACGCCGATCTCTTCGGCCAGTTCGTCGAGCGTCTTGCCGCCGCGGGCCAGGCCGCTCAGCAGGGTCAAGGCTCGGTCGAGACTTTGGCTCACAACGCCAGCTCTCCTTCCGCGGTCAGCCGGGTCGAACCCCAGCTTCCGGCGTCCGCCCGCACCAGGGTCGCGATGACGTCCTCCGGCAGCGGGGCGCCGACGTCGTCCTGAGTCAGCAGCGTCGCGGCCGCCTGCAAGTGCCCGCGGCGCAGCCGCGTCAGCGGGTCCGCACCGCGCAGGGTCGCGGCGAGGAAACCGGCCGCGAACGCGTCGCCCGCCCCGACCGGCTCGACCACGTCCACCTTCAACGCGGGAGCGAACAACGGCTCGGCATCGCCTTCGACGAGCGTCGCGCCGCGCTCCCCCTGCTTGACGACCAGTGTGCGCGGGCCGGGAAGGAGTTCGCGCAGGCGCGCCGGATCGCCGGTCCCCCACACGCGTTCCGCTTCGTCGTCGCCGGTCAGCACCAAGTCCGCCAGCCCGGCCAGCTCGGCGAGCACGGAAAGGTCGCGCCCGGCCCACAGCGCCGGGCGGTGGTTCACGTCGAACGACACGATCAGATCGCCGCGCGGCCGCTGCAGCAGGGCGCGCACGAGCGCGAGACAGCTGTCCGAAAGGGCAGGCGTGATGCCGGAGAGGTGCAGCACCCGCACGCCGGTGAAATCCAGCTGGGACACCAGTTCCGGGCCGAGCCCGGACGCGGCCGAACCAGCTCGGTAGTAGCGGACTGGGCTGCCGCCGGCACCGCTCTCCTTCACGTACAGCCCGGTGGGACGTGCCGGGTCGACCACGACGCCGCTGACGTCGACGCCCGCCGATGCGATCTCCCGGACGAGGGCGCGGCCGAACGGGTCGTCGCCGACCGCGCTCACCCATCCGCTCGGCACGCCGAGCGCGGGCAGATGGCACGCGACATTCGACTCGGCTCCGCCGATCGTGCGCAGCCAGGTGCGCACCTCGTCCGGCGGACCGGGTTCGGCGGGCACGAACAACGCCATCGATTCGCCGATGCAGAGCACCTCGGGCGAGCCGGTCGGACTGCTGGTCACTGACGTTCCTTCCCCGTTGACCTGTGGCCACCCGGATGCTACACCTATTCAACGCATTTTGCGCAACGTACGTTGCACTATACGCAACCTGAGGTCTCGATGAACAGCAACGCCGCTCTTACCGCCGCCGTCCGGACTGGGCGCGGCGAACGGATCGACTGGCGCTTCCGCGCTCTCCCTCCGGCAATGGCCGGGCTCACCCTCGACGAAGCCGCGGCGCGCCGCGCGAAGCTGTTCGACGACGGCTTCTTCGGCCCGTTCACGGTGCTCGACGCGGCGGCGCTGGAACACAACCTGGCCACCATGGCCGGCTGGTGCGCCGAACGCGGCATAGCGCTCGCGCCGCACGGCAAGACGACCATGGCGCCGGAACTGTTCGCCCGGCAGCTCGCGCACGGCTCGTGGGGCATCACCGCGGCGAACGCCGGGCATCTGCGGGTCTACCGCGCGTTCGGCGTGCCGCGGATCCTGCTGGCGAACCAGCTCGTGGACCCGTCCGCGCTGCGCTGGCTGGCCGGGGAACTGGCCGCCGATCCGGAGTTCGAGTTCGTGTGCTGGGTCGACTCGGTGCGCAGCGTCGAGCTGATGACCGAGGCGCTCGCCGGGTCCGCGCGGCCGGTAGACGTGCTGGTGGAGCTGGGCGGCGAAGGCGGCCGGACCGGCGCGCGCGACGCGGCGACCGCGCTGGCCGTCGCTGAGGCGGCGGCGAACAGCCCGGTGCTGCGGCTGCGCGGCACCGGAGGCTACGAGGGCGCGCTCTCGCACCACACCGACGAAGTCGCGCTGGCGAAGATCAGCTCCTATGTGGACACTCTGCGGGACGCGGCGATCATGTTCGCGCAGAAGGGTTTGCTCGCCGAAGGACCGGTGTATGTCACCGCGGGCGGCAGCGCGTACTTCGACCGGGTCGCGGACGAGCTGACCAAGCCGTGGCCCGATGGCCTGGACGTGGTCCCGATCCTGCGCAGCGGCGCGTACCTGACCCACGACGACGGCTTCTACCGCGAGATCTCGCCGCTCGGCGACCACCCGCGCATCGCGGGCGTCGAAAGCTTCCGTCCCGCGCTGCACGCCTGGGCGCAAGTCACCTCCAAACCGACCCCGGAGCTGGCGCTGCTCACCGCCGGCAAGCGCGACCTGCCGTTCGACGAGGGCATGCCGGAACCGCAGCTGCTGCGCAAGGACGGCGTGGTGACCGAACTGGCCGGGCACGCCGTCCCGAAGATGAACGACCAGCACTCGTTCCTGGAGCTTCCCGAGGGTTCGCCGGTCGAGGTCGGCGACTGGGTGCGGCTCGGCCTCTCGCACCCGTGCACGACGTTCGACAAGTGGTCGCTGCTGCCGGTCGTGGACACCGACGGCGAAACCGTGATCGACTTCGTCCGGACGTGGTTCTGATGGGCGGCCGCTGATGGACGCCGTGATCCGCGGCGCCCAGGTCGCCGACGGAACCGGGGCCCCGCTGGAGATCCGCGACGTCGGGATCGCCGGCGACCGCATCGCCGACGTCGCCGCGCCGGGAACGCTCACCGCGCCGCGCGTGCTCGACGCGACCGGGATGGTGCTCTCCCCCGGTTTCGTCGACATGCACTCGCATTCGGACCTGCAGCTGCTCGTCAAACCGGACCATCTGGCGAAGATCAGCCAGGGCGTCACCACCGAGGTGCTCGGCCAGGACGGCCTGTCCTACGCGCCGGTGAACGACGAGGTGCTGGCCATGCTGCGCCAGCAGCTCGCCGGATGGAACGACGACCCGGCCGGGTTCGACTGGAACTGGCGTTCGGTCGGCGAATACCTCGACCGGCTGGACCGGGGCATCGCGGTCAACGCCGCGTACCTGGTGCCGCAGGGCACGGTCCGGATGCTGGTGGTGGGCTGGGCGGACCGGCCGGCCACCGACGCCGAAATGACCCGGATGAAGGAGCTCATCGCGACCGGTCTCGCCGAAGGCGCGTTCGGCCTGTCGTCCGGGCTCACTTACACGCCCGGGATGTACGCGACCACGGAGGAACTGGTCGAGCTGTGCCGGGTCGTCGGCGAACACGGCGGCTATTACAGTCCGCACCACCGCAGCTACGGGGCCGGTGCGCTGGAAGCGTTCGCCGAGATGGTCGACGTCTCGCGTCGCTCCGGCTGCCCGCTGCACCTGGCGCACGCGACGATGAACTTCTCCGTCAACAAGGGCAAAGCGCCGGATCTGCTGCGGCTGCTGGACGACGCGCTCGACGACGGCTGCGACATCACCCTCGACACCTACCCGTACCTGCCCGGCGCCACCTACCTTTCCGCCTTGCTGCCGAGCTGGGCCACCGAAGGCGGGCTGGCGCCGACGCTGGCGCGACTGTCCGATCCGGACACTCGCGAGCGGATCCGGGCGCAGATCGAAGAGACTGGTTCGGACGGTGCGCACGGCGTCCCGATCGACTGGGACGCCATCGAAATCAACGGGGTGCGCCGGGAAGAAAACGCCGCACTGGTGGGGCACAGCGTCCTGGCCTCCGCCCGGGCGGCCGGCAAACCCCCGGCCGAGCTGTACTTCGACACGCTGGTCGACGAACAGCTCGGCACCTCCTGCCTGATGCACGTGGGCCACGAGGAAAACGTGCAAGCCATCATGCGGCACCGCACGCACACCGGCGGCTCGGACGGCCTTCTGGTCGGCGCCCGGCCGCACCCGCGCGCGTGGGGCACCTTCCCCCGCTATCTCGCGCGCTACGTCCGCGAACTGGGCGTTCTCGAACTGGCCGACTGCGTCGCGCACCTCACCGGGCGTGCCGCGCGGCGGCTGGGCCTCGCCGACCGGGGCCTCGTCCGGCCCGGTTACGCGGCAGACCTCGTGGTGTTCGATCCGGAAACGATCGCCGACACCGCGACGTTCGACAATCCGCGGCAGCCCGCCGCGGGCCTCTCCCACGTCTTCGTGAACGGCGTCGCCGCGCTCGAGGACGGTTCCCCCACCGGCGCGCTCGCCGGGCATTCCCTTCGGTCCCCCGGGAGTCGACGATGATCCACTGGCTGCAGCACAGCACGCCCGGCCTGCTCACGCTGGCCGCGGCGTCCATCGCGGTGCTGCTCTTGCTCATCATCAAGGTCAAGCTGGAACCCTTCATCGCACTGATCGTGGTGGGCCTGCTCACCGCGCTCGCCGCCGGCGTGCCGGTCGGCACCTTGGTCGGCACCGCGCAGAAGACATCGGATTCGCTGCTGGAGAAGGGTTTCGGCAGCATTCTCGGGCATATCGCGGCGATCATCGGGCTGGGCACGCTGCTCGGTTCGATTCTGGAGAAATCCGGCGGCGCGCGGGTGCTCACGTCGGCGCTGCTGCGCGCGTTCGGCGAGAAGCGCGCCCCGCTTGCGATGGGCTTGTCCGGCCTGATCTTCGGCATCCCGGTCTTCTTCGACATCGGCATCTTCGTGCTGGCGCCGCTGGTCTACGCCGCGGCCAAGCAGGGCGGCCGCTCCATCGTGCTGTACGCGATGCCGTTGCTCGCCGGGCTTTCCATCACGCACGCGTTCATCCCGCCGCACCCCGGGCCGGTCGCCGCGGCCGGGCTGCTGCACGTGGACCTCGGCTGGCTGATCCTGATGGGCGCGGTCTGCGGCATCCCGGCCTGGTTCATCGGCGGCATCCTGTACTCGACGTGGATCGGCAAGCGGGTGGACGTGCCGCTGGCCGAGGAATTCGCCAACCTTTCCGGCGACGGCGAAGACGAGGAGGGCACGGCGCCGTCGCTCAAGCTGGTCGGCGGCATCATCGCGGTGCCGCTGGTGCTGATCCTGGTCGGCACCTTCGGCAGTATCCTGCTGCCCAAGGGTTCCGCCGGCGCGAGCGTGGCGGCGTTCCTCGGCACCCCGGCGATCGCGCTGACCATCGCGACCATGCTGGCGTCCTGGCTGCTCGGGCGCCGGCGCGGGATGAGCGGACAGGATCTCGCGCACCTTTCCGCGAACGCGCTGCGCCCGGTGGCCATGATCCTGCTCGTGGTCGGCGCGGGCTCGTTCTTCGGCGCGGTGCTGTCCGCCACCGGGATCGGCAAGGCGGTGGCCGGTTCGCTGGGCGACGCCGGGCTTCCGGTGCTGCTGGCGGCGTACATCATCAGCTGCGGCATGCGCATCGCACAGGGCTCGGCAACCGTCGCGATCGTGACGACGAGCGGCATCGTTGCCCCCACGGTGATGGACCTGCACTACTCGCAAGCGCAATTGTCGCTCTTGGTGGTCGCGATCTCGGCCGGTTCGATCATCGCCTCGCACGTGAACGACGGCGGATTCTGGATCGTGTCGCGCTACTTCGGCCTTACCGTCACGCAGACCCTCAAAACGTGGACGGCTTTGGAAACAATCCTTTCCTTGAGCGGTTTCGGTGTGGCAGCATTGGTGATGGCATTGGTCTGAACCATATCGGCACTCGCACCGGGGGTTATTCGATGACCGCACTATCCCGTCGCACGTTCATCGGCGCAGTCGGCGCGGCCGGGGCCGCCGCCTTGGTGGGCACACCGCTCGCCTCGGCGGCGTCCCGGCCGCGCGCGGCCAGCACGGTGTACGTCGGCAGCTACACCAACAGCGCGCCGGCCGGGCACGGCCTCGACGTCGCCCAGCGGGCGGCTGGCAGCCCGGCGCTCACCCAGCCGCACACCGTCGGCAAGCTGACCGACGTCTCGTGGTTCGACCGCACCAGCGACGGCCGGACCCTCTACGTCACCAACGAAAACGAAGGCAGCGCGACCGGCACGGTGTCCGCGTTGGACATCTCCGACCCGGCGAACCCGAAGCTGCTCGGCGCGACGTCCTCCAAGGGCGGCTCGCCGACACACCTTTCCGTGCACCCGAGTCAGAAGTACGTGCTGGCCGCCAATTACGACTCGGGCAGCGTCGTGGTGCTCCCGATCAAGTCCGGCGGCAAGCTGGGCGCGGCCACCGACGTCCAGCAGCACCAGGGCAAGGAACCGCACGCGCACCAGGTGCTCACCGACCCGTCCGGCAAATGGGTGCTCGCGGTGGACCTCGGCACCGACTCGGTGTACGTCTACTCGTTCGACACCGGCAACGGAAAGCTTAAGCTGCACAAGCAGATCACCCTTCCCGCCGGAGCTGGACCGCGACATCTCGCGTTCCACCCGAACGGTCAATTCGCCTATGTGGCACAGGAACTTCGCCCGGAAATCACCGTCGCCAGCTGGGACGCGGCCACCGGCGCGTTCAAGCCGATCGCGGTCGTCCCGGCCGTCCCGGCGGGCAGCACCGGCGACCTGTTCCCGGGCGAGATCGCCGTGTCGAAGGACGGGAAGTTCGTCTACGCCACCGTCCGCGGCCCCAACACGATCGCCACGTTCACCGTCGCCGACGGCGGTGCCGCGCTGAAGCTGGCGTCCTCGGCGGCGTGCGGCGGCAACTGGCCGCGCCACCTCGTGCTGGACGCGGACGAGAAGTGGTTCTACGTGTCCAACCAGAAGTCCGGCACGGTCACCTGGCTGCCGCGCGACCCGGCGACCGGACTGCCCGGCAAGAGCGCCGGCTCGCTCGCCGTTCCCAACGTCAACTCCGTCTTCTTCGTCTGAGCATTCTTCTTCGTCTGAGCACACCCGGGACTGGCCCGCCGCACAGTCCCGCCTCCCGGTCCCCGACCGGTTTCTCGCGACAGGAGCCACCGATGAAGCTGCGTTCTGTCCTGCCCGCCGCCGCCGCGCTTGCGCTGCTCGCCTCGTGCGCGCCCGCCCAGTCCGGCCCAGCCGCCGCCGGCGGCGACCAGACGTCCGGCACACTCCGGGTCTGGCTGTTCGACGAGGCGAACCGCGCGCCGAAAGAAGCAGCGGTCAAAGAGGCGATCACCGAATTCGAAGCACACCATTCCGGCGTCAGAGTCGACGTGCAATGGGTCGCGGTCGAAGACCGTGCGAACAAATTCTCCGGCGCTTTCAACGATCCCTCCAACGCTCCCGACGTGGCCGAATTCGGCAACACCGACGTGGCCAGCTACGCGCAGACCGGCGCACTGTCCGACCTCGGCAAGGACCTGGCGAACTGGTCCGACGGCAAAGACCTCCTCCCCTCCGTCCTGGACACCGCGAAGGCGGACGGCAAGACCTACGGCATCCCCTGGTTCACCGGCATCCGCGCGTTGTACTACCGCACCGACGTCTTCGCCGAACTCGGCCTGAAGCCGCCGGCGACGCTGGCCGAACTGACCGAGGCGGCGCACAAGATCCGCGCCGCCAAGCCGGATCTGTACGGCATCGCGACCGGCGGCAAGTTCACCTACGCGATGCTCCCGTTCGTCTGGGCCAACGGCGGCGAGATCGCGAAGCAGGACAACGGCAAGTGGAAGTCCACTATGGACTCGCCGCAGGCCAGGGCGGGCGTCGCCGCGTACGCGAACCTGATCAAGGACGACAGCTGCCCGCCCGCCGCGTGCGCGAACCTCACCGGCACGCAGAGCATCACCGCGTTCGCCGGCGGCAAGGCCGGGATGGCGATCGGCGGCGACTTCAACCGCAAGGCGGTCGAGCAAGGCACGGTGAAGGGCAAGTACGCGATCGTGCCGATCCCGGGCACCACGCCGAATTCGATCGCGCCCGCGTTCGCCGGCGGCAACCTGCTCGGCGTGTTCGGCGCCAGCCAGCGCCGCGGTCTCGCCGTGCAGTTCGCCGAACTGCTGGCCGGGCAGAAGTACCAGGAGAAGATGTACACCGCGATGGGCAACCTGCCCACGCTCGCCTCGGTGCAGAAGAAGGTGGCCGCGAACGACCCGACGCTGAAGGCGTTCGTGGACACCCTCGCCGCGGGCACGAAGTTCGTTCCGGCCACCCCGGCGTGGTCGAAGATCGACAGCCAGAACGTCCTGCCCACCGCGGTGCAGCAGATCGCCACCGGCGGCAAGGACGTCGACGGCGCACTGGCCGACGCCGTCGCGGCGATGAACAAGAACTTCGGCTGACCGTGGTATCGGTGCGTACTGCGCCTTCCGCGAGTGTCCGCCGGGACGGTCGCGCGGCCCTCTGGTACCTGCTGCCGGCCGGGATCCTGCTCGCCGCGCTCCTGGTGTACCCGATCTACCAGCTCGTGCTGATCTCGCTGTACGACTACGGCCAGCCGCAGGCGTCCGGCGTGGCCCCGCTGGTGTTCCTCGGCCTGGACAACTACGCCACCCTGCTCGCCGACGCCGAGTTCTGGACCGTGCTCAGCAAGACGGTCGGGTTCGCGGCGGCCTGCGTGCTCGGCAGCCTGGTCGTCGGCACCGCGCTGGCGGTGCTGGCGACCCGGGTCCGCGCGTTGCCGCGCACCTTGCTGTTCCTGGCCGCGCTCGGCGCGTGGGCGACCCCGGCGATCGCCGGGTCCTACGTCTGGCTGTTCCTGTTCGACACCGATTTCGGCCTGGTCAACGAGGTGCTCTCGGGCGTCGGGTTCACCGGGATGGCGCACCATTCCTGGACCTTCGGCACGTTCGGCGCGTTCGGGCTGGTGGCCGCCGAGGTGATCTGGTGCTCGTTCCCGTTCGTGCTGGTCACCATGTACGCCGGGATCAGCGCGGTGCCGAAGGAGACGCTCGAAGCGGCCTCGCTGGACGGCGCCTCCGCGTGGCGCAGCACCTGGTCGATCGTGCTGCCGACGGTGCGGCCGCTGCTGACCATCGCCACCGTGCAGTCGATCATCTGGGATTTCAAGGTGTTCACGCAGATCTACGTGATGACCAACGGCGGCGGCGTGGCCGGGCGCAACCTGGTGCTCAACGTCTACGCCTACCAGCAGGCGTTCGCCGGGCAGGAGTACGGGCTCGGCTCGGCGATCGGAGTCGTGATGACCGTGCTGCTGCTGTCGATCACCGGGCTCTACGTCCGGTCCCAGCGCCGGAGTTCCGCATGGCTGTGAAAGTGCGCCGCCCCGGGCGGCTCGTGGCCGAGATCGTCACCGTGGTGATCGCCGGTTTCGTGGCGTTCCCGCTGTACTGGATGGTGCTCTCGGCGTTCAAACCGGCCGGCGAGATCCAGAGCGCGAACCCGAGGCCGTGGACATTCGCGCCTTCGCTGGACAGTTTCCGGCGGGTGCTCACGATTTCCGGGTTCGGCCGATACTTCCTGAACAGTCTCGTGGTCGCGCTCGCGGTCGTGGCGCTGTCGCTGCTGCTGTCGTTCCTGTCCGCGGTGGCGCTGACCCGGTTCCGGTTCCGCGGCCGCGGCGTGCTGCTGGTGATGCTGCTGGTGGCGCAGATGGTCCCGGTGGAAGCGCTGACCATCCCGCTGTTCTTCCTGATGCGGTCGGTCGGCGGCGTCGCGCCGGCGTTCGGTCTGAACGAACTCGGCTCGCTGGTGCTGGTGCACCTGGCGTTCAGCCTGCCGTTCGCGATCTGGATGCTGCGCGGGTTCGTCGCCGCGGTGCCGGCCGAACTGGAGGAAGCGGCCACGTTGGACGGTGCGTCGCGGATGCGGTTCACCTGGCGGATCCTGTTCCCGCTCGTCGCGCCCGGACTGGTCGCGGTGAGCGTGCTCGCGTTCATCCACGCGTGGAACGACTTCCTGTTCGCCAAGACGTTCATCATCTCCAAGACCGAAAACCAGACTCTGCCGCAGGCGATCCTGGTGTTCTTCAAACCGGAGGACACCGACTGGGGCGCCGTGATGGCCTCGTCCACCCTGATGACGATCCCGGTGCTGGTGTTTTTCGTGCTGGTGCAACGGCGGCTCGTCGGCGGGACGGCCGGGGCGGTGAAGGGATGACCATGCCCGGATTCGACACTCTCCTCCCCCGTCCGGTGTCCGCGACGCCGGAGCCGGGGACCTGCCGGTGGCCCTCGCCGGTGCACGTGCGGACCGCGGCCGACCTGCCCGCCGAGGGCTACCGGCTGCGGATCGCGCCGGACGGCGTCACGCTCGACGCGGCCGACTCCGCCGGCGAGTTCTACGGCCGGCAGACGCTGCGCCAGCTCGCGGGTCCGGACGCGTTCCGTGCCGCGTCCGTCCACAATGCACCGGCCGAGCTGCCGTGCGGCGCGATCGAGGACTACCCGCGGTTCGGCTGGCGCGGCTGCCTGTACGACGTGGCCCGGAACTTCCGGACGAAGGCCGAGGTGCTGCGGTTCGTCGACCTGCTGGCGGCGCACAAGATGAACGTGCTGAACCTGCACCTGACCGACGACCAGGGCTGGCGCATCGAGGTGCCGCGGTACCCGCGGCTGACGTCGGTAGGCGGCTGGCGGAAGTCGTCCATGGTCGGCAGGCACGACGGCCCGGAACGCGACGGCCGTCCGCACGGCGGGTACTACCGGGTGGCGGATCTGCGCGAGATCGTCGCGTACGCCGCCGCCCGGTCAGTCACCGTCGTGCCCGAAGTGGACGTTCCCGGACACGCACGGGCCGCCATCGCCGCCTATCCGGCACTGGGTCCGGCCAGCGAACATCCTTGGGAGGTATGGACTTCCTGGGGCATCAGCACGTCTCTTCTGGACCCGTCGGAGTCCACTCTGGACTTCTTCCGCGAGGTCTTCGACCACGTGCTCGACATTTTCCCGTCCCCGGTGATCGCGCTGGGCGGAGACGAGGTGCCCGGTGCCACCGAGGCGCACCACCGGTTCGTCCGGGAGATCGCGGCCCACGTCGCCGAGCGCGGCCGGATCCCGATGGGCTGGGACGAGGTCCTCGACAGCGGCGGCTTGCCGGCGATGCTGATCGGCGTGTGGCAGGACCGGGAGCGGGCGGAGCTGGCGGTGAAGGACGGACACGAGGTGGTGCTCTGCCCCGAGGACGGGGTGTACCTCGACCACCGGCAAAGCGACCACCCGGACGAACCGATCCCGGTCGGCTATCTCCAGGACCTGGAACACTTCTACGGTTTCGAGGCGGAGCCCGGCCCGCAGGTGCGCGGGATCCAGGCGCAGCTGTGGTCCGAGCACCTGGACACGGTGCGCCGGACCGATTACGCGGCGTTCCCGCGACTGTCCGCCTTCGCCGAGGTCGCGTGGAGCAGCGGGCCGCGCGACTACGCGGAATTCCTGCCCCGGCTGCGCGACCACCACCTGCCGCGGCTGGACGCGCTCGGCGTCGAGTACCGGCCGCTGGACGGGCCGCATCCGTGGCAGACCCGGCCGGGTGTTCCGGGCCGTCCCCGCTGATCCCTATACGGCGGGCCGGGCAGTCGCCTGCTTCCGGCCCGCCGTATAGGGCGTTATATGGAGGTGGTCACCTCCCGCGGGCCGAGGAAGGTGCCGCCGGTCGCGTCGACGACCTGGCCGGTGACCCACCGCGAGTCCGCCGAGGCCAGGAACGCCACCACGTCGGCGATGTCGCTCGGATCCGCGATCCGGCCCAGCGCCGCGGCGGCCGCCGTCCCGGCGCGCATCCGCTCGTCGGCGAACATGAACGCGGTGCGATCGGTCGGCGTCGGGCCGGGTGCGACCGCGTTCACCGTGATCCCCCGGCGGCCGAGTTCCTGCGCCAGGCTGCGGGTGAACACGTCCAGCGCGCCCTTGGTCATGCTGTACGCCAATTCGAACGGCAGCGCGATGCGCGTGTCCGCCGAGGAGATGTTGACGATCCGCCCGCCGTCGCGCAGTACTGGAAGCAGGTGCTGCACCAGGAAGAAGGGCGCCTTGACGTTGACCGCGAACACCCGGTCGAACTCCCCCGGCGTCGCCGTGGCGATCGAACCGGCGCCGGTGGCCGCGTTGTTCACCAGAATGTCGAGCACGAACTCGCCGGTCCGCTCCCGCAGCCCGGCTTCGACCTTGGCGGACAGCATCTCGGCGTCCCCGTCCACGCCGAGCGTCCCCTGCACCGCGAACGCCTGCCCGCCGTCCGCTTCGATCGCCGCGACAGTCTCCTTCGCGGCGGCCTCGTCGCTGCCGTAGTGCACCACGACCAGCGCGCCATCGTGCGCCAGCCGGGCGGCGACCGCTCGGCCGATGCCCTTGCCGCCGCCGGTCACGAGTGCGATCTTGCGTGTCATTTCGGTTCCCCTCGAGTAGTGGTCGCCTTGCTGAGAACCACTCTCGGGGCACCCGCTTACCGCTCCCGCACCGAACGCTGACGGCTCCGGTCAGGCCCGGTCAGTCCGCAGCCGGTACCACACTTCCGGCCGCCCGACCTGCCCGTACCTCGGCTCCCGCTGGGCCATCCCGTTGTCCGCCAAGTACTCCAGGTACCGCCGCGCGGTGACCCGAGACGCCCCGATCGCACTCGCCGCGCCCCCGGCCGACAACCCCTCCCCGGCCCCGGCGAGCGCCTCCGTGATCGCATCCAGCGTTTCCGCGCTCATCCCCTTCGGCAGCGGCGCGGCCTCGGTGGTCCGCAGCGTGCCGAGCGCGCGGTCGATCTCCGCCTGTCCGGTGACCTCGCCGGACGCCTCGCGGAACGACGCGTAACGCTCCAGCTTGTCCCGCAGCGAAGCGAACGTGAACGGCTTCAGCAGGTACTGCACCACGCCAACCGACACCGCGGCCTTCACCAGAGCGAGGTCGCGGGCGGAGGTCACCGCGATGACGTCGATCGGCAGCCCGGCCGCGCGCAGCGAACGGCACACCGCGAGGCCATGCGTGTCCGGCAGGTAGAAATCCAGCAGGACGAGGTCGACCGGCTCGCGTTCGCAGAACCGCAGCGCCTCGCCGCCGGAATGCACGACGCCGGCGACCTCGAAGCCGGGCATCCGCTCGACGTACAGCCGATGCGCGTCGGCCGCCACCGGCTCGTCTTCCACCACCAGCACCCGGATCACGCCGCCACCTCCTGCCTGGGCAACCGCACGGTGAACACCGCCCCGCCGTCCCGTCCCACGTCGATCGTGCCGCCGTACCGCCGCACCGCCTGGACGACCAGGGCGAGGCCGAGGCCGTGTTCGTCCCCGGCCTTCGTGGACCAGCCCCGCCGGAACATCTCCCCAACCGCTTCCTCCGGCACGCCCGGCCCGTTGTCCGCGACCCGCAGCAGCAGACCGTCCTCTTCGGACCGCGCGGTCACCACCACGGACGGCCGCACTCCGGATCCGCGGACCACCGCGTCGATTCCGTTGTCGATCAGGTTGCCGAGGATGGTCACCAGGTCGCGGCTGGCGACGCCGGGGCCGAGGTCGTCGATCATCGTGTCCGGCGTGATGGTCAGCTCCACGCCGCGCTCGCTCGCCTCCGCGGCCTTGCCCAGCAGCAACGCGGCGAGCACCGGTTCGGAGACCGCGCTCATCACCCGGTCGGTCAATTCCTGTGCCAAGGCGAGCTCCGCGGTCGCGAACTCCACGGCGTCCTCGGGACGGCCCAGCTCCACCAGGGACACCACCGTGTGCAACCGGTTCGCCGCCTCGTGTGCCTGCGACCGCAAGGCTTCGGCGAGACTGCGCGCGGTGGTCAGCTCCCCGGTGAGCGTCTGAAGTTCGGTGTGGTCGCGAAGAATCACCACCGTCCCCTGCGCGCGGCTGCCGGACCGGACGAGCGTGGTGCTCACGACCAGCACCCGCGAATCGGTGAGATGCAGTTCTTCGGTGCGGTTCTCCGGCGCGGTGAACGCCGCCGTCAGCTCCGCCGAAAGTCCCAGCTCGGCCAGCTGCTTGCCGACCGGGTCGCCGCTCAGACCGAGCAGCGTGCGCGCGCCGTCGTTGCACAAGCCGACGCGACCGTCCCGGCCGACCAGCAGCACGCCCTCGCGCACCGAATGCAGCACGGCTTCGTGATACTCGAACAGATTGCTCAGCTCGGCCGGCGCGATCCCGCGGGTCTGCCGCTTCAGCCGGGCGCTCACGAGCCAGCCGCCGCAGCCGCCCACCAGCAGCACCGCAGCGGCCACGCCGAGCAACGGCCAGACCCGGTCCTGCAGTTCGGCCGAGATCGCCGCGATCGTGATGCCCACCGCGACCAGCGCGACCACCCGGTGCTGCGCGCCGAACACCGGCACCACCGCGCGCACCGACGGGCCGAGCGAACCGGTGTAGGTCTCGGTGACCACGCCGCCCTGCTGCGCGGCTTCGATGTGCCCGAGGAACCGCCGGCCGATCAGCGCCGGGTTCGGATGGGTGTACCGGATCCCTTGCGGGGACATGATCGTCACGAAGTCCACCCGGGTGTCGGCCAGCACCTGCTGCGCATACGGCTGCAGCGTCGCGGTGGGATCCGGGGTCGCGACCGCCCGGGCGATGTCCGGGGCGTCCGCGATCGCGTGCGCCACCGCCAGCGACTGCTCGCTGGCCCGGTTGGTCGTGGTGCGCCGCGCGTCCAGATAGGCGATAGTGATCCCGCCGGCGACGAGCACGAGCAGGATCGCCAGCTGCAGCACCAGCAGCTGACGGGCCAGGCTCCAGTGGCTCGTCCGGATCCGAGGTGTCGGGGGCACCCGCCCATACCAGCACATCCGCGGGTCCGGCGGTACGCCGGCACCGCGGCCCGGCGTCCACAACGGACGCATCACGGGCCGCGAACTCAATGAACACAACGGTGACGCCGGTCATATCCGCCCCGCATAGTGACCGGCGTTCCCACCACCCGAGCTGGAGGCAACGGTGCCGACACCGACCCCCGGGGCAGCCGCGCCCAAGCGCGACCGCACCCGCTATCTCTACCTTGCCGTCATCGTCGCCGTCGTGCTCGGCGTCGCGGTCGGCCTCATCTGGCCGTCCGTCGGCAAGAACCTCGCCCCTCTGGGCACCGGTTTCGTCAATCTCATCAAGATGATGATCTCCCCGATCATCTTCTGCACCATCGTGCTGGGCATCGGCTCGGTCGCGAAGGCGGCGAAGGTCGGCAAGGTCGGCATCACCGCGCTGGTCTACTTCATCGTGATGTCGACGTTCGCGCTGGCGATCGGCCTGGTCGTCGGCAACCTGCTGCACCCGGGCAGCGGCCTGCACCTCAACCCGGCCGACGTGTCGAAGGTGCACCAGCAGGCCAAGGGCGGCGAAGGCACCACCGACTTCCTGCTCGGCATCATCCCGAAGACGTTCGTGTCCGCCTTCACCGAAGGCCAGGTCCTGCAGACGCTGCTGATCGCTCTGCTGTGCGGGTTCGCGCTGCAGAAGCTCGGCAAGCGCGGCGAGCCGATCCTGCGCGGCATCGAGCACATCCAGCGACTGGTGTTCCGGGTGCTGGCGATGATCATGTGGGCCGCCCCGGTCGGCGCGTTCGGCGCGATCGCCGCGGTGGTCGGCGCCACCGGCTGGGGCGCGCTGCGCAGCCTGCTGGTGATCATGCTCGGGTTCTACGTCACCTGCCTGCTGTTCGTGTTCGGCGTCCTCGGCGCGGTGCTGTGGCTCGGCGCGCGGGTCAACATCTTCCGGCTGATGGGCTATCTGGGCCGCGAATTCCTGCTGATCCTCTCCACCTCGTCCTCGGAATCGGCGCTGCCGCGGCTGATCGCGAAGATGGAGCACCTGGGCGTCAGCAAGCCGGTCGTCGGCATCACGGTGCCCACCGGCTACTCGTTCAACCTCGACGGCACCGCGATCTACCTGACCATGGCGACGCTGTTCATCGCCACCGCGCAGGACCAGCCGCTCGCGCTCGGCGAGCAGATCACCTTGCTGCTGTTCATGGTCATCGCGTCGAAGGGCGCGGCGGGCGTCAGCGGCGCCGGCATCGCGACCCTGGCCAGCGGGCTGCAGTCGCACCGGCCGGACCTGGTCGACGGCGTCGGCTTCATCCTGGGCATCGACCGGTTCATGTCCGAGGCCCGCGCACTGACGAACTTCGCCGGCAACGCGGTCGCGACTGTCCTGATCGGATCGTGGATGAAGGAATTCGACCGCGACCGGGCGCAGCAGGTGTTCGCCGGCAACGCCCCGTTCGACGAAGCGACCCTGCTCGACGAGAACCACGGCGCCGCCGCCGAACCCGTCGAACCCGCACAGCCGGTCCCGGCGGGCGCCTGAGCCGGTCCGCGCCCGGCCCCCTTCCCTCCGGGTGCGGACCGATCAAGGCGCCGTGTCCATGCGCGTCCCCCGTGCGCATGGACACGGCGCCTGTTCGTCGCCTTTTCCCGGCCCCCGTTCTCTTGGACGGGGGCCGGTTTTCGTTCACTCGCCGGATTTCGGCGCCTTCGCGACGTCGCACGCACCGCGCCCGTCGTAGTCCTGCCGGGACACCGCGATCGCCTCGCGGTGCCGCTCCGCCCAGTCGACCAGCCCGGACAGCGAGTCGTACAGCTCGCGCGCCATCGCGGTCGCCTCGTACTCGACCCGCGGCGGGACCGTCGGATACACCGTGCGGTGCAGCAGGCCGTCGCGTTCCAGGTTGCGCAAGGTGAGCGTGAGCATCCGGCGGCTGATGCCCGGCACCGCCCGCTCCAGCTCGGTGAACCGCACCGGCCCGCGCGTCGCCTCCAGCAGGATCCCGATCACCCACTTGCCGCTGATCCGGTTCACGACCTCCATCACCGTGCACACGGCGAATTTCGCCGGGTCGAAGTCCGTGGCCTGGTCGGTCACAGCGGTGTTCCCCTGGGACATGAAAGTGCCTCCTTCCGCACCGCTCCATGGTCACACATGATGAGCACTGTTACAAGAGATGCACTGGCCACGACCAGCGCAAACTCGCTCATTACGTGATCTGGAGGACCGGTAATGCCCGAAACTGCCCGGCATCGGGGCGCGGCGCTCGCGGTGCTGTCCGCCGCCTCGCTGATGGTGGTGCTCGACAGCTCCATCGTCGCGGTCGCCCTGCCGGTGATCAAAACCGACCTCGGCTTCAGCGCGCCCGGGCTCGCCTGGGTGGTCAACGCCTACCTCGTCGCCTTCGGCGGCCTGCTCCTGTTCTCCGGCCGCCTCGGCGACCTGGCCGGCCGCCGCCGGGTGTTCCTGACCGGCGTCGTCGTGTTCACCGCGGCATCGCTGGCCGCCGGCCTCTCCCCGAACGCCGCCACCCTGGTCATCGCACGGTTCGCGCAGGGCGTGGGCGGCGCACTCGCGTCCGCGGTCGTCCTGGGCATGATCGTGACGCTCTATCCGGAACCGCGCGCCCGAATCCGCGCGCTCGGCGTGTACAGCTTCACCCAGGCCGCGGGCGCGTCGATCGGCTTGGTCGCCGGCGGCGCGCTGACCCAGGGCCTCGACTGGCACTGGACCTTCTACCTCAACCTGCCGATCGGCGTCGCGGCGCTGCTCCTGACCCCGTTGGTCATCGCGTCGGACCAGGGGCTGGGCCTGCGCACCGGTGTCGACGTGCTCGGCGCGCTCCTGGTCACCGGCGGGATCATGCTGCTGGTGCTGGGCATCGTGCAGACCGGCGACGCAGGCTGGTCGTTCCGGACGATCGGCGCCCTCGCGTTGGCCGCGGCGCTGCTGGCAGCGTTCGTTCTCCGCCAGGCGCGAACCAAGACCCCGCTGCTGCCGCTGCGCCTGTTCCGGATCCGCGCGATCAGCGGTGCGAACCTGACCATGGTCGTGATGGTCGCCGGATTCCTCGGCTTCCAGTTCGTCACCGCGCTGTATCTGCAGCAAGTGCTCGGTTTCGACGCGCTGACAACGGGTTTCGCCTTCGTGCCGACTCCGGTCGTGATCGCGACCTTCTCGCTGGGCCTGGCGAACTGGCTCAACACCCGCTTCTCGCCGCGCGCGGTGCTCGTGACCGGTCTGGTGACCACCTCGGCCGCGTTCCTGTACCTGACCCAAGTCCAGACCGGCGGTGGCTACGCCTTGCACGTCCTCCCGTCGCTGGTGCTGATGGGCGCGGGTGCGGGGATGGCGATCCCGGCTTTGATGGGGCTGGCGATGTCCCACGCGACCTCCAGCGATTCGGGCGTGACGTCCGGGATGATCACGACCACGCAGCAGGTCGGCGGAGCGATCGGCACCGCATTGCTGGCCGCGGTGGCCGCGACACGCACGACTGACCTGCTCGCCGCCGGTGCCGCGGAGAAGGAGGCACTGGCCTCCGGCTTCCGGGTCGCCTACGGCTACAGCGCCGGACTGACCGCCCTCGCCGCGGTCATCGCGGCAGTCGCGTTGAGCCGCCGATCCGTGCCCGCTGCCCCTTCCCCAGCTGCCGAAGCCCCTGCCGGACAACCCGATCCGGCCCGGTAGCCAGGCGTCTGCAGCGGCCGCGCGGTGAACGGTCCGGACCGCCCGTTCAGCCCCGTCGAGCAGCCCAGCTGGTCTGCTCGACGGGGCTGGCCCCTACTTCGCGAGGTAGGCCGCCAGCCCGTGCTGTCCCCGGCGCATCATCCATGCGTGGTTGGCGCGGAAGAACGGCCGGGCGACCGCGTCAAGCCGGCGCAGCAACGCTTTCCGCGCACTGACTTCCTGGACGATTTCCAGCCGGGTCCCGCCTGCCTCGGGCAGGAGCGATCCGGCGAGCGTCCCGTCCAGGTCGCCGCTCAACCGGACCCGGACCCGCCCGGAGGCCAGGTCTTCCACTTCCCGCCGCATCGCGACGACGATCCGGTACGGCAGACGGGACTGGCAGACCACCTGCGCGGTGTCGGGAGTGAGCTGGCGGACCGACCGGACGTCCGGCCACCAGCGGGGGTAGGACTCGAGGTCGACGATCGCATCGAACACCCGCGTCGGCGAAGTTTCGGGCAGCCACCAGACGCTCCGGAACTGGTACAAGCCGCTCATGGTGCTTCCCCCTCCCGCCGGTGGCTTCCAGCCTCCGCCGTGGCCGGGATCGCGGCAAGCCGCGCCGGCTGCCGTTCACCGGGACAGCCGCTTGTCGATCTTCGGCAGCTGTTCCTATGCTGGCCCGCACCCTGGGTACGCCGCCGCCTGGACTGTCCGGAGGCTCGCTGTGCCCGTTTCACCTCGTCGCCCGGCTTCGCTGGCCTTCGCCGCGCTCGCTTCGGCGACGCTGGTCTTCGCCACGAGCTGTGGCACGTCAGCAGCCCCGCGTCCGCCGGCTGCCCCGGCATTCACCGCGACCCTCACGACTCCGACCGACGTCGTCCTGCACTGGCCGACCGACCCGGCCGCGGCGGGCTACCTGCTCGAATACGCGAATGCCGCCGAGGGCCCGTGGACCGCGCTGCAGTACCTCCCGCCCGGCCAAACGTCGTACACGCACCCGAACCTGATCCCGGAAACGCCGTTCTACTACCGCGTACGCTCCTTCACCGGCCCGGTCTCCACGGTCACGACCGTCGGCGCACCGCACGCCCGGCACCCCGGCACCGCGGCCCCGGTCGCTGTCGGACAGGCCGGCTCCGCCCCCGGCGACCTCGCCGCGACGGCCGCCGCGGACCAGAATGTCCAGTTCTCCTGGACCGACCATTCGACGGACGAGGCCGGATTCCTGCTGGAGATCCGCCGGCCCGGCACCTCGGACTTCGCACCGGTGGAGGTCACCGACCCGAACGCGACCCAGTGCGCCCTGTCGCTCCTGCCTGGCGAGCAGGGCTCGGCTTTCCGGCTTCGGGCGCTGGCATACGGCCCGCTGTCGGCGGTGGTGGAACGCACGACCGGGAAGGGCTGACCCGGCGACCGCCAGCTTCGAGCCGTACGTCTCTCGGGGCCGCTGTCGCGCCGGGGATCAGGGCCGCGGCCCGGCCGGGCCATCCCGCCGCACCGCCCCCGCTCAGCCCTGCTTCAGTACCTCCGCCAGGAACTCCCCGGTGTAGCTGCCCTCGGTCGCCGCCACGTCTTCCGGCGTGCCTTCGGCGATCACCGTGCCTCCGCCGGACCCGCCTTCGGGGCCCATGTCGACAACCCAGTCGGAGGTCTTGATGACGTCGAGGTTGTGCTCGATGACGATCACCGTGTTGCCCTTGTCCACCAAGCCGTTGATCACGCCGATCAGCTTGCTGATGTCCTCGAAGTGCAGTCCGGTGGTCGGCTCGTCGAGGATGTAGACGGTCTTGCCGGTGGAGCGCTTCTGCAGTTCGCTCGCCAGCTTCACGCGCTGCGCCTCGCCACCGGACAGGGTCGGGGCCGGCTGGCCCAGTCGGACGTAGCCGAGGCCGACGTCGACCAGGGTCTGCAGGTGGCGGTGGATCGCCTTGATCGGCTCGAAGAACTCGGCGGCCTCCTCGATCGGCATGTCCAGCACGTCGGACACCGTCTTGCCCTTGTAGTGCACTTCGAGCGTCTCCCGGTTGTACCGGGCGCCCTTGCACACCTCGCACGGGACGTAGACGTCCGGCAGGAAGTTCATCTCGATCTTGATTGTGCCGTCGCCGGCGCACGCTTCGCAGCGGCCGCCCTTGACGTTGAACGAGAACCGGCCCTGCTGGTAGCCGCGGACCTTCGCTTCGGTGGTCGCCGCGAACAGTTTGCGCACGTGGTCCCACACGCCGGTGTAGGTGGCCGCGTTCGAGCGCGGGGTGCGGCCGATCGGCGACTGGTCGACGCGGACCAGCTTGTCCACGTTGCCGAGCCCGTTGATCCGGGTGTGCCGGCCGGGGACCTGGCGCGCGCCGTTCAGCTTGTTCGCCAGCACCTGCGCCAGGATGTCGTTGACCAGGGTCGACTTGCCCGATCCGGACACCCCGGTGACCGACACCAGGCAGCCGAGCGGGAATGACACGTCGATGCCGCGCAGGTTGTGCTCGCGCGCGCCGACCACGGTCAGCTGCCGCTTCTTGTCGACCGGCCGCCGGATCGCCGGGATCTCGATGCGGCGGCGCCCGGACAGGTACGCGCCGGTGATCGAGTCCTTGCTCTTCAGGAGCTTCTTGTACGGGCCGCTGTGCACGATGTGGCCGCCGTGCTCGCCCGCGCCCGGGCCGATGTCGACCACCCAGTCGCTGGCCCGGATGGTGTCCTCGTCGTGCTCGACGACGATCAGCGTGTTGCCCAGGTTGCGCAGCCGGGTGAGCGTCTCGATCAGCCGGTGGTTGTCCCGCTGGTGCAGGCCGATCGACGGCTCGTCCAGCACGTACAGCACGCCGACCAGGCCGGAGCCGATCTGGGTGGCCAGCCGGATCCGCTGCGCCTCGCCGCCGGACAGGGTGCCGGACGCGCGGTCCAGCGACAGGTAGGTGAGGCCGACGTCGAGCAGGAAGCGCAGCCGGGCCTGGATCTCCTTCAGCACCGCGCCGGCGATCATCGCCTCGCGCGGCCCGAGCACCAGCTCGTCCAGGAACGCCGACGCCTCCGCGATGGACAGCGCGCAGACTTCGGCGATCGACCGGTCGCCCTGCGTCGCGTGCTCGAGCGTGACCGCGAGGATCTCCGGCTTGAGCCGGGTGCCCTGGCAGGCCGGGCACGGGACCTCGCGCATGTAGCCCTCGTACCGCTCGCGCATGTACTCCGAGTCGGTCTGCTCCAGGCGCCGCTCCAGGAACGGGATGACGCCCTCGAAGGCCGCGTAGTACGAGCGCTGCCGGCCGTACCGGTTGCGGTAGCGGACGTGCACCTGCTCGTCGATGCCGTGCAGCACCGCCTTCTGCACCTTCGCCGGCAGCCGCCGCCACGGCGTGTCCATCCGGAAGCCGATCGCCTCGGACAGCGATTCCAGCAGCCGCAGGAAATAGTCGGCGCTCTGGCCGCCCGCCCACGGCGCGATCGCTCCGTCGGCCAGCGACAGCTCGTCGTCCGGCACCACGAGCTCCGGGTCGACCTCCTTGCGGATACCGATGCCGGTGCATTCCGGGCACGCGCCGTAGGGAGAGTTGAACGAGAACGAGCGCGGCTCGAGGTCCTCGATCGCCAGCGGGTGGCCGTTGGGGCAGGCGAGGTTCTCGGAGAAGCCGCGCACCCGGTGCGGGTCGTGCTCCTCCAGATCGACGAACTCCAGCTCGACCAGGCCGTCGGCCAGCCGCAGCGCGGTCTCCACCGAGTCGGTGAGCCGCGGCCGCGCGCTCGTCTTGACCGCGAGCCGGTCGATGACCACGCCGATCTGGTGCTTTTCCTGCTTCTTCAGCTTCGGCGGGTCGGTGAGCGGGTGCACCGTGCCGTCGACGACCACGCGCGCGTAGCCCTGCTGCTGCAGATTCTGGAACAGGTCGAGGTATTCGCCCTTGCGCCCGCGCACGACCGGCGCGAGCACCTGGAACCGGGTGCCCTCGGCCATCGCGAGCACCTGGTCGACGATCTGCTGCGGCGTCTGCTTGCTGATCGCCTCGCCGCACGTCGGGCAGTGCGCCTTGCCCGCGCGGGCGTAGAGCAGCCGCAGGTAGTCGTAGACCTCGGTGATGGTGCCGACCGTCGAGCGCGGGTTGCGCGAGGTGGACTTCTGGTCGATCGACACCGCGGGAGAGAGGCCCTCGATGAAGTCGACGTCGGGCTTGTCCATCTGCCCGAGGAACTGCCGGGCATACGCCGACAGCGATTCCACGTACCGGCGCTGCCCCTCGGCGAAGATCGTGTCGAACGCGAGACTCGACTTGCCCGACCCGGACAGGCCGGTGAACACGATCATGCTGTCGCGCGGCAGGTCGAGATCGACTCCGCGGAGATTGTGCTCGCGCGCTCCGCGAACAACGAGGCGATCAGCCACGCCTACGTCCCTTCCCTTGTTCTGCTCGGTGGCCCGCCGGGGATCCGGTTCCGACAGGTGCGCCCAGGGTAGGGACGACCACCGACAAAAACCGGACCGCACGTATTCTGCCTGGGCTTTTCCGCTCTCCGGAGGCCGGGGGAAGCGGCCTGCGGCGGGTCGCCGGGGCGCTGTCTGCGGCCCCGCGCGGCGGAGCGGGTGCGCGGGCGGTCCCAGCTCCACGATACAGGTGCGCCGAGGCCGTCCGGCCCCGGTGCGCGGCCCGGGAAACCGGCCGGCGAGCGGCGTTTTCCGCGGAGCCGCCGCCGGGAACGGCGGCGAACGGGAACCGGGCGGGCCCCGCCGCACGGCGGCACGGCCGCGGCGGATCGCCGCTGACGCTCAGCCGCTCTGCATGACGCACCGGACCCGGTCGAAGCGGCCCGCGGCGAGGTCGTCGTCGCGGATCAGCCAGTACAGGATGCCGACGTCGCCCCACGTCATGCCCGCGTCGCCGTCGCTGTCGATCTGGGCGAGCAGGACCCAGCGGAGCGCTTCGTCGGCGTAGGCCGAGTCTTCGGATCCGTCCGGCAGGACCGCGAGGGCGACCTCGTCTTCCGGTGGGCCCTGGACCGGCCACGAGCAGCCCCCGATCTGGTGATACGGCGCGACCGCGGACTCCCGGAGGAGGTCGAAGAACTCCTCCGACCAGTTGTCCGGGTCGGTGAGCGGGCGCCCGTCGCGGGCCAGCGTGCGGCGCAGCACCTCGTGTTCGGAACCCGGGAAGGTGCCGGTGACGTTCGCGGACAGGTCCAGCCTCGGATAAGCCTCGACGCCCTCCGGTGCGGTGCGTTCGGCGGTCTCGGCGCCGGCCGGGACGCCGAGCACCGCCCCGAGAGACGTCAGATCGACCGGGCCTTCGGCCTCGAACCAGTCGTCGCAGTAAAAGAACAGCAACGACCCGCCGGCGGGCAGCTCGATCCCGCCCGGGACTCGCGGCAGCGCCGCGCAATCGACCGAGGCGACGAAGTTCATCGGCAGCTCGCCTCGCCACCTCGGCCATTCCGCGCCGGCAGGCAGCTCCGGGCTCCCGCCGAGCTGCCCGGCGCGCGCGCCGGCGCCGCCCGTGGTCAGCCGCACCGCGGGCCGGTACACCGTTTCCCACGCCTCGGCCACGTCCGGCGGCAGGTTCTCGCGCGCGAGCTTGACGAGCGGGTCGCTCCAGGAAGGCATGCGGACATCTTGACAGCCGGCACCGACAAAAACGGCGCACGCGAACTGCGGCGCGCTGGACGGCCCGGCTACCGTGGGGACTCGTGAACATCGCCGACACCTACACCGGACACGTCGAACCGGGCGGCGACGCCGCCCGGCGCACGCTGCCCGGGCTCACCATCACCAAGCTCTCCGTTGGCCCGATGGACAACAACGCGTACCTGCTCGTCTGCCGCGCGCAGAACGAGGCGCTGCTCATCGACGCCGCCAACGACCCGGATCGCATCTCCGACCTGATCGGCCACGGCCCGGACCGGCCCGCGCTGCGCACCGTCGTGACGACGCACCAGCACGGCGACCACTGGCAGGCGCTCGGCGCGGTCGCCGGGGCGAACGGCGCGAACACCGCCGCGCACCCGCTCGACGCCGGCCCGCTGCCCATCCCGCCGGACTTCCTCGTCGAAAACGGTGACACGCTGAAGGTCGGCGAGGCGACGCTGGAAGTGATCCACCTGCGCGGCCACACGCCGGGCTCGATCGCGCTGCTCTACCGCGACCCGTCCGGCCCGCCGCACCTGTTCACCGGCGATTCGCTGTTCCCGGGCGGGGTCGGCAAGACCGCGTCGCCGGAAGACTTCGCCTCGCTGCTGGACGACGTCGAGGCACGGATCTTCGACGTGCTGCCGGACGAGACGTGGTTCTACCCGGGCCACGGCGACGATTCGACGCTGGGCGCGGAGCGGCCGAAGCTCAAGGAGTGGCGCGAACGCGGCTGGTGAGCCCGAGGCCGGAACAGTCCAGTGGAAAGCGGCCATGGACTCGTCCGGACTCTGCCGCCCCGCGAAAAGCCTGGGACGTGGTGTAGTGCTGCGGCTGGCCGAAGCACTACACCACCAGCGCGGGCATCTTGGGCGATGCTCGCCGCCTTCGGCGGCAACCGCCGGGTGCCCGCCGTCCTACACAACCGGCCATCCGTCGCCAGCGAGATCGAGAACGCTTTAAAACGCCATTCGGCGATGCGCCCGGCGCGGGCGTTACCTGCACTTTCGCCGGAAGACGGCTGACCGTGGATGCCTGGGCGGCCAGTTTTGCGGTCTGTCCGTGAAGGGCCCCTTGAGGGAATCCAAGTCCCTCAAGGGGCCCTTCACGGACAAACCAGCGGCGCGTTCGGCGCGCGCCAGTGCGTTGCCGATCGACGTCGAGGACGGTCTCGCCGCGTTCGCCGAGGCCGAGAACGAGCGCGCGACAAAGCGGGAATCCGTGCTTGCTCGGCTTACCGGATCGGTCGAGGCCGCGCGCGGTTGGCATGGCTCGGTCTGGACGCTCAGCTGGTCAGCCCGCGGCCGCGCGATGAGCCGCGTCGAGTACGCCGGGCTCTCTCGCGCGATCGGGGTGAAGCGGGGCGAGTTCTCCCGGCACGCGCGCGGCGAGCTCGACGTCGGGACGGAGGCACTCCCCGAACCAGGCCGCGATTGGCTGCCGCCCGCGGACGCCGCCAGACCGTCACCGCCGCCGGCGAAACAGTCCCCGGCGTTTCGGCGGGGCCAAGACGTCCGCGATTCCTTGCAGGAAAGCGTTCTCGTCCACCGGCACCTGTTCCTGCCGAGGCACGTAGCCGCTCGCCAGCCACTCCCCCAGCAGCGCTGTCCGCCCGTCGCCCCCGCCGTCGTTCGCCAGCGTGAAGAAGCGGCAGACGGACGAGCCGGCGGGGAGCACGACGGCCGCGAAATAGGATTCGGCGGGTTCGATCACACCGGCGAAAGCGACCAGAAGCAGTTCGTGCCCGGCGATTTCCGCCAGCCGGCCATGCGGGACGTCCAGCGGCCGGCGCAGCTCGGCTGGCAGGTAGCCGCCGATATCCGCCCAGCCCTTCGCCAGGAATTCGTTGGGGGTCTGGTTTCCCTTCTGCATCCCGGAGAGCAGGAGGGCGCCGTAGTCCAGGGCGGCCGATCCCAGCACCCGGGTCACGAACACGAAATTGTGCGGATCCGGCGGCACTGACGGGTCGTCGACCAGCGGGCCGTCCGTCGCGTCAGCGGCTACCTCGGCGGACGGCCGGAAGCGGATCTCGTCGCCCTGCTGAACCGTCAACTGGGTCATTTCTCCGCGCTGCCACAGGTAAACGTGCGGCGACAGTTCGCGCGGCCCTTGGGTGAACAACCCCGCCGCGCGTTCGGCCACCCCGGTGAGCGTGCCGTAGGACCCCTCTTCCTGCGGGAAGAACAGCACATGCCGGTCAGTGGGAATGGCGCACACCAAACCCCCGGCTGGCACTTCCTTTCCGGTCAGTTTCCGATAGAGCTGGTCGAAAACGAGCACTTGGCTGGCAATGGAACCGGATTCCCCGGACAGCAGGTGGAACGCGCCGCCGTCGGCGATGTGCACGATTTCGTGCCGCTCGACCGGTAGCGCGGCCAGATTCCGTTCCGCCTGTTCCAGCGGGGTGCCCAGCGAATCGTCGATCGACCGGTTCAGGTACGCCTCGTCCACTTCCGCGTCCGGCGGCACCTCGACGGTGATCACGGCATACAGACCGGGTGCGAATTCCGGCACGGCGGCGTCGCCGGCGGCCAGAAATTCCTCGGGGACGAGCCGGAGCATCAACTGCCCGTGTGCCGCTGCCATCCGCCCTGCTTTCCGTTCGTTTCGTCCCGGTCGACCGGGATGCTACGGAACATCCCCGACTTTGTGAGGGGAATTCGGCCGTCCTCGCGCGCGGAGTATTGCCGGGAGCGGCCGGAGCCGGTACGACACACGAAGGTCAACTTCGGATTCGGGAGACGGCATGACAGGTCAGGTGTGGTCGCGGCGGACACTGCTCGGCGGCGCGGCGGGCGGTGCGGCGCTCTTCGTGGCCGGCTGCGCGTCCGGCCAGGGGGCCCGGGCCGCCGCCGCGCCGGCGCCGGGCGCGCGGGTGATGATCATCCGGCACGGCGAAAAGCCGGACGGCTCCGGCGGGCCGCAGGGCATCGACGTGAACGGCAACGCCGACTCGCATTCGCTCACCGTCCGCGGCTGGACCCGGGCCGGCGCGCTGGTCGAACTGTTCGACCCGTCGACCGGCGCGCTCCGCGACGGCTTGGCGCGCCCGACCGCCGTTTACGCCGCGGGCGGGAGCGGCGGCGAGGGCACCCGGCCGCGCGAGACCGCGACGCCGCTGGCCGAGCGACTGGGCAAGCAGCTCGACACGACCTACGCGAAAGGCAGCGAGTCCCAGCTCGCCGCGGAGGTCTCGCGCCGGTCCGAGCCCACGCTGATCAGCTGGCAGCACGAGGAAATCCCGGCGCTGGCGGCCGCGTTCGGCGCGCCCGCGCCCCAGCGGTGGCCGGACGACCGGTTCGATCTCGTCTGGGTGCTCACCCCGGCCGGGTCCGGCTGGACCTTGACCCAGGTGCCGCAACTGCTGCTCGCCGGCGACCGCCCCGACCCGATCAAGTGACCGGTCGGCCGGTGCGTCCGCCCAGTACGCACCGGCCGCCGGGAGCGACGTCAGTCCCGCCGCTCGTACGGCACCTTCTCCCCGGCTTCCACCGGGAACGGCAGGTGGTTCCCGGCCGGCGGCAACGGGCAGGTCGCGAAGTCGGTAAACGCGCACGGCAGGTTGACGGCACGGTTGAAGTCCAGCGTCACGGTGCCGTCCGCGTCCGGTTCGGACACCGGCAGCGAACGGTTGGCGGCGTACGTGGTCACGCCGCTGGTCTCGTCGGTGAAAAGAATGCTGAACCCGCTCCCCTTGCCGTTGAACGCGGTCAGCGTGTGCTGCGCGCCGTCGCGCTCGAAGACGACCTGACCCGGCGCGGTGTAGACGTGCGACAGGCCCTCCACCACCGCACCGACCGTCGTCGGCCGCGGCTCGCCGAACGCTTCGAACCTGCCCGTCAGCACCCAGGAGGGGTCCGGCGCGTAGGACGGCACCCCGTGGAACCCGTGCAGCACCGGCGCTTTCGGGTCGTGCACGCGGATCAGGTAGCCGGACCGCCGCGCCACCTCGATCTCCACCGCCCCGGCGGTGACCCGGGTGCCCGCCCCGCTGTTCACCAGCTCGAACCGGCGGACGCCGGTGAGCGGCTCGCCCTCGTGCCGGAGCTCGCCGCCGTCCGGGTCGACGTAGGCCGCTTCGGCGTCCTGCCACCAGCGCCCGGGCAGCCCGGGGTAGGTCCGCGGCGCGTCCTCCAGCCAGTCCAGCGACACCAGCGCCAGCCAGCCGTACGGATCGGCCAGCGTCTTCTCCCGCTCGGCCTTCCAGTCCCGCCAAGCTTGCGCGAACTCCACCGTCATCTCCGGCCCCTTCCGCTCGTCTGCCAAGCCCAACGCCAGCCTCGGCATGGCATTCCGGCTCCCACCATGCGAAACGGTAAGGTCGCCCGGGTGGCGGAGCAGACGGAGCAAGCCGTGGAGATCTACACCGACGGCGCGTGCAGCGGCAATCCCGGCCCCGGCGGCTGGGGCGCGCTGTTGCGCTACGGCAAGCACGAGCGCGAGCTGTACGGCGCGGAGGACGCCGTCACCACGAACAACCGCATGGAGTTGATGGCGCCGATCCGCGCGCTGGAGAGCCTCACCCGCGCCGCGGTGGTGAAGATCTACACCGACAGCACCTATGTCCGCAACGGCGTCATGCAGTGGATGCCGCGCTGGAAGAAGAACGGCTGGCAGACCCAGGCGAAGCAGCCGGTCAAGAACGCCGACCTGTGGCAGCGCCTCGACGAGGCCGGGCAGCGGCACGAGGTCGAATGGCTGTGGGTCAAGGGGCACGCCGGGCTGCCGGAGAACGAACGCGCCGACAAGCTCGCAGTGAAGGGTGCGCAGGAAGCCGCGAAGGCCGGGATCCGCCGGGCGCGCGGCTAGCCGGCTGCGGGCAGTCCGCCGCCTGGGTGCGGGCAGCGACCGCGCTGGAGACAGAATCAGTGCGTGACCAACCCTTGCCCGTGCGGGCTGCCCGAGCCGTACGCCGCCTGTTGCGGCCGGTTCCACCGCGGCGACCAGCACGCCCCCACCGCCGAACTCCTGATGCGCTCCCGCTACTGCGCGTTCGCCGTCGGCGAGCCCGAGTACCTGCTCGCCACCTGGCATCCGGACACCCGGCCGATGCGGCTGCGGCTCGACCCTGCCCAGGAATGGACCCGGCTGGAGATCCTCGGCCGCACCGGCGGCACGCTGCTGCAGAACGAGGGCACCGTCGAGTTCCGCGCGCACTACCGCTACCGCGGCCAGGGCGAGGCGCAGTACGAGAACAGCCGGTTCGTCCGCGAGGACGGGCGCTGGTACTACGTCGGCACGGTCTGAAGCGGGCCGCGGCGAAAATCGGACGAAAAGACCGGGCCGAAGTCTGTTCCCGGACGCCCCGGGCGGCTACGATCACCGGCAATCGTTAAGTAAGTTTACAAACAATCGCCGCCGCCAGGAGCCCGAGGAGGACCGCTCGTGACCCCACGCCGGCCAAGAATCCCCGGACGGCTGCTAGCCGTCGCCGCCTTGACCGCCGCGTTGATCCCCGCGGTGGCCGGTGCCGCCTCGGCCGGGCCGCAGCCCGGCGAGGAGACGATCCCCGGCTACCTCATCCAGTCCTCGGCCAAGGTGCCCGACGACTCCGCGGTGTCCAAGCCGGGCTTCGACACCCAAGGCTGGTACCCGGTCGGCTCGCAGTCCACGGTGTACGCCGGGCTGCTCGCCAACGGCCGCTACTCCGACCCGTTCTACTCCACGAACATGAAGAACGTGCCGGCCGCGGACTTCAAGGTGCCGTGGTGGTACCGCGCCGATCTCAAGGTCGCCGACGCGTCGCAACGGACCTACCTCGACGTCAGCGGGGTTCTCTCGAAGGCCGACATCTGGGTCAACGGCACCCGGGTGGCCACCAAGGACGAGGTCAACGGCCCCTACACGAACCACGACCTGGACGTCACCGCGCAGGTGCACGAGGGCGTCAACAACGTCGCGTTCAAGGTCTACCCGAACGACCCGAACAACGACCTGTCGATGGGCTGGATCGACTGGGCGCAGACCCCGCCGGACCAGAACATGGGCCTGGCGCGCGACATCGTCGTCCGGCACAGCGGGCCGGTCGCGCTGCGCGGCGCGCACGTCGTCACGAAACTGAACGTGCCCGCGCTCGACCACGCCGACCTCACCGTCAAGGCCGACGTCCGCAACGACTCGAACGCCGCGGTCCGCACCACGGTGTCAGGCACCGTCTCGGGCCGTCCGGTGAGCCAGGACGTTTCGCTGGCCGCGCACGAGAAGAAGACCGTCACCTTCCCGGTGATCGGCGTCCACAAGCCGCAGGTGTGGTGGCCGGCCGGCCTGGGCGGCCAGCCGATGCAGCAACTCGACCTCACCGCGAGCGTGGGCGGCACGCCGTCCGACGCGAGCCGCTCCAGCTTCGGCATCCGCGATGTCAAGGCGACGCTGAACTCCAGCGGCGGACGGCAGTACACGATCAACGGCAAGCCGCTGATGATCAAGGGCGGCGGCTGGTCCCCCGACTTGCTGCTGCGCTGGGACGCGGGCCGCGCGGCGGACAAGCTCGCCTACGTCAAGAACCTCGGCCTCAACACCGTCCGGCTGGAAGGCCACATCGAGCCGGACGCCTTCTTCGACCTCGCCGACCGGATGGGCGTGCTGACCATGCCCGGCTGGGAATGCTGCGACAAGTGGGAAGGCCAGGTCAACGGCGACGAGAAGGGCGAGCCGTGGACTGAGAAGGACTACCCGATCGCCAAGGCGTCGATGACCGCCGAGGCCGAGCGGCTGCGCGACCACCCGAGCGTGCTCTCCTTCCACATCGGCAGCGACTTCGCGCCGGACGCGCGGATCGAAAAGGGCTACCTCGACGCGCTGAAGGCGGCCGACTGGCCGGCCGGCATCGTCTCGGCGGCCTCGGACAAGGCGTCGCCGCAGCTGGGCAAGTCCGGCATGAAGATGAACGGCCCGTACGACTACGTGCCGCCGAACTACTGGTACGACAAGGCGCACAAGGACGCGGGCGGCGCCTGGAGCTTCAACTCCGAGACCAGCGCCGGGCCGGACATCCCGACGATGGACACGCTCAAGCGGATGATGTCGCCGGCCGAGCTGGAAACGCTCTGGAAGGACCCCGCCGCGCCGCAGTACCACCGCTCCGAATCGGAGACCTTCGCCGGGCTGAAGCTCTTCGGCGACGCACTGGCCGCCCGGTACGGCAAGCCGACCAGCCTCGAGGACTTCGTCCGCAAGGCACAGCTGGCGCAGTACGAGAACGTCCGCGCGGAGTTCGAATCGCACGCCCGCAATTTCACGGACAAGTCGAACCCGTCCACCGGGCTCATCTACTGGATGCTCAACAGCGGCTGGACCTCGCTGCACTGGCAGCTGTTCGACGCGTATATGGACCAGAACGGCTCGTACTTCGGGGCCCAGAAGGCGAACGAGCCGCTGCACATCCAGTACTCGTACGACACGAAGTCGGCCGAGGTGGTCAACTCCACCGGCAAGAAGGCGTCCGGCCTGACCGCCACGGCAGAGCTGTACAACACCGACGGCACGAAGAAGTTCTCCAAGACCGCCAAGGACCTGTCCGTCAACGGCGGCGGCGCGCACGCCAAGGCGCTCGACATCGGTTCGGTCAGCGGGCTCTCGTCCACGTATCTGGCGAAGCTGGTGCTCACCGACTCGTCCGGCAAGGAGGTCAGCCGGAACGTGTATTGGCTGTCCACCAAGGAGGACAAGCTCGACTGGGCGAAGACGGACTGGTACTACACGCCGACCACGGCCAGCGCCGACCTCACGGGCTTGTCGAAGCTGGGCGCGGCGAAGGTGGCCGCCACGGCGACCTCAGTCCCGGGCGCGGACGGCACCACCGTCACCACGGTGAAGCTGACCAACACCTCGTCGGGCAAGACGCCGGCCTTCATGGTCGACACGCACCTGGTGGACGCTGCGGGCAAGCCGGTGCTGCCGGTGACCTGGACGGACAACCAGGTCAGCCTGTGGCCAGGCGAATCGGTGACCGTCACCGCCACCTACCGCACCGCCGACCTGCACGGGTCCGCGCCGTCGGTGCGGGTCGCGGGCTGGAACACCGGGACGCAGACCGTCCGCGGGTAGGCAGCGCAGCACGTCCGTGAAGGGAACTTTGAGGGACTCTGAGTCCCTCAAAGTTCCCTTCACGGCTTTCGTCAGCTCCAGAGCTCCCGCTGCTCGCGGTCCGGATCGGACACGGTGGTGCTGACGTCGTCGAACAGCCGGGTCACCCGGCTCTCCGGCGTGTAGGCGGGCCAGCCCGGGTCGCCGCCCGCGACGAACCGGACCCAGGTTTCGACCATCTCCGTCGCGATCGCCTGCCGCCGCCGCGGGTCCGGGCGGGAGACCGCGAACAGGAACCGCCAGTTCGGGTTGCCGATGTCGTCGAACACGAACGGCAGGTCCAGCCCGTGCACCGCGCCGAGGCCCTTCCCGCGCGGCGCGATTCGCCAGTCCAGCCGGTACATCCACGCGGCGCCGCCCGCCGCGTGCTGGCTCTCCGCGAGCCGGATCGCCGGCAGCCACCAGTCCCCCGCCGTGCGGACCTGGTTCACCAGCTGGTCCTCCGGCCAATCCGGCAGCAGCGGCCGGTACGCCTCGGTCATCTTGGCGATGTCGTCCGGTTCGAGCATGGTGGAGCCGGTGCCGAGCAGCTTCGCGCCGCCGGTTTGCAGCCAGGCGAACAGATCCTGCTCGTCGGCCGTAGTACCGGCGAGGAGGCGGACGTCCCGCGCCGCTCCGGCCGCGATCGCCTCGCCGGGCCGCCGTGGCAGAAGATCGCCGTCGATCACCACGCGGTAGGGCCCCAGCGTGCCCAGCTTCGCGGTAAGACGTTGCTGCGCGGGCAAAATCTCCGCGACCGGCAGAGTGGCGAGGTGCGCGCCGCCGACCTCGGCCAGCATCGCCTCGCCGACCGCTTCCGCTTCGGCCGGCGTGTGGACCACGGAACCGACGCCGGTCCCGCTCTGCACGATCGCCTGCCGGAACAGCCCGCGTGCGGCCGGGACCGCCAGCAGGGTCCCGACCGTGCGGCCGCCGTTGGACTGCCCGGCGAGCGTGACCCGCCGCGGGTCGCCGCCGAACGCGGCGATGTTGTCGCGAACCCACCGCAGAGCCAGCACTTGGTCGTGCAGCGAGAGGTTCCCGTCGGAAACGCCGGGCAGCCGCAGCAGGCCGAGAACCCCGAGCCGGTACCCGACGGTCACCACGACCACGCCCCGCCGGGCGTACGCGGACGCGTCGAACTGATGCGGCGAGCCCATCACGCCTCCGCCGCCGTGGATCCACACCAGCACCGGGTACGAACCGGGCGCGTGCGGCGCGTAGACGTTGACGTGCAGGCAGTCTTCCTCGCCGGTGAAGCGTTTCCCGGTCACTTCCGGCTGAGGCGCCTTCGCGGCGAACTCCGTCGCGTCGCGCAGCCCGGTCCACTCCGCGACCGGGACCGGCGGCCGGAACCGCAACTCCCCGACCGGCGGTTCCGCGAACGGCACCCCCAGGAAAAGCCCGACTCCGTCCCGCACCGCGCCGCGGACAGCACCGGCCCGCGTCTCCACCGTCGTCACGCCCGGCAGCCTAACGCCGGTCCGCGCGGGTGCTGCGCGAGCGCAAGCCGCATGATTGTCCGGTGGAGATCGCAGCGGAATTGGTGGCGCTCGTCCTGACGGTCCTTCTGGTGACCGTCTTCGCGCGCCGGGTGGACTGGTCGGCACCGCTCTGCCTGGTCGCCGTCGGCGTCGCGGCGTCGTTCGTTCCCGGGCTGCCGCACTACGACCTCGACCCGGAAGTCGTCCTGATCGGGCTGCTGCCGCCGTTGCTGTACTCGGCGTCGATCCAGACCTCGCTGGTCGCGTTCCGGAAGCTGCGCGGGCCGATCATGCTGCTGTCGGTCGGGCTGGTGGTGTTCACCGCGCTCGGCGTCGGCGTGGTCGCCTGGCTGGTGGTGCCCGGCTTGCCGCTGGCCGCCGGGATCGCGCTGGGCGCGGTCGTCGCTCCGCCGGACGCGGTGGCGGCCAGCGTGGTCGCGCGCCGGGTCGGCATGCCGCGCAAGCTCGTCCGGCTGCTGGAAGGCGAAAGCCTCTTCAACGACGCCGCCGCGCTGGTCGCGCTGCGAACCGCGATCGCGGCGATCGCGGGCGCCGTCAGCATGTGGCAGGTCGGGCTGGACTTCCTGGTCGCCGCGGTCGGCGGGATCGTGGTCGGCTTCCTGGTCGGGCTGATCGTCACGTATCTGCGGAAGCGGCTGGAGGAGCCGATCACCGACACCGCGCTGTCGTTCGCGGTGCCGTTCGCGGCATACCTGCTCGCCGAGGCGGTGCACGGGTCCGGGGTGCTCGCGGTGGTGGTCACCGGCCTCATCCAGGGCCACCAGGCGCCGCGGATCCAGTCCGGTCCGTCGCGGCTGGCCAGCCGGCTGAACTGGGAGACCGTCCAGTTCCTGCTGGAGAACATGGTCTTCCTGCTGATCGGCCTGCAGGTGCGGCAGATCCTGCACGAGGTCGGCAAGAGCGGCCTCTCCGCCGCGCAGCTGACCGGGATCTGCGCCGCGGTGCTCGCCGCGACCATCCTCACCCGGATGGCCTGGATGGCCGGCATCGGCGTGGTGAAGCGGTTCCTGAACCGTTTCGGGCTGGAACGGGGCAAGGTCTGGCCGTGGCGGTACTCGGCGGTGATCGCCTGGGCCGGGATGCGCGGCGTGGTCACCCTCGCCGCGGCGTTCGTCCTGCCCGCGGACACCCCGCAGCGCGCGGTACTGGTGCTGGCCGCGTTCACCGTGGTAGCCGGGACGCTGGTGGTGCAGGGCATGACGCTGCCGCCGTTGATCCGGCGGCTGCGGCTGCCCCGTCCGGATCCGGCGGAAGACGCGCTGCAGGAAGCCGCGGTGCTGCACGACATGACCCGCGTCGCGCTCGTCAAGCTGGAGGAGCTGCGCCGCCCGGAGGATCCGCCGGAGGTGATCGAGCGGCTGCGCGACCGGCTGCAAGACCGGTCCGACGCCGCGTGGGAGCAGCTCGGCCGGCAGAGCACACTCGCCGAAACGCCGAGCGACGCCTACCGTCGGCTCCGGGTTCAGCTGCTCGACGCCGAGCGCGAGCAGTTCCTGAAAGCGCGCGACGCGGGAACCGCGGACGACCTGGTCTTGCGCCGCGTGCTGGCCCGGCTCGACATCGAAGAATCCATGCTCGACCGCGACGAGGAGGAACCGCCGATGGAAGGCCGTGAGCTCAGCACCCCCGCCGCCACCGCCGGATCGTGCAAGCACCTCAGCCACGAATGGCCGGAGCGCGCACCCAGCTCCCCGGATTCCTGCGCCGAGTGCATCAAGGCCGGGACCACCTGGGTGCACCTGCGGATGTGCCTCAAGTGCGGGAATGTGGCCTGCTGCGACTCTTCGCCCGCCAAGCACGCGTCGCAGCATTTTCACGACACGCTGCACCCGGTGATGCGCAGCTTCGAACCGGGCGAGACCTGGCGGTGGTGCTTCGTGGACAAGCAACTCGGCTGAGCAAGCAGGTTAGGGTCGGGTCATGAGCACCCCCGAGCAGGAAATCGAGTACCGCCAGCACCGCTTCCGCCCGCCGGCCGGCGCCACCGAGATTTTCCTGGTGCGCCACGGCGAATCGATGCCGCAACGGGTCAGCGAGCCGTTCGACCTCGTCAACGGCCAGGCCGACCCCGACCTCGCCCCGGAAGGCCGCGAGCACGCCGCGCGCGTCGGCGAGCGGCTGATGTCGGAACGGATCGACGCGCTCTACGTGACCACGCTGCGCCGCACCGTGCAGACCGCCGCGCCGCTCGCGGAGAAGCTCGGCCTCACTCCGGCGGTCGAGCCTGGCCTGCGCGAGATCCACCTCGGCGAATGGGAGAACGGGCTATTCCGCAAGAACAGCGCCGACGGGCACCCGCTGATCGAGCGGCTGTGGACCGAGCAGCGGTGGAGCGTGCTGCCCGGGGCGGAGGACGACGAAGCGTTCGGCGAGCGGATCCGCGCCGCGCTGACCCGGATCGCCGAAGCGCACCCGGACCAGCGGGTGGCGGTGTTCACCCACGGCGGCGTGATCGGCGAGGTGTTCGCGCAGGCCAGCGCCACGCCCGAGCGGTTCGCGTTCCTCGGCGCGGACAACGGATCGGTGTCGCACCTGGTGATCCACGGCGGCAGGTGGATCATCCGCCGGTTCAACGACACGTCTCACCTGGCCATGCCGCTCGGCTGAGGCCGCGGCTCGGCGCGGCGGATCGCCCCCGCCGCGACGAGCTGCACCGTCACCAGCACCGCGACCGATTCGGCGGCCAGCAGGCTGATCAGCACCAGTACCTGGGTAGTGCCCGCCTGCACCGGGCCCGCGCCGCCGAGCAGCACGCCGACATAAGCGCCCGGCAGCGTCACCAGGCCGACGGTGCGGGTCTGATCGAGCGCCGGGATCAGCGCGTGGCCGGCGGACGGACGGCAGATCTCCAGCGCGGCTTGCCGGGGCAGGAAGCCGAGGGCCAACGCGGCCTCGTACTCGCCGTGCCGCAGCTTGAGCTCGTCCAGCGCGCGACGGGCGGCTTGCGAAGTGGCGGTCATCGAACCGCCGATCACGATGCCGGCGACCGGGACGACGGCGATCGGCTTCGGCGGGACAACCCCGGCGCCGAGCACCAAAGCGAGCACCGGGACCACGCCAGCCGCCAGCGCGAGCGCGACCCAGGCCAGCTGGCGGCGAGCGCCGATCCGACCGGCCGAGGTGACCGCTGCGATGGAGAACATGGCGAGGACGAACAGCCCGGTCAGCCAGTCCGACCGCAGGATGACCGTGATGATCAACGAGACCAGGGCGAGCTGAGCCACCGCCCGCACCGCCGCGACGAGCACTGCCCGGCCCTGGCCCAGCTGGCCGAACCGGACCACCGCCGAGCCCGCGAGCGCCAGCACCGCGAGCACCGCGATGAGGGCGGGGCCGAACCCGATCGCACCGTTCACGACGGTGATCCTGCCGCAGATCCGGCTCTCGCGAGCGCAGCAGCCGCCCTGGCGCGCCCCGGCGCGCTCGCCCCGGGCCAGGGTTCTTCGCTGCATAACCCTGCTCGGGGACTGTCCGTGAAGGGCCCCTTGAGGGACTTGGATTCCGTGAAGGGCCCCCTGAGGGACTCGGATTCCGCGAAGCACCCCCGATGGACTCGGGTTCCGTGAAGCGCCCTGACGGATTTGGGCACAGGCTTCAGCTCCGTCAAGGACCCCATCCCAGATCGAGGTTCCGTGCGAGCCCTCCCGGGCTTCGCCGGGAAAGCGGACCGGCGGTTCCGCGAAGGAGCAGCCTCAGGCGGTGCAGCTGAGCTGGCGGCCGTCCCCGGCCACGGCTTTCTCCGCGACGACGCGCCCGTCGACCCGGATCCGGCATGCCAGCGACCCGGTGCTCTGCGCGACCAGGCTGGTGAACACCGCCTGTCCGGCGGGCACGGACCGCTGCACGGTCGCAGACCAGGGCAGGTGCACTTCGACCTGCTGCTCGAGGTCTCCGCCCTCGGCGACGTAAGTGAGGTTGTGCGCGACATCGTCGCCGGTCAGCTCGTAGACGACGGTCCGGGTGATCTCGTGGACGACCGCCGGTTCGACGGGTGCCGCGGCGGGCGGAGCGGCGCGGCCGGGCGCGGTCTTGGGCATGACGTACCAAGCGACCGTGACCGCCACGGCGATGACGCCGACCACGACCACGACGCTGCCGAGCGGCCGCAGCCGGCCCGGTTCCCCCCGGGCCGTCGTGGACCGGGTCGCGCCAGGAACACCCATGGAGAGGTCTTCTCTTCTCGAGCGCACTTCCCGCGAGTGCGACGTCTGGTTCTTCGCCAGGCGATCACACGGTGTTAGCCAGTTCGGAAAAAACAACCGGTTTTCACCCTGTCGGGGGTAATGCGAGGTCGCACGGCAGTACGGCCAGCACAGACGATGCCGATCACGCCGGCGTTCCCGCCGCAACACCGAAGGCGATCAGTCGACCAGGCCCGCTTCGGACAGCATCCGCAGCACCCGCTGCCCGGCCGGCGGGCACGCTCCGGCGTCCTCGGCGCGCAGCCAGGCGGCCTCGGCGATCTCGGCCGCCGGCTCCGGTTCGCCGGTGTGGTCGGCGGTGTAACAGGTCATCCGCACCCGGCGGCCGTCGGCGAATCCGTCCGCCTGCTCGTCGAGCAACGCGAAGAACCGGAAGCTCAGCGGGTCCAGCGCCACGCCGAGCTCCTCCCGGATCTCCCGGCACAGTCCCGCGACGTCGCCCTCGCCGGGTTCGCGTTTGCCTCCGGGGAGGTAGAACTTGGTCTTGCCGGTGGTCCGGACGGACAGCAGCCGACGGTCGCGGACGTGGACCCAGGCCAGTGCGTCGATCGGGGTCATGGGACGCATTCTGTCGTACCCGGGGGGCATGATTCCGGGGTGTACCGCGAAAGCCCGCCGCCCGCCGCGCTGCCCGCTGCCGTGCGCCGTCTCGTGCGTTGCGGCTGGGAGTCGGTGGAGGCCGGCCCGAAACGCATCGTCCCGGACGGCTGCGTGGACCTCGTCGCCGGCGGCGGCGAGGTGTTCGTCGCCGGACCGGACACGACCGCCTGGACGTCGGTGTTCCCGCCCGGCGCCCCGGTGCGCGGGCTGCGGTTCCGCCCGGGTGCGGCGGCCGCGGCGCTCGGAGTGGGCGCGGACGAGTTGCGCGACAGCCGCGTCCCGTTGGGACGGCTGTGGAACCGCCGCGGGGAGGCGTTGGCGGACCGGATCCTGAGCGGGGCCGATCCGGGCGCGGAGCTGGCTGCGGTCTTGGCTGAGGAGGTCGTGTCCGCGCAGCGGTTGCCGGACGCGGAGGATCCGGTGGTGGCGCGGATGCTGGCGCAGCTTTCCGCGACGGGTCGTCCGGGCCGGGAACAGCTCGCGCCGGCCGGACGGAGCGAGAGGCAGGTGCGCCGCCGGTTCACCTTGGCCGTCGGCTACGGGCCGGCCGTCTACCGCCGCGTGCTGCGATTTCAACGAGCCGTCGCGCTCGCACCTGCCGCACCGAGTCTGGCCGAACTGGCCGTCGCAGCCGGATACGCCGACCAGCCGCACCTCTCCCGCGAATGCCGCGCGCTCACCGGGCTTACGCCGGGCGCTTATTTCGCGCTGCGGTCGGGCGTCTCCCGCCGCCCAGTCCGGCCGACGCGCCGCGCCCCTTGGCCGAGGCTTGTCACTCTGCCGCCAACTCCTGTTGCCGCGCAAGAAAATGCGCGGTATCCGCGGTAGCCGGGTACAACGCCCGGTAATGTGCGTAGAACTCGTCGTACCTATCCGCCCGCGCCGGGTCCGGCGGCACCGTCTCCGCGACCGGGTTCCACGTCTCGATGTCCGGCTCCAGCCCGACCGCAACCGCCGCCAGGAACGCGTCGCCGAAGCACGCGCCGATCGTCTCCGTCGGCAGCACCTGCGGCATCCGGGTCACATCGCTCACAATGCCGGTCCACACGCGGCCCTGCGTGCCCCCGCCGACCGCGACCAGCCGCCGCACCGAAGGGCCCATCGAGGAAAGGTTGTGCCGCACCCCGTAAGCCGTTCCTTCCAGCGCCGCGCGGTACAGCTCCGCCCGGCCGTGCGCAGTCGTCAGCCCGGCGATCAACCCGCGCGCCGCCGGATCCGGCACCGGCGTCCGTTCGCCGGCGAAGTACGGCAGCATCAGCAGACCGCGGCTCCCGGCTGGCACCTTCGCGGCAGCGGCGGCGAGTTCGGCGAAATCGCCGTCGAAGAGGCCGCGCAGCCAGTCGGTGATCGCACCGGACGTCGCCATCCCGGCGGCCAGCGAGTAGCTGCCCGGGAACACCCCGCGCGTCGCCCACAGCCCGGGCGACCGCCGCGCCTCGGCGACCGCCTGGACCAGGAACATCGTGGTGCCGTACATGATCATCGTGTCGCCGGGTTCGCGCACGCCCGCGCTGGTCGCCTCGGCCCACGCGTCGACCGTCCCGCAGGTGACCGGAAGCCCGGCGGGCAGGCCGGTCTCCGCAGCCGCCGCCGCGGTGACCGTGCCGGCCACGTCGGTCGGCCAGGCCAGCCGCGGCAGGTCGATCCCCGGCGCGACGAGTGCCGCCCAGTCCCCGGCCCAGTCGCCGGTGCGCAGGTCGTACATCGGGTCGCACTGGCTGGCCGAATGGTGGTCGAGCACGTACTCGCCGGTCAGCCTCTGGACCAGATACGAGCTCGCCATCAGGAACTGCCGGGTTCGCGCGGCGACCTCCGGCTCGTGCCGGTACAGCCACCGCCACTTCGGGCCGACCGCCTGGCTGGACAGCGCGCTGCCGCATCGCTCCACAATGGACTCTTCGCCGAGTTCCGCGGTCAGCTCGGCGATCTCCGCGCTCGCCCGGGTGTCGATGCCGTACAGGATCGCCGGGCGCAGCGGCCGGCCGTCGGCGCCGGCGGGCAGCAGCACCGGCCCGATGCCGCTCACCGCCAGTCCGGCCGGAACCGCGCCGCCGGACAGCAGTTCGCGCACCAGCTCAGCGAACCCGGCCCACCAGACGGTCTCGGCGTCGTGCTCGAACCAGCCGGGGCGGGGACGGGAGGTGCTGTGCGGGCGGCTCGCGCGCGCCAGTACAGTGCCGTCCGCACCCACGAGGACGCCTTTGGAGCTGGACGTGCCGATATCGATGCCGAGCAACGGGCCCGGTCGCATCGCAGCACCCCCGGTACTCGGACGGTAAACGATTACCTGGGACGGTATTCTGAGGTCACCGGGGTGTCAATGAAGCAAGCCGAGGAGCCGCGATGGCCACGATCAGCGATGTCGCCGCCCGCGCGGGCGTCTCGACCGCGACCGTGTCGCGGACCCTGAACGGGAAGTCCACAGTGGACCCCGAGCTGGCCGCACGGGTGCTCGCCGCCGCCGAGGAGCTCGGCTACCAGCCGAACGGGCTGGCGCGGAACCTGCGCCGGCAGGAGACCGCGGTCCTCGCGCTGATCATCTCCGACGTCGAGAACCCGTTCTTCACCTCGATCGCGCGCGGCGTCGAGGACCTCGCCCAGATCTCCGGATACTCGGTCGTGCTGTGCAACTCGGACGAGAACGAGGACAAAGAGCGGCAGTACCTGGACGTCGCGCTCCAGGAACGCGTCGCCGGGGTGCTGCTTTCCCCCACCGGCCCGGCCACGAACGTGACGCGGCTGCAGCGTCTGGGCATCCCGGTCGTCGCGGTCGACCGGCCGTTGCCCGGCACCGGCGGGGACCAGGTCCTGGTCGACACCCGCCGGGCCGCCCGCGAGGCCGCCCGGCACCTGGTCGCGGCCGGCTACCGGCGGATCGCCTGCCTGACCGGCCCGGACGGCGTCCGCACCGCTGACGACCGGCTGGCCGGTTACCTCGACGCGATCGGCCGGAAGAACGCGCTCTACCGCCGCACCGAGTACCGCGCGGAAGGCGCCCGCCGCGCCGCCGGCGACCTGCTGGACCTGCCCGCTCCGCCGGACGCGCTGCTCGTCGCCAACAGCACGATGACGATCGGAGTGCTGGAAGCGCTCGCGAGCCGCGGCCTCCGTGCCGGCCGCGATGTCGGGATCGTGTCCTTCGACGACGCCCCGTGGACCACCTTGGTCGACCCGCCGCTGACGGTCGTCGCCCAGCCGGCGTACGAGATCGGCCGGGTGGCGGCGCAGCTGCTGCTGGCCCGGATCGCGGACAGCACCCGCGCGCCGGTAACGACGACGCTGGAGGCGCAGCTGATCGAACGGCAAAGCTCCCACCGCTGACCCGACCCGCAGGGCCGCGAAGGGCCGCTTGGGGGAATCTGATTCCGGCAAGGGGCCCTTCACGGACGGGCTCGCCAGAACTTCGTCCAGCCGCGGACCCGGCCTTGCCGCGCCGCCGCGTCCGTGCGGGCCGCGGAATCCGGGGTGGGAACGACGTGCCTGGCGGACCGACGAAGCCCGTCGATCCGCCAGGAACGCCCCACCCCCTGTCCCCCCAGCTTCCGCCGCGGAACGGCGGAGCGCGGGCCGCACAAGGGCGGGAAAACGATTACCAATTCGCAACGTAAAACCGGCGGCGCCGAGTGTCAAGAACACGAAAGCCTGGACAAGCCACCCGGTGCGGGGCAGACTGTCCGGAAATCGCCTACGCATCGTGTTGACTGCTGTGCGATAAGTGTCGATCTCTGGTGAATTCACCCACAAATCGGCGAGAAACCGCACGAACCCGCACATCCGCGCTAGTCTGGGCGCATGTCGATCGCGCTGGAGAACGTCCTCGCCAGAGCCGGGCTCAAGGCCGATGCGAACGAGTTCCTCACCCTGGTGGAGGACGCGGCCCGTCGGTTGTCCCCGCCCAACCCCGACCCGTCGCACTACTTCTCCCCAGACCAGCAAGCGGCGCTCTCCGACGTGGGCCTCGATCTGCGCCCGCGCGACGAGTCGGAGCCCGACTTCCGCGCGCGCACGGTCGCCGCGCACGCGGTGCTCGCCGATTCCGCGCTGTCGGTCGGCCAGGCCGCGGAGATGCTGAACGTCGACGACAGCCGGATCCGGCACCGGCTCAAGGAAGGCCGGCTCACCGGCTGGAAGGACCAGGGCTGGCGGCTGCCCGCGTGGCAGTTCAACGGCTCCGGCGTGCTGCCCGGTCTCGAGGTCGTGCTGCGCGCGGTGCCCGACGACCAGCCCGCGCTGGTGGTCGCCGCGTTCATGAACACCCCGCAGGCCGACCTGGTGATCAACGATCGCCCGGCCACGCCGCGGCAGTGGCTGCTCGCCGGCGGCGACCCGGAGCCGGTCGCCCGGCTGGTCGCCACGCTCGGCGAGCCGTTCTGACCAGACGGCGCCGAACCGCGACACTGAACGCCGGCGCCGAACCCTGGCACTGAATCTCAGCTCTGACCTTCGGCATCGAACCTCGGCGCGGCGCACCGCCGAGCCCACCGGCCGGGCAGGCCCGCCGCCCTGCCCCGCCGGAGCTGCCCCGACACAGGACGGACGACCTCCCCCGCATGGCCCGGCTCCCCTCGCCCCCGGCGCGGTCGGCTCTGGTCAAAGGGCTGGACCGCGATCACGACGTGGTCGCGGTCCAGCCCGAGACCCGGCTGGCCCGCATCTTCACCGCACACGGCAACCACCCGCAGCAGTGGAACACCTTCCGCTACACCGGCCCGCTCCCGCACGGCCGGTTCGACCAGCAGCATCCGGGCCGGGGCAGCGTCCCGGTCACCGACCCGGCGAACGGGGTGCTGTACTTCGGGCTCACCGTGCGCACCTGCGTCGCCGAGGTGTTCCAGACGACGTCCACAGTGGACCGGTCGACCCGCGGGCCGCGGCTGGTCGTGGTGCGCCCGACCCGGGTGCTGCGGCTGCTCGACCTGACCGGTCTGTGGCCGACCCGGGTCGGCGCGTCGCAGGAGATCTCCAGCGGGCCGAAGAAGACGACCCAGGCGTGGGCGCGCGCGATCCGCGGGGCGATGCCGGACCTCGACGGGCTGTGGTACCGCTCGTCGATGGACGCCGGCGAACCCTCGCTGTGCCTGTGGGACCCACCGGCCGGCGCGGCGCTGCCGATCGCCCCGGACGTCCTGCTTCCGCTGGACCATCCGGGGCTCGACGTGCCGCTCGGCCGGGTGTGCGAAGAGCTGAACTACACGCTGATCAGCTGAGGTGGCGCGACCACCAGTCCAGCACCGCCTCGAACCGCTGCACCCGGTGCCTCGGCTTGCCGGAACGGGTCAGCTCGTGCCCTTCGCCGGGGAACAGCAGGAACTCGGTCTCGACTCCGGCCGTGCGCAGCGCCACGAACTGCCGCTGAGCCTGCTCGAGCGGGCACCGCCAGTCCTGCTCGGAGTGCACGACGGCGAACGGGATCCGCACGTCCGCGGCGTAGGTCAGCGGGCTGCGCCGCCGCTGTTCCTCCTGGTCCGGGCCGACGTAGCCGTCGGTGAAGAAGTAGCCGATGTCGGAGCTGCCGGCGAAGGAGTCCCACGCGTTCACCGCGCGCTCGCTCCACGCCGCACGGAACCGGTCTGGGTGCTTCGCGGCGACCCAGCTGGTCATGAACCCGCCGTAGGAGCCGCCCATGATGCCGGTCCGCGAGGCGTCCAGGTCGGGCCGTTCCAGCGCCTTGTCCAGCAGCGCGAGCACGTCGTCGACGTCGACCGTGCCCAGGTGGTGCACCACCGACGTGCCGTGCGCCTGCCCGTATCCGGCCGAGCCGCGCGGGTTGCCGAGCACGACCGCGAACCCGGCCGACGCGTACACCTGCGCCTCGTCGAACACCGTCCATTCCTGCTGGGTGAACGGCCCGCCGTGCACCACCCGCAGGACCGGATGCGGGCCGTCGCCGTCGGGCAGCACGAGCCAGCCGTGCACCGGGTACCCGTCCGGCGCGGTCGTCTCCAGCTCCACCACCTCGCAGAGACCCTTGTCCCGCAACGGCTTGGAGTAGTCCGTCAGCGTGCGCGGACCGTCCGCCGACAGCACCGCCAGATCGCCCGCGGACTCCGGGCCGGCCACGACCGCGACGATCGTTTCGCCGTCCGCCGCGAACCCGTGCACCGCGGACTGGCCGGCGTGCAGCACGCGCAGGTCCGCCAGCACCGCGTTCTTCGCGGCAGCCGAGACCGCGCGCAGCTCCACCGCGCCCCGGTTGCGGACCGCGAACAGCAGCTCGTCGCCGCGCGGCACCGCCGGACCGGAGCCCGGCTCGATGTCGACGCTCTCCACGTCCGTCATCCGGCGCAGTTCCCCGCCGGGCGCTACCGCGTACAGACCGTTGTTCGACGCGACCACCACGCCGTCCTCGTGCGTGGTGCCGAAGAAGTAGAGCGTGCCGTCCGGGCCGTACGCCAGCTGTTCCGCCGAACCGGGGCACTGGGCCAGCACTTCGGGCGCCCCGCCGTCGACCGGAAACGCGACCAGGTCGTCCTCGAGCGTCTCCACCCGGTCGAAGTCCCGCGGCACGACCACGACGACCCGCTCGCCGTCCGGCGTCCAGACCGGCCCGTCGACGCTGTACTCGCGCGGCGTCACCGCGGCCGGCTCGCCCGGCTCCTGTGTGTCGAGCACGAACAGCCGCCGCGGCCGGTCGCGCAGGAACCCGACGTTGTCGATGCGGTAGTCGAACCTTGTGATCCGGCGCGGGGCCTCGCCGCCGGGCTCCGGCGCGCGGCCCTCCGCGTCCTCCACGCCGTAGCGGCCCGGCTCGGCTTCCCGCGCGGTGAACGCGATCCACCGCGAATCCGGGGCCCACACCGGCTCGCCCGCGCCGAGCGGCAGCGAGGTCAGCTGCCGGGATTCGCCGCCGCCGGCGGGCATCACGTGCACCTGCGAACTGCCTTCCGCGCCCTTGCCGTCGCCGGTGCGCAGGAAAGCGACCCAGCGTCCGTCCGGCGAAATCGCCGGCGCGGAGTCGCGCGGCCCGTGCGTCCACGGCGTCTCGCCGCCGGACAGCGAGATCCGGCGGATCGAGCTGCGGTACTTGTCGGCTTCCAGGTCGGGGCTGCTCACCGCGGCGAGCAGCAGGTCCCCGCACAGCGTGGGACGGCCGGGAACGGCGAGGACTTCGATGTCAGCAGGACGCATGCCGCCGACCGTACCCGATCTTTAGCAAGGCAAACGACCTCTTTTCCGGCTACTGGGCCCCGACCGCCCGCCGCTCGTCACGCTTGGCTTTGGCCAGGCTCAGCACAGTGGTCACGGTGAGCACCACGACGATGACGCCGAGGGACATCCAGTTGTTGATGTCCAGCCAGGCCGGCGCGACGTGGTACTCGTGCAGCGCGTGCACCACCAGCTTCGCGCCGATGAAGGCGAGGATCACCGCGAGGCCGTAGCTGAGGTAGACCAGCTTCGTGACCAGCCCGCCGAGCAGGAAGTACAGCTGGCGCAGACCCATCAGCGCGAACGCGTTGGCGGTGAAGACCAGGAACGCCTCCTGGGTGATGCCGAAGATCGCCGGGATCGAGTCGACGGCGAACAGCAGGTCGGCGGAGCCGATCGCGACGATGACCAGCAGCATCGGCGTGATCTTCCGCCGGCCGCCTTCCTTCACCAGGTACTTGTGGCCGCGGTAGTCGTCGGTGACCGGGAAGAGCTTGCGCACCCAGCGGGTCAGCGCGTTCTCGTGGTACTCCTCTTCCTCGCCGCCGCCGCGCAGCATGCTGATCGCGGTCCAGACGAGCACCGCGCCGAACACGAAGAACACCCAGACGAACTGGTTGATGAGCGCCGCACCGACCGCGATGAACACGCTCCGCATGGCCAGCGCGAGCAGGATGCCGACCAGCAGCACCCGGTGCTGGTGGATCGCCGGCACCTTGAACGAGGCCATGATGACCATGAAGATGAAGAGATTGTCGACGCTGAGCGAGTACTCGGTGATGTACCCGGTGAAAAACTGGACGCCGGGGTCGTGCCCGGCGAAGAACCACACGCCGGCGCCGAACAGGACGGCGCAGCCGATGTAGAAGATCACCCAGCGAGCCGCCTCGCCGGTCGTCACCTCGTGCGGCTTGTGGTCGACGATCACCAGGTCCACGGCGATCAGCGCGAGCAGTCCGCCGACTGTCGCGAGCCACAGCCACAGGGGCACGTTCATTTCAGGAACCTCCGGATAGTGCGTAGCAGCAACTAACCGGAGGTCTCTTCCGCCGTTTTACCGGCCGGCGATGCCGGGAACCGCCGCGATATCCCTCGCACCGGTCACGTGTTGACGACATCGCCGCGAAGGAATACTCCCCTCACAGCGTGTTCAGTCTGCCGGTTACCGGCTGCGAACGCCAGCCGAGGTTGCCCGCGTCACCGGACCGGCGGTGTCTTCTTCGTCACTCCGGGCGTCGGACGGGGACCAACACCGCGGGATCGCCATCAAATCCGTGTGAGCCCGGCTGTCCGTTCTCAGCAAAAGCCGAATAACGTCGCAGCGTGCCCCGAATTCCGCTCCCTCGCACCCGCGGCGCCCGGTTGACCGCGCTCATCGCCGTGGTGCTGGTCGCCGTCGCCGCGGTGACTGTCTGGGCGACCCGCGACCGCGGCCCCGCGCCGGTCCGGACGCAGGACGCGTTCGTCTCGATGCCCGCCGCCCCCGGTTCCGCCGACCAGGTCCGGATCGACACCACGACCTATTACCCCGAACGCACGCCCGCGCCCGCGGTGCTGCTCGCGCACGGCTTCGGCGGCGACAAGAAGAGCGTCGACCCGCAGGCCCGCGAACTCGCCCAGCGCGGCTTCGTGGTGCTGGCTTGGTCCGCGCGCGGGTTCGGGCACAGCACCGGCAAGATCGGACTGAACGACCCGGACCGCGAAGTCGCCGACGCCAGCCGGTTGATCGACCGGCTGATCGCGAGTCATGACGTCGCCACCGGCGCGGGAGGCGCGCCGGAGATCGGCGTGACCGGCGCGTCCTACGGCGGTTCGCTTTCGCTGCTGCTCGCCGGCACCGATCACCGGGTGCGCGCGCTCGCGCCGGTGATCACCTACAACGATCTGGGGCAAGCGCTCGTCCCCAACGCCGCCGCGGCGAACGGCCCGTCGGCGACGACTCCGGCGGCCGGCGCCTTCGCGCCGGACGGCGTCTTCAAGAAGAGCTGGGCGGGCATCTTCTTCTCCGCCGGCTCGGGTGCGGCCACAGCCGGCACGCCCTCCGCTGAGGCGCCCGAAGCTGGGCAGGCGACCAACGACAACGGCGGCACCGCGGGCAACGGGGGCAACGGCGGCACCGGGGGCGGCACCACCCCGCAGATCGCCGCGCCGCCTGCCGGCGCCCGGGTGCCCACGGCCGATCCGTGCGGCCGGTTCACCGCCGAGGTTTGCCAGGCGTACACGGAATTGGCGACCACCGGCAAGGCCAGCCCGGCGACCCTCGCACTGCTGCACCGCGTCTCCCCCTCTTCGGTGACCGGCAAGATCACCGCGCCGACGCTGCTCGTCCAGGGCGAGAGCGACACGCTGTTCGGCCTCGACCAGTCCGACGCGACCGCTCGGCAGATCACCGCGGCCGGCGGCTCGGTGCGCACGATCTGGTACACCGGCGGCCACGACGGCGGCACTCCCGGACCTCAGCTGCGCGCGAAGATCGGCGACTTCCTGTGGTCCTCGCTGACCGGACAGGGCGATCCCGGGCACGGATTCAGCTACGACGTGCAAGGCACCCTCCGCGCCAACGGCGCGCCGTCGGTGCGGACCGTCACCGCCGCCGCGTACCCCGGTCTGTCCGGCGCGGGCACCGAACGCAGGCAGATTCCGCTGAGCGGCCCGGTGCAGCCGGTAGTGCGACCGGCTGGCGCGAATCCGTCGGCGGTGAGCGGTATTCCCGGGCTCAACGGCCTCGCGTCCGGCGCTTCGCGGCTGGCTCCGCTGTTCAGCAGCGACCCGCCAGGGCAGGCGGCGCAGTTCGGCACCGCGCAATTCGGCAGCCAGGTGCTGCTCGCCGGATCGAGCACCGTCCGGTTGCAGGTCGCGGCCGATCCCGCGCATCCGCTGCCAGAGGCCGTGCTGTTCGCGAAGCTCTACGACGTCAGCCAGGACGGCACGCGGGTGCTGCCGGCGAACGCGATCGCACCGTTCCGGGTGAGCGCTCTGCCCGCCGACGGCACACCGGTGGACGTGACGGTGACGCTGCCCGGCGTCGTGCGGCCGATCGACTCCGGCCATTCGCTGCGGCTCGTCGTCAGCACTACGGACCAGGCGTACTCGGTGCCGATCCAGCCCGGAGCGCTCCGGATCGGACTCGCCGGCGCGGCGCTCTCCGTGCCGGTCGTTCCCGGCGCTTCGGCCGGCGCGCCGGTCCCGGCCGGTCAGCTGATCGGCATCGGCGCGACGTTGCTGGCCGCCGCCGCCGCGATCACGATCGCCGCGATCCGGCGGCGCCGGGCGCACGACGTCGACCCGGAGCTGGCGGACACGCCGCTGGTGATCAAGGAGCTGCGCAAGCAGTACGCGGGCGGGTTCACGGCGGTGCGAGACCTCTCGTTCCGGGTCGAACCCGGCCAGGTGCTCGGCCTGCTCGGGCCGAACGGCGCGGGCAAGACGACGACGCTGCGGATGCTGATGGGCCTGATCACGCCGAGCGCGGGCGAGATCCGCGTGTTCGGGCACCGGATCACGCCCGGCGCGCCGGTGCTGTCGCGGATCGGGTCGTTCGTGGAGGGGTCCGGGTTCCTGCCGCACCTGTCCGGCAAGGCGAACCTGGAGCTGTACTGGGCGGCGACCGGGAGGCCGGCGGAGAAGGCGCACTTCACCGAGGCGCTGGAGATCGCCGGTCTCGGCGACGCGGTGCACCGGCGGGTGAAGACCTACAGCCAGGGCATGCGGCAGCGGCTGGCCATCGCGCAGGCGATGCTCGGACTGCCGGAGCTGATGGTGCTCGACGAACCGACCAATGGGCTCGACCCGCCGCAGATCCACCAGATGCGCGAAGTCCTGCAGCGCTACGCCGCCACCGGACGGACCGTCGTCGTCTCGAGCCACCTGCTGGCCGAGGTCGAGCAGACGTGTTCGCACGTGGTGGTCATGCACCGCGGACGGCTCGTGGCCTCCGGCGAGGTCGGCGAGCTGGCGGCCTCGAGCGGCGAGGCCACGTTCCGGGTCGACGACCCGGCCGCCGCCGCGGCGGCGCTGAAGAGCGCCGGCGGGGTGTCGGACGTCGAGACCGAAGGCGATCTGGTGCACGCGAACCTCGACGGGCTGCCGCGCGCCGCCGCGGTGGCGGCGCTGGTCCAGGCGGGAGTCGCGGTGGAGCAGGCGGGGCCGCGCAGGCGGCTCGAGGACGCGTTCCTGCAGCTGGTCGGAGAGGATTCATGAGCGACACCAACGGTTCCGGCGGGGTGCACACCGATCCCGCCGCGCTGCAGGAGCTGAGCGATCTGGCCACCGCGGAGCCGGCCGAGGTCGGCCCGGACGGCGCGGTCGCGGGCTACCGGGCCGATCGGACGCTGCGGCTCGGCGTGGAGCTACGGCGGCAGCTGCGCCGCCGGCGGACCCAGCTCGTGCTGGCGTTCGTCGCGGTGCTGCCGTTCATCCTCGTCGTCGCGTTCCAGATCGGGCAGTCCAGCCCGAACCGCCGCTCCGGCGGATTCGTGGACCTCGCGACGGCGAGCGCGCCGAACTTCGTGGTGCTCGCGTTCTTCGTGTCCGGCACATTCTTGCTGCCGATGATCGTCGCGCTGTTCTTCGGCGACACCATCGCGAGCGAATCGTCGTGGTCGAGCCTCAAGTACCTGCTCGCGATCCCGGTGCCGCGGCACCGGCTGCTGCGGCAGAAGGCCGCGGTGTCCGGCCTGCTGTCGATCGCGGCGCTGGTGCTGCTGCCGGTGATGTCGCTGCTCGTCGGGCTGATCTGGTACGGCGCGGGCGACGCGATCAGCCCGACCGGCGACGCGGTCAGCTTCGGCGACAGCATGCTCGCGCTGCTGCTGTCCACTGTGTACATCGTGGTGCAGCTGGCCTGGGTAGCCGGGCTGGCGCTGCTGCTGAGCGTCTCGACGGAAGCGCCGCTCGGCGCGGTCGGCGGGACGGTGCTGGTGGCGATCCTGTCGCAGATCCTCGACCAGATCACCGCGCTCGCGGGGCTGCGCAACTACCTGCCGACGCACTACTCGTTCGCCTGGATCGACCTGATCTCCACCGACATCGACTGGACGAACCTGGCCAGCGGCGTGCTGTCGTCGGTCGTGTACACGACGGTGTTCCTGCTGCTGGCGGGCCGCCGGTTCGCACGCAAAGACGTCACGAGCTGAGCCGGATGTCCGGTACGGTCGGCGCGTGACGACCCACCTCGAACTCGATGCCGACGTCGCCGTGCTGACCCTCGATCACGGCCGCGGCAACACCCTGGACACCGCCACCTGCCGCGACCTGGTGCTGAAGCTCGAAGAAGCCGACGCGGCGGGCGCCCGCGCGGTCGTGCTCACCGGATCCGGCGACATCTTCTCCGCCGGAGTGGACCTGGTGACGCTCGACGCGGGCGGTGCTCGCTACGTCAGCGATTTCCTGCCCGCGCTGTCGGACGCCTTCCTGTCGATCTTCAGCTTCCCGCGCCCCGTGGTGGCCGCGGTGAACGGGCACGCGATCGCCGGCGGCATGGTGCTCGCGGCCGCGTGCGACCACCGGATCGCCGGCGACGGACCCGGCCGGATCGGAGTGACCGAACTGCTGGTCGGGGTGCCGTTCCCGTTGTCGGCGCTGGAAATCCTGCGCTGCAGCTACGGCACGACGCCGCTCCCGGCGCTCATCTACAGCGGGGCGACGCTGACCATGGCCGACGCGCTCGCCCGCGGCCTGGTCGACGAGGTGGTGCCCGCCGAGAACGTGCTCGGCCGGGCCCGCGAACTTGCCACCCGCCTCGGCGAACTGCCCGCGGAGGCGTTCGCGCACACGAAGGCGCAGGTCCGGCAGCCCTACCACGAGCGGATCGCGGAGAACCGCGTGTCCGACGACGCGCAGGTGGAACGGATGTGGCGGTCCGAACCCGCACTCGCGGCGGTGAAGGCGTACGTCGATAAGGTGCTGCGGCACTGACCTCTGCCCGGCCGGTGCCCGGAGACTTTCCGGCCTTGGCTGTGCCCGCACGCCCATTGCTTCGGCCGCATATTTCTGTGAAAGTCGAAGCGAGGGTCCGGGACCGGGGGTGCCTCAGTTCAGAGCGCGCCCCCGGGCCGGGGGTCCGCTTTTCGCCGGTTCGGCGACCGTCAGCGGCCCCTCCAGCTTGACCAGCTCCAGATCGGTTTGCGGGAAGTCGTCGCCGATGCAGAGCAGTGGCTCTCCGGCGACCTTGGCGGTGGCGTAGCTGTAGCAGTCGCCGAGATCCAGCTTCGCCGGATGACGCCCCTTGCCGAACTGGCTGAAAGCATCGGTGGCGGTCTCGCTGTGTTCCTCGGTGAAGGGCACGACCCCGATGCGGTTGTCCTGGACGAACCGGGCCAGGGCCAGCCTGCCTCGGGAACCGAGCCGCACCGTCAGGACAACGCCCACCTCCACCAAGGTCGGCGCGCCGATTCTCGGCGCGGTCGCCTCCGCGAGCCGTTCTTCGAGTCGATCGTGGCCCGGCTCGCGCAGGAGAATCGCGACGATCGCGGAGCTGTCGATGATCACACGCCACCCGGCCCGAATCCGAGAATGTCTTCCCACTCTTCCTTGGAGATCGGCTTCCCCAGTTCCTCGGGCGGGATGAGCGGCCAGATCTCCTCTTCGAGCACCCGGCGCATCTGCTTCAGCCGCTCCTCGGCGTTCTCGTGCTTGCGCAGCTGGTCGCGGCGGAGCTGAAGAGACTCGCGGACCGCGCCGGTCTTCGTGGTGCCGGTCAACTCGGCCACCTCGGCAGCCAGGCGCTCCGCGTCCGGATCTTCGATGTTCATCGCCATGGTGTAATGGCACCCTCAAGGGTGTAATTACTTGATTCCGGCCGCGTCCATCCCGCGCAGCTCCTTCTTCAGGTCGGCGACCTCGTCGCGGAGCCGGGCGGCCAGTTCGAACTGCAGGTCGCGGGCGGCTTGCATCATCTGGTCGGTCATCTGCTGGATGAGGTCGGCCAGTTCCGCGCGCGGCATCCCGGACACGTTCTTGTCGGTGAGCATCCCGGAGCTGCGGACGCGGTCGCCCTGTTCCGGCTTCTTGCCGCGCGAGGCGTTGCGGCCGGAGCCGCCGACAGCGACCGTTTCGTCGGAGTCTTCGGCTTCGTTGTAGACGCGGTCCAGGATGTCGGCGATCTTCTTGCGCAGCGGCTGCGGGTCGAGACCGCGTTCCTCGTTGTAGGCGACCTGCTTCGCGCGGCGGCGGTCGGTTTCGTCGATCGCGTACCGCATCGAGTCGGTGATCTTGTCCGCGTACATGTGGACCTCGCCGGACACGTTGCGCGCCGCGCGGCCGATGGTCTGGATCAGCGACGTGCCGCTGCGCAGGAAGCCTTCCTTGTCCGCATCGAGGATCGCGACGAGCGACACCTCGGGCAGGTCGAGGCCCTCGCGCAGCAGGTTGATGCCGACCAGCACGTCGTAGTCGCCTGCCCGCAGCTGGCGCAGCAGTTCGACCCGGCGCAGCGTGTCGACCTCCGAGTGCAGGTAGCGGACCCGGATGCCCAGCTCCAGCAGATAGTCGGTGAGATCCTCGGACATCTTCTTGGTGAGCGTGGTGACCAGGACGCGCTCGTCCTTCTCCGCGCGGTCGCGGATCTCGTGCACCAGGTCGTCGATCTGGCCCTCGGTCGGCTTCACGACCACCTTCGGGTCGACCAGGCCGGTCGGCCGGATGACCTGCTCGACGAACTCGCCGCCGGTCTGGCCCATCTCGTACGGGCCCGGGGTCGCCGACAGGTACACCGTCTGGCCGATCCGGTCGGAGAACTCCTCCCAGGTCAGCGGCCGGTTGTCGACCGCGCTCGGCAGCCGGAACCCGTATTCGACCAGGTTCCGCTTCCGGCTCATGTCGCCCTCGTACATGCCGCCGATCTGCGGCACGGTCTGGTGCGATTCGTCGATCACCAGCAGGAAGTCGTCCGGGAAGTAGTCAATCAGGGTGGCCGGCGCGGTGCCCGCGCCGCGGCCGTCGATGTGCCGCGAGTAGTTCTCGATGCCGGAGCAGAAGCCGACCTGGCGCATCATCTCGATGTCGTAGGCGGTGCGCATCCGCAGCCGCTGCGCCTCCAGCAGCTTGCCCTGTTTCTCCAGCTCGGCCAGCCGCTCCTCCAGCTCGGCCTCGATGCCGCGGATCGCCTTCTCCATCCGCTCGGGGCCGGCGACGTAGTGCGTGGCCGGGAAGATCCGGACCTCGTCGACCTCGCGCACGATGTCGCCGGTGAGCGGGTGCAGGTAGTACAGCTTGTCGATTTCGTCGCCGAAGAACTCGACCCGGATCGCCAGCTCCTCGTACGCCGGGATGATTTCCACCGTGTCGCCGCGGACCCGGAACGTGCCGCGCGCGAAGGCGATGTCGTTGCGCGAGTACTGGACGTCGACCAGCGCGCGCAGCAGCACGTCGCGCTCCACCGTGCCGCCGACCTCGAGCTTCGTGGACCGGTCGAGGTAGGACTGCGGGGTGCCCAGTCCGTAGATGCAGGAGACGGACGCGACCACGATGACGTCGCGACGGGACAGCAGGTTCATCGTGGCGGAGTGGCGCAGCCGCTCGACGTCGTCGTTGATCGACGAGTCCTTCTCGATGTAGGTGTCCGTCTGCGCGATGTACGCCTCGGGCTGGTAGTAGTCGTAGTAGCTGACGAAGTATTCGACCGCGTTGTTCGGGAACAGCTCGCGCAGCTCGTTGGCCAGCTGGGCGGCCAGCGTCTTGTTCGGGGCCATCACCAAGGTGGGCCGCTGGACGCGCTCGATCAGCCACGCGGTGGTGGCCGATTTTCCGGTGCCGGTGGCGCCCAGCAGCACCACGTCCTTCTCGCCCGCGTTGATCCGGCGTTCGAGATCGTCGATGGCCGCCGGCTGGTCGCCGGCGGGCTGGTATTCGCTGACGACCTCGAACCGGCCGCCGGCGCGAGGCACCTCGGAGACCGGGCGGAAGTCGGACTGGGCGAGGACGGGGTGTTCGGTTGCGAAAGCCACGAGAACCAGGGTAGGCCGGGACACCGACAATTTCCGCGACGGCCGTCCCGGCCTGCGGATGCGACCGCCCCAACGGGAGGAACCGGCGACGCGCGCGGCGGGCCGGGACCGGCCCGCCGCGCCCGGTCAGTTACAGCCGTCGCAGCATTCGAGGCACTCGCAGCATTGGCACCATTCGCAGCAGCTGCAGTCGCAGTCGCCGCAGCTGACGGCGTGCGACTTGCCGCTCCACGGGCCCGGGTACGGGTCGCGGCAGCAGAACTGGCAGGTGCAGCACATGTACGTGGCGATGGCGCAGCCGGAGAAGAAGTTCCGCGACTTCGCCGGGACCGAGAACTTCGGGGACCAGCAACCGCCGCCCTGGCCGTCGGCCGGGCCGTTGTCCTTCGGCGGTTCCGGCGGCGGGCCGTCGGGGCCGTTCGGGCCACCAGGCCCACCGGGTCCACCAGGGCCCCCGGGTCCACCAGGACCCCACGGCCCGGTCGGACCGCCGCCGCCCGGACCGGGCGCGCCCGCGGGCCGGTATCCGGGCGGGACCGGCACCCCGTACCCCGGCTGCTGCCCGTACCCCGGCTGCTGCCCCGGCGCGCGGTATCCCGGCTGGTAAGGCTGGCCCGGCCCGTACGGATTCTGCTGCGGCTGCGGCCCCGGCCCGATCCACCCGGGCGGCGGCTGCTGTCCGTGCAGATCGTGTCCGTGCAGATCGTGTCCGGACAGGTGGTGGTGCCCGAACGCGCGCCGCACCGCCTGGCGCAGTTCGTGCACCAGCAGCGCGTGCACGAGCGCCGCGTCGTCGAACCGGACCTCGCGCAGCGCGAGCTCGACCCCGAGCACCGCGTCCGAGCACAGCCGGTGCGCCTCGTCCAGCGAAGTCCCGGTGACCAGCAACGGGTTCCACGCTCCGCTGGCGGCGTCGTCGTTCAGGTCCTCGACCGCGTCGAGCAGGTGCGCCACCCGTCCGAACAGCCGGCCGGCCTCGGCCAGCGGCGCGCGGTTGCCCGGACGCCCGGCGATCACGGCGGTCTGCGCGAACGCGGCGGACGTGGCCAGCTCAGCCGGTTCGGTCGCCAGCAGCGCCGAATCACCGGTCCGGATCGCGCGTTCCAGCTCGCCCTGCCTGCCGACCGCCTGGGTCAGGACGGTCGTGTCGAAGCCCAGGTCCGCGCCGGTCCGGCCGCCCTGCGCGGCCCAGCGGCGGGCGACCAGCCGAGCCGCGCCGGCCACCGGGCGCCGGGCGAAGGCGCCGTCGCGGTCGGCTACGTGGTCGTCGACCTTGGCCGACGCCAGGACCAGCGACACTGCGGCGGCGAGCCGAGCGCCTTCGCCGATCGCGACCGACGCCGGGCGCATCGCGCGCATCGGGCAGGGGCCGGCGTCGCGTCGGCCCGGGCCTCGCGGAGTCTGCGCTTCGACCAAGGCGGAGATGAGCAACGCGTCATAGTTTGTTACAATTCGGGCGAACTGCCCATGCTGGTCCCGCAGCGCCAGGCAGAGGCCGCACAGGTGCGCCATCCAGTCCGCGTGCAGCCGCCCGGCCAGCCGATGCCGGCAGGGCTTGATGATCCCGAACAACCGCGTGTTCCCCCATTCGTGTCCGAACGAACTCGCGAACTCTAGCGCCTCGACGCGGCGGGAAACCCGGCGTTCGGGCGATTCTCGTGCCGCCGCCGGCCGGGCAGGATGGGCGGATGACCGATCTGCATCCGCCGAAGGTGGAGACCTTCGACCCGGCGGCCCGGGTGAACGTGGACAACAAGGGCATCCGCCGCGAGGTCGAGGAGTTCCGGGAGGAGCCGTTCGGCCTGTACCTGGCCCGGCCGACGCCCGGGCGGGCGCAGTTCAGCTACCTCGAATCGTGGCTGCTGCCCAGGCTCGGCCTGCGGATCACCGACTTCTGGTTCGCCCCCGGCCACGAACGCGACCAGGACTTCTACCTCGACGTGGTGCGGGTGCACCGCGACGGCCCGCGCTGGGTCGCCACCGATCTCTATCTCGACCTGGTGCTCAAGGACAAGGTGTCGGTCCGGGTGATCGACACCGACGAACTCCTCGCCGCCGTCTCGGCCGGGCTGCTGCCCCCGGACGAGGGCGAGTACGCGCTGGAAGTCGCCTACGCCACGGTGGAAGGGCTGGCGTCGCACGGGTACGACCTGGCTGCCTGGCTGGCCGCCGAAGAGGTGGCGCTGGGCTGGCGCAGGCATCCCTGACCCTCGTCCACAAAGGACACCATGACGGAAGCCCCCGCCGAGGAGCGGGGGAATTCCCCCGCTCCGCTCGGCGGTCAGCCGGATTACCCCGGGCGACGCGCCGGGCGAGCATCAGCAGCATGGAACGAACCGCGAACCAGGTGACCGTCGAACTCGTGTCCGCGCTCTACCGCGAGCACGCCGGAGCGTTGCGCACCGCGAAGCAAGCCCAGCTGGCGCATCGCCGGGCGCACCCGTCGATGAAAACCCAGCTGGACGACATCGAAGCCGAGATCACCTACCTGCTGCTGCGGCACCTGCGCCCGGAGAAAGTCGTCGAGATCGGCTCGCTGCACGGCTGGTCGACCAGCTGGATCCTGCGCGCGCTCGCGGACAACGGGACCGGCCGGCTGACCACCGTCGACCTGGTCGGACACGCGGTCGCGACCGTTCCCGCCGAACTGGCCGGGAACCGCTGGGAGTTCCGCCAGGGCGACGCGCGTCACCTGGCCGGTGATTGGCTGTCCGATGTGGACTATCTGTTCATCGACGCCGACCACGGCGCGCGGTTCGCCCAGTGGTACCTCAACCAGGTCTTCCCGAAGATCGACGCGGCGGTGAGCGTGCACGACGTGTTCCACCGCCGCGCTCCCCTGCCGTTCACCGAAGGCGCGGAAGTGCTGCGGTGGCTGGCGAAAACGCAGGTTCCGTACTTCACGGCCGCCCGCGCCCGGGCCAAGGACGCCCACGCCCGGCTCGGCGACTTGCGCCGCGGACTCGGTCTCGACTCCGTGGTCCACACCGGCCGCGACAACCCGATGATCTACTTCCGCGTCCACCGATCGGCGGAGCAAGGCTCTCCGGCCGGCGGAGGCCGGGTCGCGTCGTTCGGTTGATCCTTTCCGCGCCCGGGCGGGATTGTCGAACGCAGCGGCACCGCCGCGAATCGAGGTGGCGGACCTCCGGAAGCCCGACGGCGGCGCGGTTTCAATGCTCGGGCTCGACCGGCGCAGCGACGTCGGCGAACTGCGTCAGCGGCCCGGTGTACAGCGGCAGGATGGCGGGCAGCCGGACCGGCTTCGTGTCGGCGAAGTGCTCGGTCTGTTCGCGGCGACGTGCCAGAAGCCGACCGACCCGGCCCGACTGCTGGATCAGCTCGGGCTGGGCGAGCGGAACAGTCGCTACGGCAGGCTTTGCGGCTCGCCGGCAGCCCGGACGTGGCGGTGCTGGACGAGCTGAGCACCGAACGGCTCGCGGGCTGCTCGGCTTGCCGGAACCGGCGAGCCCGAACCGCGGTTACCCGACACTGGTCGTCCCGTCCGATTCGGCTCGCGCCATCCGGTTAGTCGGAGTAGATCCCCGCCCGCTGATCGGACGCTTCGCCGGCCTACGGCCGTTCGGGACGGCGAGCACTGCAACCGCGAAGCCGAGTGTGCCCGACGGCGCTCCGACATGGCTGGCCAGCGGGAAAGGGCAGTTCCGGCCGGCGTTGAAGAACACCGGAGGCTGACCGGCCGCCCCGCCGTGCAGCGGCTCGGGGCCTCGCCCGTAGGGTGCGGACGAGGCCAGCCCCCGATCTGCCGACAGGGAGCAGGATGGATGCCGTGACCACGGCCGCCGCGCCGAGCACGCCGGACCGCGCACTCGCCGAGTTCGCGCGGCGACCGGTCGCCTTGCTCGCGGCCGGAACCGCCGCCGTACTCCTCGCCACCGCCGGCCGCTTCGGCTATTTCGGCGACGAGCTGTACTTCCTCGCCGCCGGAAAGCACCTGGCCTGGGGTTACGCGGACCAGCCGCCAGTGCTGCCGTGGCTGGCCTGGCTGGCGAACACGATCGCACCCGGTTCGCTCGTCGTGTTCCGCGTCCCGGCGATCCTCGCCACCGCCGCGGGCGTCGTGGTCACCGGGCTGATCGCGCGCGAGATGGGCGGCGGGCGCAAGGCGCAGACCCGGGCCGCCGCCGCATACGCGATCTGCGGCCAGTTCGTCGGCAGCGGGCACTATCTCGCGACGTCCACTGTGGACCCTCTGCTGTGGACGATCGTGTTGTGGCTGCTGGTGCGCTGGATCCGCACCCGGGACGACAATCTGCTGCTCTGGCTTGGCGTCGCCACCGCTGTCGGGCTGAATGTGAAGTTCCTCATCGGCGGCTTCTGGGCGGTGACCGCCGTGACCGCGCTGGTGTTCGGCCCACGCGAACTGCTGCGCCGGCCGAAGCTATGGGCGGGCGCGGCGATCGCCGCCCTCGCTTGCGTGCCCACGCTGATCTGGCAAGCGTCGAACGGCTGGCCCCAGCTCGGCATGGGCGAAGCGGTGTCGCGCGAGGTGAACGATGCGGGCGGCCGGGCGATCTTCGTGCCGGCGCTGCTCGCGGGCGCGGGCCTGGTCATCGGCGCGCTCGGCGTCTTGTACGGCCTGGCGGTGCTGCTCGGCAGCGCGCGGCTGCGGCCGTACCGGTTCCTCGGCTGGGCCGCGCTCGGCGTCTTTGCTCTGTTCTTCGTCGGCAACGGCCGGTTCTATTACGCCGCGGGCACTTTCAGCGTGTTGTGGGCGGCCGCCGCGGTCCACCTGCAGGACCGCCGGCCCGCGGTGTGGTGGCGCTGGGTGCCGACGTGGCCGGTCTTCGCCTTGTCCGCGATCTACAGCCTGCCGTACGCGCTCCCGATCTGGCCGGAGCAATGGCTGGTCGAGCACCCAGAGGTCCCGCGCCCGGCGTACGCGTTGGAAGAGGTCGGCTGGCCCGATCTGACCGCGTCGGTCGCGGCCCAGTACCGCGCGCTGCCGCCTGACCAGCGCACGCACACCGCGCTCGTCACCGGCGGCTATTGGCAGGCCGGCGCGCTCGGCCGCTACGGCCCGGAGCAGGGCCTGCCCGAGCCGTACAGCGCCAGCCGCGGCTTCTGGTACTTCGGCCGGCCGAGCGACGACGCAACCACGGTGCTGTTCGTGGGCCGGGAACCGCAGAAGCTGGCCGCGCACTTCCGGTCCGCGCGGATCGTCGGCGAGGTCGACAACCGGCTCGGCGTGCCGAACTACAGCCGGAACATGCCGATCTGGCTGCTGTCCGGACGGCTCGGCAGCTGGGCCGGGATCTGGCCGCAGCTGAAAGACCTCAAAGCGTGAGACCCGGACTGTCCGCGACCTGGCCCGGGAAGACCTGACCGCGGCCCGCCGTCCGGGGACCTCGCCGCGGCCCGGACAGGCCAGGTCGGGCTCACCCCGCCGTGTCTGGACGCCGAGGTCATCCTGGACGCGCGCGACGACGGTGCCGGCTTCGATCCGGCAGCGGTGCGCCCGCCGTCCTGCGGCCAGCGAGCACGGCCTGCCCGGAATACGCCAGCGCGGAACGGCTCCCCGCACGTCGAACCGGAATCCGGGCAGCGGCACGGCGGTCTCGATGCGGCTGCCCGCCGTCCTGGCTGCCACACTGGACCCGGCCGAGGACGAGGGGACCCGCTGATGACGATCACGCTGCTCATCGCCGACGATCACCCGATCGTCCGAGACGGGCTGCGCGGCATCTTCACCGGCGAGCGCGGTTTCGAGGTGCTGGGCGAAGCCGCGCACGGGGCCGAGGCGGTCACTCTGGCCGAAGCGCTGAAACCGGACGTCGTGCTGATGGACCTGCGGATGCCCGGCACCGGCGGCGTCGCCGCGATCACCGAACTCGCCCGGCTCGGCAACCCGGCGCGGGTGCTCGTGCTGACTACCTACGACACCGACTCCGACGTGCTGCCCGCGATCGAAGCCGGCGCGACCGGCTACTTGCTCAAGGATTCGCCGCGCGAAGAACTGTTCCGCGCGGTGCGCGCGGCCGCGCGCGGCGAGGCGGTCCTCTCCCCCGCGGTCGCCAACCGGATCCTGGGGCAGTTGCGGGCACCGGCACCGGAATCGTTGTCGCAGCGCGAGATCGAGGTGCTGAACCTGGTCGCACGCGGGTCGACGAACAAGGAAGCGGCGAAGAAGCTGTTCATCAGCGAGGCGACGGTGAAGACGCACCTCCTGCACGTGTACGCGAAGCTCGGTGTCAAAGATCGGGCAGCCGCGGTAGCGGTGGCTTTCGAGCGTGGATTGCTCGGTTCACGGCCGTAATGCGCCGCTAGGCCTCCGGAGCCCAGCGCAGAGTCAGGTCCGGCAGGTTCTCCGTGTTGCGCGATCCGTCGTCGCGGTCGAGCACCGTGAACCCGTGCCGCGCGTAGAACGCCCGCGCCTCGGTGTTCTGCTCGAACACCCGCAGCGACAGCCCAGCCGGACTGTGTCGTTTGACCTCGTCGAGCAGCAGCGTGCCGATCCCCTGCCGCCGGAAGTCCGGGCGCAGGTACAGATCGTCGAGCACGTCGCCGTCGAGAGCCGCATAGCCGAGCACTTCCTCGCCCCGCACGGCCATCCAGGTGCGGCATCGCTTGAGGACGAGGTCGCGGACCCAGGCCGTCACCTGCGCGTGGCTGAGCGGCTGCGGCGGCAGGTATGGCATGGCCGCCGACCTGGAGGTCAAATGGATGTGCGCGATCACGGCAGCATCGTGCGCCCCCGCGATTCGGATCCGCACCGGATCGTCACTCACCCCGGAAACCTACAAGCCGGCGGCCGGCCCGCTCCACCGGTTATCTCGCCCGCGCGGCCGCCTGCGCCGCGACCTCGGCGGCGAATTCCGGCGCTGGCAACGGATCCAGCCTCCGTCCGTCGCGAAGGCGCGGCGCGATCCGCTCGGCCGCGGCCTCCCGCGCGCCGACAATCGCTTGGTAAGGCACCAAGCGTCGGTCGCGGACGCGAGCGCCGAGGCTGCCGCGGTCCGCCGGAACGACCTCGACTCGGAGGCCGGCGTCCATCAACTGCTCCGCCGCCGCTTTCGCCGGGAGCAGTTCCGCGTCGCCGACCGGCAGCACCGCGACCTGGACCGGGGCCAGCCACAGCGGAAACGCTCCGCCGTATTCCTCGATCAGCTGCGCCATCACCCGTTCCAGGCTGCCGAGCACGGCGCGATGCACCAGCACCGGCCTGTGCCCCCGACCGTCCGGACCGAGGTATTCGAGGCCGAACCGCTCCGGTTGCTGAAGGTCGACCTGGACGGTCGAGAGGGTCGATTCGCGCCCGGCACCGTCCGCGATCTGCACGTCGATTTTCGGCCCGTAGAACGCCGCCTCGCCTGGCCCGCGTTCGTAGTCGATACCGTCGAGGGCACTCGCGAGCATTTCCGCCGCGTGGTCCCACCGCTCGGCCGCACCGGCGTATTTGCCGCGATTGTCCGGCAGGGAAAGGCGGTAGCGGGCCGGCTTCAGGCCAAGATCGGCATAGCCGACGCGGATCAGGTCGAGCGCGCCGCGCACTTCCGCGCCCACCTGGTCGGGACGGCAGAAAATGTGCGCGTCGTTCAGCTGGATCGCCCGCACCCGGTTCAGCCCGCCGAGTACGCCGGACAGCTCGGCGCGGTACATCCCGCCGAGTTCGGCCAGCCGCAGCGGCAGCTCCCGGTGGCTGCGGGCTCGGGAACGGTAGATCAGCGCGTGGTGCGGGCACAGGCTCGGCCGCAGCACGACCTGCTCGCCGCCGACCTCCATCGGCGGGAACATTTCGTCGCGGTAGTGCGCCCAGTGGCCGGAGAGTTCGTACAGCTCGCGCTTGCCCAGCACGGGCGAGCTGACGTGCTGGTAGCCGGCGCGGCGCTCGATCTCCCGGACGTACTCCTCCAGCACGTGGCGGACGGCGGCACCGGCGGGAAGCAGGTACGGCAGGCCCGCCCCGATCAGCGGATCGCTGCCGAACAGGCCGAGTTCGCGGCCGAGTTTGCGATGGTCAGGCACAGCGGTTCTCCTCGCGGACGGCGAGGCGAGCGACCGCGAAGCAGAGCCCGGGGCACTCGCCCCGGGCTCGATGTTCAGCGCGCCGGGACAGGGTCCGGCGTCGTGGTGGACTGGGCGCGCTTCATGGCGGCGACGGTAACCCGGCCGGCGGTGCGGACGCAGCTGGTTTTCTTCCGGCGATGGTTCCCGCGGCTCCGCAGATCCCCGCGGCTCTGCAAGTTCCCGCGACTCTGCAGGTCAGCCCTGGGTCAGGGCTTCCAGCCGCTTTCCGTCGCCCAGTTCTCCGCGCGTACGAACGCCTCGTTGACCCAGTCCTGCTTCTCGTCGGCGTACTGCTCGACTGTGCCGTCCGCGGAGTGCTTGCGCGCCAGCGTTTCCTTCACCTCGGCGTAGCTGTCGCGCTCCTCCGGATGCGCCCGGATCCAGTCGCGGAACAACAGCGCGAGCCGCCACGCCGGGGTCTCGGTGGACCGGACGTGCAGGTTCACCGGGCGCTTCGGGTCCGCGCTCTGGTGGAAGCGCTTGAGCCACTTGCCGCCGCCGTCCTGCGGGTCGTCCCACCATTCGCCTTCGCGGCGCGGGAAGCCCGCCTCGGCGAGCGCGTCGGCGAGGGCGTCCGCGTCGGCCAGCGTCGGCACGGTGAGCTGGAGGTCGAGCACGTCCTTGGCGGGCAGTCCGGGCACCGCGGTCGAGCCGATGTGGTCCGCACGCACCAGCCGTGCGCCGGCGAGTTGCCGCAGCCGCGCCAAGCGCCGTTCGGCTTGCAGCGGCCAGGTCGAGTCGTACGGCGAGATCACCGGAGAGGCCGGCGGACGCGGCTTGCGCAGCCGGAGGTTCGCTTCGAACGGGACGAGCCGGTCCGCCCACAGTTCGTCGACGTCGGCGAGCACGATGTCCTGCGGGCCGCCGTTGTCGAGCCATACGTCGGCGACCGCACGGCGCTGTTCCTCCGCGGCCTGCGCCCTGATCCGGGCCCGGGCGTCGTCCTCGGCCATGCCGCGCACCTCGACCAGCCGGCGCACCCGGACCTCCACCGGCGCGTCCACGACGACCACCAGGTGATACGCGGGCGCCAGGTTGTTCTCCACCAGCAGCGGGACGTCGTGCACCACGATCGCGTCGTCCGCCACCGCGGCCATCAGCTCGCCGGTGCGCTGCCCGACCAGCGGGTGCACGATCGCGTTCAGCCGCCTGCGCGACTCGTCGTCGGCGAACGCGCGCGCGGCCAGTGCCGGACGGTCCAGCGACCCGTCGGCGGCGACGATCTCCTCGCCGAACGCCTCGGTCAGCGCGGCCAGGCCCGGCGTGCCCGGCTCGACGACCTCGCGCGCGATCCGGTCCGAATCGATGACCACCGCGCCGTGCTCGGCCAGCCGGTTCGCGACCGTCGACTTGCCCGCACCGATCCCGCCTGTCAGGCCCACTCGCAGCATGGCCACACCCTAGCCACGGGCGCCCTCACCCGCTCGGGCGACACCACTGTCCGGTGCATGTGCAGACGCAAGGGCGTCGGCACACCTGACGCGGAAACGCAAGGCCATTTTCGGGCGTTCCGGAACTGATGTGGGTGACACGCCGGTCGGTTCCGCTGTTTTCGCGGGTCGAGTGCGTAGCGTGCCCGGCGGAAGGGTCGCCCACACGGAGGAACCATGGCGGAGAAGCACGTCGGGAAGCATCGGCTCGGCACCCCGGGCCTGATGCATTGCGTCGCGTACCGCCAGGTCGCGGAGGCGCTCGAGGAGTACCGACGGACGTGGTTCAGCGCGCTGCTGGTGCCCGCCAAGCACAGTCTGGCCGGGCTGCGGAAGCGGGCTCAGGCGGCGGCACTGGAGCGGGTCTGGGTCCCGGCGGTGTCGGCTCCGTCTGCTTCCTGAAGTCTTCCGTTCGTGCGGGGCCTGTTCCGGGACACGGATCGGGGAAGGCCCCTGCACGAACCGGTACTGGCGGAAAACCGTCAGACGGCGCGGGTTTCTATCGCGATCTCGTTGCTCAAGGTGCGGTGAACTGGGCATTTGTCCGCGATTTCCAGGAGCCGGGTGCGCTGTTCGTCCGTCAGGTCGCCTTCCAGGGAGATTTCCCTGGTGATTCGGCTGAGCATCCCAGTTTCGGTTTCGCAACGTGCGCAGTCTCGGGCGTGAATGCGGTCGTGGCGCAGCTTGACCACGGTCCGGACGAGCGGGATGTCCTTGCGGTCGGCATACATCCGCAGCGTCATCGCGGTGCACGCGCCCAGGGCGGAAAGCAGCAGGTCATACGGGGTCGGACCGGCGTCGTCACCGCCGGCCGAAGCAGGCTCGTCGGACAGGAAGTCGTGGGTCGCGGTGGCTATGTGCTGGGCGTAGCGGCCGTTGCCGGCATCCGCGACGACTACAGTGCCGGGTTCCGGCTCGATCATGACGGCGGTTCCTCCCGCTGACGGAAAACACGCGTGGGAACGGTCGCGACCAGTGCGCGAAACATTCCCAAGAAGACGTGAATATCGTATCTTCTGCTTGCGAGACGCGGACGCGATTCCCGCGGAGCACCACGCGAAGGGGGTGGGGAACGTGGCCACCCGTCACCTCTCGACCAGGCCGGCGGAACAGCACCAGCGCGGCCGGTTCCTCGACGCAGCGCTGGCCGTACTCGCCGACCGCGGCGTCGCCGGACTCACTGTGCGCGGCGTGGCAGAGCGGGCCGGGGCGTCGACGATCACGGTGTACACCCGGTTCGGCGGGCGCACCGGGTTGCTGGACGCGTTGTACGAGCGAGCCTTCGACGCGCTCGGCGAGGAGCTGCGCACCCCCGCGCCCGCGGACGGCGAAGGCGTCGCGGATCTGCTGGCCCTCGCGCTCGCTTACCGCCGGTTCGCACTGGAGAACCCGGCTCGCTACGGGCTGATGTTCGAGCGGTCGGTGCACGACTACGACCCGGATCCGGAGTTGCGGTCCGGAGTGATCCGCACGACTTTCGCTGAGCTGGTAACGAAAATCAGCCGAGTCGCGCCGGCGGGCGCCGATCCGCAGGAGTGCGGCTACCTGTTCTGGACGGCGATGCACGGGCTGGTCAGCGTCGAGCTCACGATCAGCCTGCAAAGCCCGCTGGACGAATGGTTCCTCGACCCGGCCGACTCGGTGCAGGAAGCGACCTACCGGCGAGGAGTCGGGGCGATGATCACGGGCCTCGGCTTGCACGGCTGATCTGCCGCGACGCCCGCCGGGAGCCGCGCACCCGCCACGACCCCGGAAAAGCCGTGCGGAGCACATCGCGCTCCCGGAAAAGCCGTTGCGTGCACACCGCGTTCCCGGAAGGCCGTTGCGGTGCGCACCGCGCTCCCGTGCCGGCCCAGCTCGCCGTAATGCCCGTCGAAAACAGTCAGGCCCCGGTCCGCGAGGACCGGGGCCTGAACCGTCAGAGACTCAGCGAGTCAGCCGGGAGTGCTCACGCACCGCCGGACAGCTTCTCGCGCAGGGCCGCGAGCTGCTCGTCGCTGGCGAGCGTGCCGCCGCTCTTGGCCTCGACCGGAGCCGACGAGGTGTAGCTCTGCTCGCCGCCTTCGATGCCGGTGGCAGCGTCCGCAGCGGCTTCGGCGTCGGCCTCGGCGGCCTTCTTGACCTGGGCCATGTGCGCCTCGTAGCGGGTGTGCGCCTCGGCGTACTGGCGCTCCCACTCCTCGCGCTGCTTGTCGAAGCCTTCCTGCCACTCCTGCGTGTCCGGGTCGAAGCCCTCGGGGTAGATGTAGTTGCCCTCGGGGTCGTACTCGGCGGCCATGCCGTACTGGGTGGGGTCGAACTCGGTCTCCGGCGTGACGCCCTCGTTCGCCTGCTTCAGCGACAGCGAGATGCGGCGGCGCTCGAGGTCGATGTCGATGACCTTGACCATGACGTCGCCGTTGACCTGGACGACCTGCTCCGGGATCTCCACGTGGCGCTCGGCCAGCTCGGAGATGTGCACCAGGCCCTCGATGCCCTCCTCGACGCGGACGAACGCGCCGAACGGAACGAGCTTGGTGACCTTGCCCGGCACGATCTGGCCGATCGCGTGGGTGCGGGCGAACTGGCGCCACGGGTCTTCCTGGGTCGCCTTCAGCGACAGCGAGACGCGCTCGCGGTCCATGTCGACGTCCAGGACCTCGACCGTGACCTCCTGGCCGACCTCGACGACCTCGGACGGGTGGTCGATGTGCTTCCAGGACAGCTCGGAGACGTGCACCAGGCCGTCCACGCCGCCCAGGTCCACGAAGGCGCCGAAGTTGACGATGGAGGACACGACGCCCTTGCGGACCTGGCCCTTGGCGAGCGCGTTGAGGAACTCGCTGCGCACCTCGGACTGGGTCTGCTCCAGGTAGGCGCGGCGGGACAGGACCACGTTGTTGCGGTTCTTGTCCAGCTCGATGATCTTCGCCTCGAGCTCGCGGCCGACGTAGGGCTGCAGGTCGCGCACGCGGCGCATCTCGACCAGCGACGCGGGCAGGAAGCCGCGCAGGCCGATGTCGAGGATGAGGCCGCCCTTGACGACCTCGATGACGGTGCCCTTGACGGGCTCGTCCTTCTCCTTGAGCTCCTCGATCGTGCCCCAGGCGCGCTCGTACTGGGCGCGCTTCTTGGACAGGATCAGACGGCCTTCCTTGTCCTCCTTCTGGAGAACGAGGGCTTCGACCTCATCGCCGACGGTGACAACCTCAGCCGGGTCGACATCGTGCTTGATGGACAGCTCGCGCGAGGGGATGACGCCCTCGGTCTTGTAGCCGATGTCGAGCAGGACCTCGTCGCGGTCGACCTTGACGATCGTGCCTTCGACGATGTCGCCATCGTTGAAGTACTTGATGGTCTTGTCGATAGCCGCGAGGAAGTCTTCCTCCGACCCGATGTCGTTGATGGCGACCTGCGGGGCCCCGGTGGGGGCGGTCGGGGCGGTGGCGGTGTCGGTGGTCATTAGGCGGGTTGCTCCGGTGGGATGGGTGTCGTAGGTGGTCTTCTGGGCTACCGGTGGTGCACGCGACGGGATCCGCAGCCATGGCATGCGGCGACCCTGCTCAAACGTCCGGCGACCAAACGTTCCACCAGTGAACGACCGCGGCATGACCCGCTGACGGTGCGCGGCCCCGGTGGGTAGTCACCCAGGCAGCGCGAACCCACTGCGCTAACACGTATCGTACGCGGGCCCCCGCGGGGGACACAATCAGGGGCCCCCTCGGCTGCCGGTACCTTCGGCACAACGTTTCCGCCGGTCCGGGCATTCCCGCGAACCCGCCCGGCGCCACCGGAAGAGGAGACCGGACATGCCCGAGCCCGCCGGGGTTCCGGCGACCCCGCCCGGGGACCGCCATGCCAGCGCCGAGCAGCGGCTCGGCACCGTCGGCGTCGCCCACCGCACGGTCGGCGGCGGCGAGGCCGAAGCGGCGAATCTGGCCTGGTGGGACGCGGACGCCGACGACTACCAGGCCGCCCACGGCGGGTTCCTCGGCGACGCCGACTTCGTCTGGTGCCCGGAGGGCGTGCGGGAGGAAGACGCGCGGCTGCTCGGCGACGTGCGCGGCAGGCGGGTGCTGGAGATCGGCTGCGGGCAGGCGGCGTGCTCGCGCTGGCTCGCCGGCGCCGGGGCCGAACCGGTGGCGACCGACCTGTCCGGCGGGATGCTCCGGCACGCCCGGGAGGGCAACGAGCGCACCGGCACGGCGGTCCCGCTCGTGCAGGCGAACGCCGAACGGCTGCCGTTCGCTCCGGCGAGTTTCGACGTCGCGTGTTCCGCGTTCGGGGCGCTCCCCTTCGTGCCGTCGCTGGAGACCGTGTTCGCCGAAGTGCACCGCGTGCTGCGGCCCGGCGGGCCGTGGGTTTTCTCGGTGACCCACCCGATGCGCTGGATCTTCCCGGACGACCCCGGTCCGCAGGGGCTCACCGCGACCCAGCCGTACTTCGACCGCACGCCGTACGTCGAAGTGGACGACGACGGCACCGCGACGTACGTCGAGTACCACCGCACGCTCGGCGATTACGTGCGCGCGATCGCCGCGACCGGATTCGTGCTGGAAGACCTGGTGGAACCGGAGTGGCCGGCCGGGCACACCCGCACCTGGGGCCAGTGGAGCCCGTTGCGCGGCAGGCTGTTCCCCGGCACGGCGATCTTCCGCACTCGGCGCGCCTGACCGGCTACGCTGCGACGGTGAGCTCCGCTGGCCGGTTCGCCGCACTGGACCCGCTTCTTCCGCCGCCCCCCGGGCCGTTCGGCCCGGCCAAGGGCGGCGAGCTGCTGCATGCGACGACCGCGTCCGGCCAACCGGTCGCCGGCGCGGCCCACCGCTACCGGTACGGCCCGGACGACACTCCCCTGCTCTGGTCGGCAGCCGAGGTGTGGCAGCTGTTCCCGGAGCCGGAAACACCTGGCACCGAAGGATTCGACGCGTTGCTCACCGCGCTGCGGTCCTTTCTGGACACTCAGCGGCTCGGAGCCGATTCGTCGTGCGTCGTGAACTGGCCGAGCCGGGACGCCGAAGCCGTCCGAGCTTTCCTCGACCACGGGCTGGTCCCGCTGGCCGCGCTCGCGGTCCGGCGGCCCGCGCCGGCCGAAGAGCTAGAAACGGACTTGGCGATTCGCCTTGCCGGGCCGGAGGATTTCGAAGCGGCGATGGCGTTGTGCACGGCTACGTTCGACTACACCGGACTTGTCGCGCATCGGAAGCGAGAGCAGACCGCCGAACTGGTGCGGCCCGCGGTGCGGCGCGCGCTAGGCGAGGGCATGACCTGGCTCGCGGACGCCGGCGGCGAGGCGGTCGGACTGGCGCAATGCGCGTGGGTGGAGTCCGCGCCAGGCAACGAGGCGGCCGAGCTGCTGCCGCCCGGACGGTGGGGGTATGTGAACAACGTGGTGACCGCGCAGGGAAGCCGCGGCGGCGGGGTCGGACGCGCGTTGATGGGACGGGCGCACCGGGAGCTGCTCAGCCGGGGAGCGGCGGGGACGTATCTGTACTACAACCCGACCAATCCGTTGTCGTCGGTGTTCTGGCATCGGCAGGGGTACCGGCCGTTGTGGACTTCCTGGGAGGTCCACCCGGCCTGGGCACTGCGGTGATTCCTCGGCGACCGTCCCTCGATGTCCCGTGAAGCACTTGACTGTCCGTGAAGGGCCCCTTGAGGGAATCCGAGTACCTCAAGGGGCCCTTCACGGACTTGATCCGGCTGAGCAACGGCTTGGGTGAGCGGCTTGCGCGCGCGACGGGCGCCTGCCACGGCCGCGCCGGACCCACCCTGCGTGGGCGTCGCGCTGCGCGGTCCGCTCTTTGGTGTGACGTCCGGCAAGCCGCCTTGCCCGCCTTGATCAGCAGGGCTAGTTTTTGAACTGACTAGTCAGTTCAAAAACCGTGGAGTGTGTTCTGTGCAGGTCCGTGCCGACCGGGTGTCCCTGAAGGGCCCGCACGGCCCCTTGTTGCCGCCGACCTCGCTCGTCCTCGAGGAGGGCTGCCTCACCGTCGTGCACGGCGAGCCGAGCGTCGGCATCACCGCACTGGGGCTGGCGCTGGCCGGACGGCTCAAGCCGACCACCGGCACCGTGACCGCCGACCCCGCCGGCGATCTGCAGCGGCTGGTGGCGGTCGTGGACGCGCGAGGGGTCAGCGAGCCGGACGAAGCGTTGCCGTTGCGGGTGGTCGTCGGCGAGGAGCTGGCGCTCGCGCACCGTCCTTCCAGCAAGGATGCTGTCACAAAGTGGCTCGGTCAGCACGACGTGGCCCCCTATGCCGACAGCCGGTTCGAGAGCCTCGAGCCCGCGCTGCGCATCCGCCTGCTCACCTCGCTCGCCGCTGAGCGCGACGGCGTCCGCGTGCTCGTCCTGGACGCGCCCGACCGGCACACCAGCACCGTCGAGAACTGGGCGGACGTCGCGAAGGAGCATGCCGCCCGCGGGTTCGCGGTGGCGGTGCTCGCCGCGACCACGCCGGTGACGGCGCTCCCCTGTCTCCCGGCCCGGATCGGCGAGACCGAGCAACCGGACCCGCTGCGGCTGTACACGCCGCCAGAGCCCGAGCCCGCCGCCGAGGCCGAGCCCGTCGCCGAGCAGACCAAGCAGCTCCCGGAAACCGCCGAACTGACCGCCGAAACCGAGACCTCCGAGGGAGACCGGGCATGACTACCCCCCACAAGCGGGCCGGCGGACTGAACGCGTTCCGGATCGCGCTCAACGAGCTGCGCCGGCTGTCCACCGGGACGCTGCCGAAGCTCGCGATGCTCGCGCTGGTCCTGGTACCGCTGCTGTACGCGTCCTTCTACCTGTACGCGAACTACGACCCGTACGGCCGCCTCGACAAGCTGCCCGCCGCGGTGTTCACCGACGACGCCGGTGCGAAGGACTCCGGCGGGGCCGAGCGCAACGTCGGCCGCGAGGTCACCGACGAACTCGTCAAGTCCGGCACCTTCCAGTGGCACCAAGTGTCCGAAAAGGACGCGCGGGACGGCGTGCGGGACGACAAGTACTCGTTCGCCATCGGCATTCCGCACGACTTCTCCAAGGCGCTGCTGTCGTCCGGCAACTTCGAGCCGCAGCAGGCGACCATCACGCTGACCACCAACGACGCCAACAACTATCTGTCCGGCACGATCGCGAAGCAGGTCGCCGACCAGGTCCGCAAGACGATCGCGGAGAAGGTGGGCAGCGAGGCCGCGGACAAGTTCCTCGTCGGCTTCTCCACCATCTACGGCAAGATCTCCGAGGCGACCGACGGGGCCAAGCAGCTCGCCGACGGAGCGACGAAGCTCCAGTCCGGGCAGCATCAGCTGGCCGACGGCGCGAACCAGCTGGCGACTGGTTCGGCCAGCCTCGCCACCGGTCTCGGCACGCTCAAGTCGAGCACCGCGCAGCTGCCCGCCCAGACCAAGCAGCTCGCCGACGGGGCCGGGCAGGTGGCCGACGGCGACCAGAAAGTCGCGGACGCCGCGTCGCTGGCTTCGTCCGCGTCGAGCGATCTGCAGAGCAAGCTCGACGGCTACCGTGCGCAGCTGAACACGCAGCTGCACGACGCCGGACTCTCCGACGGTCAGGTGAACGACATCCTGGCCCGCCTCGACCAGCTGCGCACCCCGGTCAACGACGCGAACGGGAAGATCCAGGCGGCGAACGGCGACCTGCAGAAGCTCGCCGCGGGCGCCCGCCAGGTGTCCGACGGCGCGCACCAGCTCGCCGCCGCCACCCCGCAGCTCACCAACGGGATCTCGCAGGCGTCGGACGGCTCGAACCAGCTGCGCGACGGCGCGGCGAAGCTGAACGACGGCGAGAAGACCGCGGTCACCGGCACCGACCAGCTCGCCGCCGGCGCGACCAAGCTGCACGACGGGCTCTCCGCCGGGCTCGCCCAGATCCCGAACCCGGACGACCCCACGCGCACCGCCACCGCGAACACCATCGCCGACCCAGTCGCGGTCACGTCGAACGGCGTCGCCTCGGCGGGCACCTACGGCGCCGGTCTCGCCCCGTTCTTCATCTCGCTGGCCACCTGGATCGGCGCGTTCGTGCTGTTCCTGCTGATCCGCCCGCTCTCGACCCGCGCGCTCACCGCGGGCGCGTCGCCGCTGCGGGTCGCGCTCGGCGGCTGGCTGTCCTCGGCGGTGCTGGGGCTGGGCCAGGTGATCGTGCTGTTCGCCGCGGTGACCTGGCTGGTCGGGATCCACGTCGCGCATCCGCTGGGCGCGATCGGCTTCGCGTTCCTGGTGTCGCTGGCGTTCACGTCGATCGTGCACGCGCTGAACGCGTTCTTCGGAGCGGTCGGGAAGTTCCTCGGCTTGGTGCTGCTGGTGCTGCAGCTGGTGAGCGCGGGCGGGACGTTCCCGTGGCAGACGATCCCGGACGCGCTGTATCCGCTGCACATCGTGCTGCCGATGGGCTACGCCATCGACGGGTTCCGGCATCTGCTGTATTCCGGCGCGTCGATGCAGATCCTCGGCGACGTCGGGGTGCTGCTGGCGTATCTGGTCGGCGGGATCCTGCTCTCCACCGTCGCCGCGAGGAAGCACCGGGTGTGGTCGGTGTCCGCGCTCAAGCCCGAGCTGAGCCTATGAGGGAAACGACCAAGCAAAAGCTCTTCGAAGCGACGCTGCGATTGTCCGCCAGCCGGGGGCTGGTCGGGCTGACGGTCGACGACATCGCGGCCGAAGCGGGCGTCGCCAAAGGGACGGTCTACTACAACTTCGGGTCGAAGGACGGGCTGGTCGACGCCCTCCTCCGGTTCGGGGTGGACCTGCTGGCCGGGCGGCTCCGAGCCGCCGGAACCGGCGACGATCCGCTGGCGGTGATCGAGCGGCAGGTGGACACGACCCTGGAGTTCATCGCGGAGTATCCGGGGTTCTCGCAGATCGTGGTGAGCGAGCTGTGGCATACGCCGGGGCGGTGGCACGACACGCTGGCGTTGCTGCGGGAAGAGCTCATCACGGTGGTGAAAGCCCAGCTGGAGCGGCTCGGCGCGGCCGGGCGGTTGCCGGAAGGGCTGGACATCGCGACCGCTGCGGCCGGATTGTTCGGGACCATGCTGGTGGTGGCGCTGGACTGGCAGGTTTTCCAGCCCGGCCGGTCCCGGGGCGAAGTGCTGGCATCGGTGATGTTGCTGGTGAACGGGGTCCGACGGGCGGCGTGACCGAGGACTGGCGGCTGCGGTGACCGGGATGGGGCCCGGCTCGCCGGCCGGGCCCCGCGCGGTCAGTGGCAGTTGGCGCAGCAGCCGCAGCCCTTGCCGGTGCAGGCGGAACAGCAGCCGTGGCGCAGAACGGTCTGGAAGAGGCGCTTGAGCATGGCGGGTCCTCCCTGGTTTTTGGCGGCACATGCGCATGTGACGCTAGGTGCGGAGGCGGTTACCCGGGTACCGCTGGACGGGCGGGTGACGGGGTGAATCCTGCGTCGGGCTGGGCTGGGTGCCGTGAAGGGCCCCTTCCGGGACTTGGATTCCCTCAAGGGGCCCTTCACGGCCAGACCGGCTCACGGTCTCCGCCCAGGCGTCACCACAGCACCAGGTGAGACCTGTTCTCTAGTGCGCTGCTTCGTTCCAGGAGCGGCCGTAGCCGACCGAGACTTCCAGGGGCACTGCCAGCTCCGCTGCGGAGCCCATGCCTTCCCGGACCAGCTTCTCCACGTCCGCGCGCTCGCCTTCGGCGATCTCCAGCACCAGTTCGTCGTGGACCTGCAGCAAGACCCGGCTTTCCAGACCCGCGTCGGCCAGGGCGCGGTGGACGTTCAGCATCGCCACCTTGATGATGTCCGCCGCGCTGCCCTGGATCGGGGCGTTCAGGGCCATCCGCTCGGCCATTTCGCGGCGTTGGCGGTTGTCGCTGTTGAGGTCCGGCAGGTAGCGGCGGCGTCCGAAGATCGTTTCCGTGTAGCCCACCTTCGCGGCCTCGCCGACGACCGACTGCAGATAGTCGCGCACTCCGCCGAAGCGGGAGAAGTACGCTTCCATCTGCTCCTTCGCGTCGTCGACCGAGATCTTCAGCTGTTGCGACAAGCCGTACGCCGACAGGCCGTACGCCAGGCCGTACGACATCGCCTTGACGCGGTAGCGCTGTTCCGGCGTGATTTCCTCGGCCGGCACCGAAAACGCGCGCGAGGCGACGAACGTGTGCAGGTCCTCGCCGCTGTTGAAGGCTTCGATCAAGCCCTCGTCCTTCGACAGGTGGGCCATGATCCGCATTTCGATCTGGCTGTAGTCCGCGGTCATCAGTTCGGCGTAGCCTTCCCCGACCACGAACGCGTCGCGGATGCGGCGGCCTTCCTCGGTGCGCACCGGGATGTTCTGCAGATTTGGCTCCACCGACGACAACCGGCCGGTGGCGGCGATGGTCTGCTGCAGTGTGGTGTGGATCCGGCCGTCGTCGGCGACCGACTTGATCAGGCCCTCGACGGTGGTGCGCAGCCGAGTCGCGTCGCGGTGTTCCAGCAGGTGCTGCAGGAACGGGTGCTCGGTCTTCTCGAACAGCCCCTGCAGCGCGTCCGCGTCCGTCGTGTACCCGGTCTTGGTGCGCTTCGTCTTCGGCATCCCCAGCTCGTCGAAGAGCACCACCTGCAGCTGCTTCGGCGAACCCAGGTTGATCTGCTTGCCGATCACCTCGTACGCGGCCTCCGCGGCCTGGGTGACCCGGCTCAGATAGTGCGCCTCCAGCTCGGTCAGCTGGTCCACGTCCACCGCGATGCCGGCCGCTTCCAGTTCGGTGATCACCTCGAGCAGCGGCAGCTCCAGTTCGCCCAGCAGCTTCGCGCCGCCCAGCTCCTCCAGTTCCTTGCCGAGCGCGCCGGCCAGTTCGAAGATCGCGCGCGCCTTCACCAGCTCGGCGGAGATCTCCTTCTGTTCCAACTCGTCCGCGCCGCCGTCGAGCAGGGACAGCTGGCCGTCGCCGTCGCCGGCTTCCGAACGCAGCTCGCGGTGCAGGTAGCGCAGCGCCAGGTCGTCGAGGCCGAATGTGCGCTGACCCGGGCGCGCCAGATACGCGGCGAGCGCGGTGTCCATCGCCAGGCCGCGGAACTGCCAGCCGCGGGCTCGGACCGCGTGCAGGGCCACCTTCAGATCATGGCCGGTCTTGCGGATGTTCCCGTCCGCCAGCCAGGCCGACAGCGCCTGGTCGTCCGCCTGGTCCATCGCGGTGACGTCGACGTAGGCGCCCTCCCCGTCGGCCGCGGCGAACGCGACCGCCTTCAGGTCGGAGCGGACCGAGGAACCGGTGGTGCGGAAGGACAGCGCGACCGGCTCGCCCCCGCCGGCGTGCGCGGTCAGCCACCCGCCGAGCGCGCCCGGCGCGACCGCCGCGCCGGAAACCTCGAAGCCTTCCTCGGCCTCCGGTTCGGCGCTGCTCAGGGTGTCGAAAAGGCGGTCGCGCAGAACGCGGAACTCCAGCTCGTCGAACAGCCGGTGCACCTCTTCGCGGTTCCACGGGCGCAGCTCCAGCTCGCCCGGCGCGGACTCCAGTTCCACGTCCCGGACCAGCTCGGTCAGTTCGCGGTTCAGCGCCACCGACGACAGGTGCTCCCGCAGCGCGGCGCCGACCTTCCCCTTCACCTCGTCGACCCGGTCGATCAGGTCGGCCAGCGACCCGAACTGCTTGATCCACTTGGCGGCGGTCTTCTCCCCCACCCCGGGGATGCCGGGCAGGTTGTCCGACGGGTCGCCGCGCAGCGCCGCGAAGTCCGGGTACTGCGACGGGGTCAGGCCGTACTTCTCCTCGACCGCGTCCGGGGTGAACCGGACCAGATCGGACACCCCCCGCTTCGGGTACAGCACCGTCACCCGGTCGGTGACCAGCTGCAGCGCGTCCCGGTCGCCGGTGCAGATCAGGACGTCGTAATCGTCGCCCGCCTGCGTGGTGAGGGTGGCGATGATGTCGTCGGCCTCGTAGTTCTCCTTGGTGAGCGCCGGGATGCCGAGCACCTGCAGGACCTCTTTGACCAGGTCGACCTGGCCGCGGAACTCGTCCGGCGAGCTGCTCCGGTTGGCCTTGTAATCGGCGAACCGCTCGGACCGGAAGGTCTTGCGGGACAGGTCGAAGGCGACCGCCAGGTGCGTCGGCTTCTCGTCGCGCAGCAGGTTGATCAGCATCGAGGTGAAACCGAAGACCGCATTGGTGATCTGCCCGGTCTTCGTGCGGAAATTCTCCGCGGGCAGGGCGAAGAAGGCGCGGTAGGCCATCGAATGGCCGTCGATCAGCAGCAGCTTCGGCCGCTCCTGTTCGACGGTGGCTCCTGTGGCGTTGGCAACGGTTCGGTTCTCGCTCGGGCTCACGCGGCCGAGTCTAGGGTGAGGGTCCGACACTCTTGCGTGTCGCATAGGTTGAGGAGCAGAGAGTGACCGAGCAGACGGCGGAAATCACGCCGGGCCAGTTCGGGGGCATCGACCCCGAGGCCGCAGGACAGCAGCTGAACGACAAAATCGGGCTGAAGCTCGTCGAGCTGAGCCCGGAGCGGGTCGTCGGCACCATCCCGGTCGAGGGCAACCTCCAGCCCTACGGTCTGCTGCACGGCGGGGCGAACGCGACCGTCGCCGAGGCGCTCGGCTCGGTGCTCGCCGCGCTCAACGCCGGCCCCGAGCGGGCGGCGATGGGCCTCGAACTGTCCTGCACCCACCACCGCGCGGTCCGCTCCGGCACCGTCACCGGCGTCGCGACGCCGCTGCACGTCGGCCGCGGGACCATCACGTCGGAGATCGTGCTGACCGACGACGAGGGCCGCCGCACCTGCACCGCTCGCCTGACGTGCATCGTCCGGGACCGCCCGCCGGGCGCTTGAGCCGATGGAGTTCGGCCGCGCGGATTCGGCCCTGCGGGATCTGACGCACGGCCGCGAGATCAAGCCGGTGCTTCCCGGCCGGGAGGCACCGGCTTGAAGGCGATCTCGCCGCCTCTGCGAAGCCGAGGCAATCAACCATGGCTGTCCCGTCTGCGGGAGCTGTGCGCGCGCTTCGACGTGCCGATCGACCACTCCGGCGTCGGTACGCCCCGTGGCACACGCTGGAGCCGACTCGCTACGGTAAGCAGCGCGCTGGTCGGGCACCGCGACCGGATCAGCCCTCCGCTGCGGCGGCTGCTGGCCCTGGCTGAGCGCACCAGCCGCGAACAGGACTGGTGCGCTTGCGATCCGGTGCGCCGCTGCCTTCCCGAAGCCGGTCTGGACGCGATCACGCTGCCAACTGCCGGCGGAACCATTCCGTGAACGCCGCGTCCACCGCTTTGGCGGACTCGGTCTGCGGTGCCGGTTCGAGGCCGGGCGCGTCCGCGAACGCGTGTTCCATTCCCGGCACGGTCACGAGTTCCGAGCGGTCCCCCAGCACGGAGTGAAGTGCCGCGGACGGCTCGCGGAAGGCGAGGTCGTCCTCCTCCCCCACCACCAGCAGGAGCGGCACGGTCAGTTCGGCGGCCCGCGCGAGAAAGTCGTAGTGCGCCGCTACTGCCCGGGACCGCTCGCTCCACGGGTACGAGGCGTGGTAGATCCGCTCGTTGCGACCGATCACCGGGGCGAGCTGGACGACCGGGCTGACCACCGCGCCCGCCGCGATCTCGACCTCGCCGCGCGCCAGCACCTCCAGCGCGACCGCCGAGCCGGCCGAGCCGCCGAAGACGCCGACCGGACCGTCCACAGGAGACAGCCGGGCGCGCAGATCCGCGATGGCGGCCGGGAATTCCGCCGCCGCCTGCTCGGTGACCGGCTCGTTGATATTCAGTACCGCGTCTTCGCTCGCCAGCCGGAAGAACTCGTCGTACCCGCCTTCGGGCAGCCGGTCCCCGCTCAGCGGCAGTCCGAAATACACCCGCCACGCCGGCACCCCGGTCATCGGCACCGCGGCCGCCATCGCCCGCTCGCTGCACGGAGGCTCCATCAGATGCCAGCCCACGACCAGCGACGCGGGCCCTTCCCGGTCCGCCGGCGGCAACGCCACGAACGGCACTCCCGCCGCCACGCCTTCGACGATTTCCTGCTCCGCGATCCGCACCGGTTTCTCCTTTCCGCCGGGTCTCCTTCCGGTATCAGCAAACCTCCGCGACCCGGGCCAGGTCCACCAGCTTTTTCGGCCGTGAGGACAACCGCTGGTCGCCGTCCCCGCCCGGAAACGCCGTGAAGGGCCCCTTGAGGGAATTGGATTCCCTCAAGGGGCCCTTCACGGACAGTCGGACGCGCGCCTCAGCCGACGCCGAGGTACGCCTCCTTGATGCTGTTGTCCGCCAGCAGTTCCTTACCGGTGCCGGACTTGGTGATCTGCCCGGTCTCCAGCACGTACGCGCGGTGCGCCCGCGAGAGCGCCTGCTGCGCGTTCTGCTCGACCAGCAGCACCGTGGTGCCCTGGCGGTTGATCTCCGTGATGATCCGGAAGATCTGCTGGATGAACTGCGGCGCGAGCCCCATCGACGGCTCGTCCAGCAGCAGCAGCCGCGGCTTCGCCATCAGGGCCCGGCCGATGGCGAGCATCTGCTGCTCGCCGCCGGACATCGTGCCGCCGACCTGGCTCTTGCGTTCGGCCAGGCGCGGGAACAGCTCGAAAACCCGGTCGAAGTCCGGCTGGAGATTCTTCCGGTCCTTGCGCGCGTACGCGCCCATGTCCAGGTTCTCCAGCACCGTCATGCCGGGGAAGATCCCCCGGCCTTCCGGCGCCTGGGAGATCCCGCGTACCACGCGCAGGTCGCCGCGCAGCCGCGAGATGTCCTCGCCGTCGAACCGGATCGAGCCGGCCGAGATCGGCCGGATGCCCGAGATCGCCCGCATCGTGGTGGACTTGCCGGCGCCGTTCGCCCCGATCAGGGTGACGATCTCGCCTTCCTCGACCGTGATCGACAACCCGGACACGGCCTGGATCCGCCCGTAGTGAACGGAAACGTCGGACAGCTCAAGCAGCGTCATCGTCGGGGACTCCCAGGTAGGCGGCGATCACGGCGGGGTTCTCCCGGATCTCGGCGGGCAGCCCGTCGGCGATCTTCTTGCCGAACTCCAGCACCACGATCCGGTCGGTCACGCCCATGACGAGTTTCATGTCGTGTTCGATCAGCAGGACGGTGTAGCCGTCGTCGCGGATCGTCCGGATCAGCCCCATGAGCTCTTCCTTCTCCGCCGGGTTGAACCCGGCGGCCGGCTCGTCGAGGCACAGCAGCTTCGGCTCGGTGGCCAGTGCCCGCGCGATCTCCAGCCGGCGCTGATAGCCGTACGGGAGGTTCTTCGCGCGGTCCGCGGCCCGGTCGGCGATGCCGACGAACTCCAGCAAGGCCATCGCCTTGTCGATCGCCTGCTTTTCCTCGCGGTGGTGCCGCGGGCTGCGCAGCAGGGCGCCGAGCAGGCTGGTGCGGTGCCGGGCGTCAGTGCCGACGACCACGTTCTCCAGCGCCGTCATCTCGGAGAACAGCCGGATGTTCTGGAACGTCCGGGCAATGCCGAGCTGGGTGATCCCGTGCCGGGACGCCTTGCCCAGCGGCTTGCCCTCCAGCAGCACGTGTCCCGAGGTCGGCCGGTAGACCCCGGTCATTGCGTTGAAGCAGGTCGTCTTCCCGGCCCCGTTCGGCCCGATCAGGCCCAGGATCTCGCCGCGGCGAATCTCGAAGGACACCGCGTCGAGCGCCACCAGCCCGCCGAAGCGGACGGTGACGTCGTCGACCTTGAGCAGGGTTTCCCCGTACTCGGCCTTGATCTCCCGGTCCGGCGCGACGACCTCGGCGACCTCGGCCTCGTGCTCGGCGAGCTCCTCGGCCGTCATGTGCGCGACCTCGGCCACCAGGCCGCCTTCGGCCGGGACCTCGGGCCCGGTTCCGTTGCCAGGGACGGTCATGACTTCTCCCCCGGATTGTCGGTGCTGACCTGTTCACCCTTGCCGAGCAGCCGCTGGTACGCCAGCCTGCCGTAGGTGAGCAGCCGCTGCCGCGCGCCCAGGAGGCCCTGCGGGCGAAAGATCATCAGGATGATCAGCGCGACGCCGAAGATCAGGTACTTGTACTCCGCGATCGCCTGGAACCGCAGCGGAACGTACGCCACCACGATCGCGCCCAGCAGCACGCCGACCTTGTTCCCCGCGCCGCCGAGGATGACCGCGGCGAGGAACAGCATCGAGGTGACCACGTCGAACTTCTGGTTGTTCACGAAGCCCAGCTGGCCCGCGTACAGCGCCCCGGAGAGGCCGCCGACCGCCGCGCCGCCGACGAACGCCCAGATCTTGAACTTGAACGTGGGCACGCCCATGATCTCGGCCGCGTCCTCGTCGTCGCGGATCGCGACCCAGGCACGGCCGACCCGGCTGCGCTCGAGGTTGCCGACCGCGAACAGGATGATGATGATGATCGTGACGCACAGGAAGTACCACGGAATGCCGTTGGAGTTGTTGAACAACGGCGTGCCGTCGGCGTTCGTGCCGGGCGGGTGCCCGACCGACTGGAAGCCGCGGTTGCCGCGCAGCGGGTCGACGTTGTCCGCGAGCAGCCGGACGATTTCGCCGAAGCCGAGGGTGACGATCGCCAGGTAGTCACCGCGCAATCGCAACGTCGGCGTCCCGAGGACCACCCCGAAGATCATCGTGACGGCCATGGCGATCGGCAGCACGACGAGGAACGGCAGCTTGGACAGCGACGAGTCCGGACTCGTGAACAGCGCCATCACATAGGCGCCGACCGCGAAGAACCCGACGTAGCCGAGGTCGAGCAGGCCGGCCTGGCCGACCACGATGTTGAGCCCGATGGCGACCAGCGCGTAGCGGGACACCTCGAACATCGCGATCGGGAAGTCGTAGCCGGGCTCGGTGCTGATCAGCGGCGGGTTCAGCACCGGCAGCAGGTAGACCAGCGCCACCAGCGGGATCAGCACCCCCCACTGCTGGACCCGGGACAGGTTGTTCCACCAGTCCGAGACCGGGCGGCGGCGCGTCTTGCCCGCGGGAGCGGCGGGTTCGGTCGAAGTGGTCGTCATACCCGCGCCTTTCCGAGCGACTCGCCGAGAATGCCGGTCGGACGGAGCATCAGGATGAGCACCAGCAGCACGAACGCGACGACGTCGCGCCAGGCGCCGCCGAACAGCGACTGGCCGTAGTTCTCCACGACGCCGAGCAGCAGGCCGCCGAGCAGCGCGCCGCGCAGGTTGCCGATGCCGCCGAGCACCGCGGCGGTGAACGCCTTGATGCCGAGGATGAACCCGCCCTGATACGACGCGCCGGACGGGATCTTCATCATGTAGAACAACGACGCCGCACCGGCCAGCACACCGCCGATGAGGAACGTGAGCGTGATGACGCGTTCCTTGTTGACGCCCATCAGCGTCGCGGTGTCCGGGTCCTGGGCCACCGCGCGGATGCCGCGGCCGAACTTGGTCTTGTTGACGAAGAAGTCCGCGCCGACCATCAGCAGGATCGCCGCGACCACGGTGATGATGGTGACGATCTGGACGCTGCCGCCGAACAGCGAGAAGACCTCGTCGTTCTTCAACAGCCGGATGCTGTTCTCCGGGTTGCCGCCGCGCCAGATGAAGAGGATCTGCTGCAGCACGAACGAAGCGCCGATCGCGGTGATCAGGAAGACCAGGCGGGGCGCGTTGCGTTTGCGCAGCGGCCGGTAGGCGACCCGTTCCAGCACCACCGCGGTGCCGCCGGAGATGGCCATCGAGGCGATCAGCGCGATCAGCAGGAACCCGATGAGCTCGAAGATCGGCAGGTCCGGCGTCGAGCCTGGACGGAAACCCAAGCCGTAGAAGGTGAACCACGTCGCGTAGGCGCCGTAGATGAACACCTCGGAGTGGGCGAAGTTGATGAGCTTGAGCACGCCGTAGACGAGGGTGTACCCGAGTGCTACGAGCGCGTAGATGCTGCCGTAGGCAAGGCCGTCGAACGTGTTGTCCCAGAACTGGTTCAGGAACGATTTCACGTCGAATGTGATCCAGCTTCCGCCGTCGGCAAGGACGAGGGAGCCGAGATGGGTCATCGACACACTAGTTCTCCATGTGGGTCCGGGGTGCGCGCCCGGCGGGATCAGCCGCCGGACGCGCACCCCGGTACTGGGACCGGAAGCGGCTGGGCTACTTGATCTCGGTGTTGCGGACGATCTTGCCGTTCTCCACCTTGTAGGTCCACACGGTGGTGGCGGACAGCTCGCCGTGGTCGTCCCACTTGTAGTGCTTGGTGATGCCCTGGCCGTCGTAGTTCTTCACGAAGTCCAGCAGTCCGGCGCGGTCGGTCTTGCCCGCGTCGATGCCCTTCAGCAGGATCGTCGCGACGTCGTAGGCCTCGGGCGAGTAGGTGCCCGGGTCGACGCCGGTCGCCGCCTTGTAGGCGTCGGTGAACTTGGTGAACTGGTCAGCCGGCACGCACGGGCAGGTGAAGTACGCGCTGGCCGCGGCGTCGCCCGCGCCCTTCACGAACTGGTCGTCCTTGACGCCGTCCGGACCGACGAACTTCGCCTTGACGCCGGCGTCGTTCAGCTGCAGCGCGAACGGAGCGGCTTCCTGGTAGTAGCCCGAGTAGAAGATCGCGTCCGGCTTTTCGCCCTTGATCTTGTTGACCACGGCCGAGAAGTCGGTCTGCTTGGTCTTGACCTTGTCCTGGCAGGTCGCCTTGTCGCCGAGCGCCTTGATGGTCGAGGCGGCGAGGCCGGTGCCGTACTCGGAGTCGTCCTCGATCACGCAGACCTTGTTGGCCTTCAGGTCGCCGGTGATGAACTTCGCGGCGGCCGGGCCCTGCGTGTTGTCGTTGCCCAGGGCGCGGAAGAAGGTCTTCCAGCCGTTCTGGGCGAGCGACGGGTTGGTCGCCGACGGGGTGATGGTGACCAGGCCGGCGGCGTTGAAGATGTTGCCTGCCGCCTTCGACTCGCCCGAGAACGGGAGGCCGATGACGCCGATGATGTCCTTGGTGTTGACGATCTGGGTCACGATGCCGGGCGCCTTGTCCGGAGTGCCCTCGGTGTCGAACTGGTCCAGCTTGACCTGGCAGTTCGGGTTCGCCTTATTGTGCTGGTCGACGGCGAGCTTGGCACCCTTGAGGATGTTCTGCCCGAGCGCCGCGTTCGCGCCGTTGATGGTGCCGGCGTACGCGATCGTGGTCGGCGAGCACTTGGCCTTGCCGTCCCCTGCCGGGTCGGCGGCGTTCGCGGCCGCCGACGGAGCCGCGGCCTGCGGGGCATTGCTGTCGCTGCCCGAGCCGCTGCCGGTCCGCGCCGAACAGGCGCCAAGGGAGATGGCTCCCGCCGCGGCCAGCACGATGACCTTAGTGAGTCGTGCTCTCTGCACTCGTTCCTCCAAATGCCACCCGCCACGCTCGCTGAGAACGGCGGGTCCCTTGCGTGGGACTTCGACTTGGGCGCTGAACGTAGCCGCCGCGTGAGGCGTTGCACAGAGTTACTCCGGGTCTTGTATCCACATCGTGACGGTCGTCACGAGTATTAACCGAAGATTTACACTCGATCGTCTTATTGCAGCGACCGAGTGATTAACCCTGAGTATGCGAACGCCCCTCGATCGGGTCTTGACTGCGCGTCCGATCGATGGGGGAAGTGTAGGAACATCCCCTCCGTCACCGTGACCGACACCACGATCTGTCGGCATCCAAGGTAGCAACCTTGCCCTTTCGCGCAGGGGAGATCAACCCGTACGGGTGGGGGACGGACCGGTTGCGGCAGACGGGTTTCCCTGGTCAGCAGGAGGTTTCGAGGGTTCGCGAAAAGTCCCGGCGGCGACCGGAAACAATCGGGCCCGCATTGACCTGCGGGGACACCCCGGCAAGCCCGGGAACCGGGTCCGGAGGGTGATCCCCCGGTTACCGAGCGGCCCACGCCCGGTCGGAACGCTCCGTTTGCGGCACGGCTTCGAATACCGGCGTTTCCCTGCCAGATTTTCACGACGAGTGACTTCCGCGCGCAGATGAGCGCGGATCCCGGCACGAACCGGCCGGAAGCCGTCCGAAATGGACAGAGCGGGCGCGACCCGAAGGCCGCGCCCGCTCCGCACTGGGCAGTCTCAGCTGCCGATGCTCTCCACAACGGCCTCCGCGACCGCCTTCATCGTCGTGCGCCGATCCATCGCGGTCCGCTGGATCCACCGGAACGCGTCCGGTTCAGTGAGCCCCTGGCGGCTCATCAGCAGGCCCTTCGCCCGGTCGATGACCTTGCGGGTCTCGAGCCGGTCAGTGAGCCCGGCGACCTCGGCCTCGAGCGCCTGCAGCTCGGAGAACCGGCTGACGGCCAGTTCGATGGCAGGCACGAGGTCGCGCTTGGCGAACGGCTTGACCAGATAAGCCATCGTGCCCGCGTCCCGGGCCCGTTCGACGAGGTCGCGCTGGCTGAACGCGGTGAGGATGACGACCGGCGCGATCCGGTCGCCGGTGATCCGCGCGGCCGCCTCGATACCGTCGAGCTTCGGCATCTTGACGTCGAGGATCACGAGGTCCGGCTTGAGATCGGTGGCGAGCGCGATGGCTTCCTCGCCGTCGCCGGCCTCGCCGACCACCTCGTAGCCCTCTTCGCGCAGCATCTCCACCAGGTCGAGGCGGATGAGCGCCTCGTCTTCCGCGACGAGCACCCGTCGCCGCGGCGCGCCGTTCGGCTCGGCAGCCTGTTCGGTCACCGGTGTTCCTCCTGAAGGCTCGGCGGGGCGTCTACGACACGCGGTCACCCGCGAGAGCCCAGCGTACCGGGAACGATCCAGATCCCACGATGGCCTTCACCACGAAGTGGCGGGCATGACACCCAGCACGAGGCGGTAGTCGATCACCGGACCCGGCGCACAGGCGAGCACGGGGATCCCGTAGAGTTTCCGGCACTGCGCCCCCGTAGCCCAACTGGCAGAGGCAACGGATTCAAAACCCGTCCAGTGTGAGTTCGAATCTCACCGGGGGCACGGACGACATCTACACAAGCGAGCGCGCTCGGCTGAGCGGCTTGTGTGTCAGTCATCTGATCCGTGATCCTCTCCGCCACCTCGGCCACGTCCGGAACGTCCCCGGCTGGCAGCGTGATGGCTATCTCGACATGATCGTCGTCCAGCAATCGTACTTCGAGCCGGAGCACTTCGAAGAGTCTCCTCAGCAGCTCCGGCGGCGCGGCGGCCAGTTTGAGGGCAAGCAGGGGCAAGGCGTCGAGCAAGGCTGCCTCGTCCGGGCCGGGCAGCTCCGGCTGGCTCGCGGCATCGGCGTCCAGAGCCTCGACCTGTGTGGAGATCGCTTTCTTCTCCGCCTCCAAGCCGTTGTACGTGGATCGCAGGCCGCGGGTGAACGGATCGTCCGGGTCCCCACTTTGGGCTTGCAGGAGAACCGACTGCTGGCGCTTCTCGACGTCAGCGATGGCGCTTTCCAGCGAGGCACGCTTCCGCAACCGCTCTTCCGCAGCCACTTTGTCCGCCGACGAGGCCTCGCCGAGCAACAGCCGTACCCGCTCCTGCCCGAACACCCGATCGGTCAGGAACTGGACGACCGCTTCGGCAACCGCATCCTCGCGGACGTAGACCGTCTTGCGGTGTCCCGCGTACTTGTCCGCCCTCCCCCGGTTGTTGTTCAGCGGGTGGCAGACGTAGTAGGAGAACCTCGGCCGCTGCGCCCCGAACATGCGACGACCGCAACTGCAGAAGATCAGGCTTCGGAACAGGCCTGTCCGCTTCGCCTCTGGGTGGCTGTTGAGCTCGAGACCGGTCCGCCTTCCCCTGCCGATCTTCCGGCCGGCGTTCATCTGGTCGTACATCCACTTCGGAATCAGCGGTTCGTGCGCTGGCTCGACCGACCAGACCCACTTCTCCGGAGCGTTGACCTTCCCGTGCGCCGACCTCGACGCCCGCCGATTGAAGACTTGATAGCCCGTGTACTTCGGATTGTGGATGATGTCAGCGACGGTGGACTTGCCCCAGGCCCCACGCGCGCGAAGCATCCCCGGCGGCTGAGGAGGCGGGTACCTCGTCAAATCGGCGTTGAGCCGATCAACGATCTCCGGGTATCCGAGGCCCTCGTACCGCCAGAGCGCGATCTGAGTGACCGTCTCGCCGCGAAGGCCGTCAGGCTCAAGCCGGGACTTCGTGAATCCTTTCGCCGCCTTCGCGGGGTTGGGATGGCGATAGGTTTTGGCACGGTAGCCGTAGCAGGGCTTGCCGATGTTCCAACCCTCGCGAACATGGGTGCACAGGCCGCCCCAGGACTGTTCCAGCGTGTTGAGCACTTCGTACTCGGCGACTGACTGGTTGATCCGTCGCTGGAGGATTCGCTGCGCACGGCTCCCCGAGACGGTGATCGGCTCGTTGGCCGCGAACAACGAGACATCCGCCTGCTCAAGCTGCCGTTCGATGGACAGCCCTTCGAACGACCGCCGAGCAACCCGGCTGACACTCTCGCAGATCACAACTTCGAACCGCCGATCGGCTTGCTCAGCCTCCTCAAGCAGGTCCGCGATACCACCGTCGCGGGCAATGGGGATGTCGAAGCGTTCGTAACCCGTCTTCTTCCCGCGAGCGTCGAGCTTCATCCGCCCTGACTCGACGTCATAGAAGTGCGCGACAATCACCCACGCAGCGGGCAACGCGTTCTTCGAGTTGCCAAGCTGGCGGATCAGCGACTGCCTCGGGTCTTGCTGATCGTCGGTCGAGGTGCGGCCGAGAAACGCCACCCGCACTTCTCCCTGCAGCAACGCCGCCGGCATGCCCAGCGGGGACACCGCGTAGTCGGACAGCCCGGACGGGCCGTAGACGGTCTTCGGAGCCCGCACGCCCGACGGTGGCTTCCACGGAATCTCAAGCCCTGGTGACACTTGTTCATTCATTCTTGATCGTCATCCCTTGCCGTTCTGCGCGCCGATTCATCACCTGCCCAGATCAGCAACTCGGAGATAACGAGACCAAGCTCGCCGCGAAGACGATCCGCCGCAGCTCCGTGAATGTAATCGACCTGACCGGAAAACCCGCGGGCATGGCCGCGCGTAAGGCGATCAATATAGCACCACGGTTGACGGCGACTGCCCATTTCAATGGTCGACGTCACGTCGTCCTTCGATTCCCAACTATCCGCAACTGCCCCCGAACCGCGAGCCGCCCGAGACCGACCGAGACCACTCAGACCTGCAGCCGCAGTCAGATCTAGAGGCCAGTCTCGAAAGCCGCCTCGAAAGCAACTCAGCCGATGCTGTCTCCGACTTTCACCGAGACACGGCATCCGAGGCTGGTCTCGATTCGACGAGATAGGAAATTCGATAATTACCTGACGACCTCTCCCAGCAATTCGACTGTTTCGACACCGAGAGGGCTCTGCAGCGCAGTCTTACGGCACTGCGGGTCGAAATCGATCCCGATGAACCGGCACCGATGCTCTCGCGCCGCGAGACCCGTAGTGCCGGTGCGGAGAACACGTCGAGCACCGTCCCGCCCGGCCGGCACCCCAACCGCACGCACCGCAGCGCGATTTCGCGGGTCCCAACCGCCGGGTGGTTCAGGCGGGTGCGGTCCGCCGAGACCGTCCACGCCACCGTCTCGCACACGTTCTCGCCGGGGTGGTTCGACAGAGGTACAAGTTCGAGGCGCTGGTCAACCCCGTCATCTCGGCCCCTGTCGTGCAGATTCTCCTCGACGAAGAAGAGCCTGGTGCGTGTCGAAGGAGTCGTTTGAGCTGCTCGCGGACTGGTTGCAGGCCCTGTCCTTGTCGGACGAACCAGCAGGAAACGAGCTGCGCATCAGGCTGCGGAGCCGCCTTCTGGCCTACTGGGCGTCGTTCCCTACACCCGACACCAGCGGCGACCGTGTGCCGCTCCGGATATCCCAGCAGCGTCGACGTCGACGCGAGCTGGATTACCAGCTCACCAAGGAAGAGTTCGTCGAAACCTTGGCGCTGCTCGGACCGGACATCGACGAAACCACTGAATCCTGCCTACGGGCGATCGCCGATAAGGCGCCCGCGTTCCTGGCCCCGGCTGCATCATTGCCGCCGCGGTCTTGCTGACCACCGCGGCCTCGCTGGCCGTGACCGCGATGGTGTTCGACGCCCGCCAATGGGGCGTGTTCATCGCAGCAAACCTGCTGCTGGCCGCCACCTACGCCCTGCTCGGCGTCTGCCTCGGCCCGATCTTCGGCCAGGTCGGCGGCGTGTTCATCGCCTTCCTCGTCCCGTTCCTCGACCTCGGCATCGGCCAGAGCCCGATGCTGCGCGCCGAACCCCCGGCCTGGGCACAGGCGCTACCCGGCTACGGCGCCTACCGCGTCCTGCTCGACGGCGGCCTCACCGACCACTTCGACGAAACCGGCCCACTGCTGCTCGGCCTGGCCTGGCTGGTCGTGCTCGGTGTCCTCGCGACCGTGTTGTTCCGCCGCACATCCTCTCGGAGGTCGGCATGAAACATCGACTCGCCCTAGGCGCGGCGCCGGCCGCGCTGCGCTGGCGCTGGTTCCGGAGGTGGCGTGGGCACGACGATTCTTCGCCCGACTCGCCGCGGCGGGTCCGCAGGTCGAGATTTCCGACCCAGCCTCATGATGACAAGACCAACGTCCCCGCGATCACGACGTCTCGGCAGCGCAGCCTCGCGCTACGACTGCGTCACGACTTGGGTTCCGCAGGAATCTCGCCACAGTGCCTGCTATTGGGCGCCATGTCGAGCGTCCACATGATGTGGAGTGCCAGCTGCAGGTCGAAGCAGTCGTGCTGCACCGCGAGATCGCGTTTGGCCAATTCCTGAATGCGATCCAATCGATAACGCACTGTCTTGGCGTGGATGTACAAATGCTCCGCCGTGCGCCCGAGGTTGCGGTCTTCGGCGAAATACGCTTCCAGTGTTTCCAGTAATTGGGTGGAGTGTTCCTGGTCGTAGCGGATCACGGCCCCGAGCATGCGACGGACGAAGTCGGCGAGATCCCCGCGGTCCCCAGGTGCCAGGAGGAATCGCAGGATGCCGAGGTCGTCGAAGAGAGCGATAGGCGCCGACGTCCCCGGCGTGACCGACGCGAGTGCAGTGCGAGCTTGGCCCAACGGGCCGCTCAGGTCGCCGCTGAGATCGTGACACGCGCTGACCCCGATGCTGAAGCGCAGGTCCGGCTCCAACGCGACCAGACCGCGCAGCAGCACGGACGCGAACTTGCGCGCCTCGTCGACGTCTTCCAACCAGGGGACGACCAGCGCCAGCGCCGAGGCGCGTCGTGCCGAGAGCACGCGCGAACTTCCGGTCTCCGCGGCCAGTCGCTCGAACTTGCCGAGCAGAACCGAGCGCCGCTGATCCACCGCGTCGGCGTCGATCCCGTTGGCCTGCGCCCATTCGTCGAGACCGGCGACGCTGATCTGCATCACGCGGAGCTTGCGGGGCAAGGTGTAGCCAAGATAGCGGGCTCGCACATTCGCCTCGGCTACATCGCCGATCTTGCCCTCCAGCAGCTCCCACAGGAAGTCGCTGCGGACTCGCACTCGTGCGTCGAGGATCGCGCGCTGCTTGGTCAGTTCGAGGGCACACGCCACGGCTGCTTGTTCGACGATCAACGGGATCAGCTTGGTGCACGCGGCGACCAGGCCAACGCACAGGTAGCCCATCCGCTGTCCGCCCGACGATACCTCCCGTACCAGCAGGTGCCCTTCGTCCAGGTCGGCGGCGGTCCCGGTTTCGTCAGCGGCCTGGTGCCGCCGCGAGCGGACGCAACCGCGTGCCTGCTCGGCGACCTGGTCGCCGTCGGCAGTGACCGCGAGCAGTTCGAGCTCCGGATCGAGCACAGCGACCTCGCCTGCGGTATAGCGAGCGACCATGTCCACCAGCGCAGACAGCCCCTCGCCCCGCAGCATGAGATCGGTCAGTTCGGCCTGCGCGCTCGCCGCGCCGTTGAGCAGGTCGCACTGCTCCTCCAACCGCCTGTTCACCGCTTCGAGGTTCGCGGCCGCTTCCCGCGTCGTCTCGTACAAGCTCGCGTTCTTGATGGCGATCACCGCCAGGTTGGCCAGCCCTTCCAGCACCTCCTGGTCCTCGTCGTCGAACGCGAACGGTGTTCGGGACCAGGCGAGAACCACCCCGGTGACCTCGCCGTCGGCCAGCATCGGGGCGCCTTGCGAACAGCGGACGCCCTCGTTGTCCGCGTACCGCTTGATCTCTGCGGAGATGGTGGCGGCTTCGTGGAAGTCGTCGATGCGATGCGGGCGTCCGGTCTGCAGGACGATGCCTGCGACGCCTTCGCCCTTCTGCGCATGGAAGCGGACGGCATCGATATTGCGATGGCCAACGCACGACTGCATTTTCAGCACACCGCTCTCTACGGACATGATTCCCACCGCGTCGGCGGCCAGCAAGGCTTGGGCCGCGTTGCTGATGGCGAGCAGAGTCGCGTCCAGGTCCAGGCTGCGCACGATCGTCGTTGTCACCGACTGCAGCGTCCGAAGCCGGTCGCGCGCGGTCGGCCGGGCGTCGCGTCTGTCCACCCCGATGATCGTGTCTTCTCGCAGATCTGCCGACGAACGGTTCATCACCTCGGACCTCCTTTGGCCCGGACCACGGCGCGCGACCGCAGCGGAGCGTACGCAGGGAGTATAAGCACGGAATCGCGCTGCTACCCGGCCTGCGGAATCGTGATCGCGCAGGCAGCGGGGCCATTGCCGAGTTCGCCGCCGGCGTTCTCGGCGAGCGCGATCCGCGCACGGTCCACCTGCCGATGCCCAGCTCGGCCGCGTAATTGGTCAAAAAGCTCGACCAGCTGCGCCACTCCGGTCGCCCCGATGGCATGCCCGCGGGCAAGCCGGCCGCCGGACGGGTTGATCGGGCATTTCCCGTATAGCTTCCCGTATAGCTCCGACACCCCGGTACGGAGCAGCTTTGCCCCATCACGCTCAGCGACCAGACCGAGTTCCTGAGCAACGATCAGTTCGGCCGATGCGGCCGCGTCGTGCAGCTCCACCGCATCGAGGTCCTGCGGCGCAACACCGGCCTGCTCGTAGGCCCGCATTGCCGCGCGCTGGACCAGCTCTTGCCCGGTCAGCAGGTCACCCGCCGCGTTCCCGAACACGACCAGGCCGACATCGTCGCCGGTCAAGCGCGCTTGTTCGAGCGCCTGGTCAGCGACGGCCGGGGCCAGCGCACGCAAACTGGTTTCGATGAACATCCCGAACCGGGTGCTCGTCGCAGCGACGATCGCAGCATCCACAGCACTCATCCCGTTCGTCGTGGCCAGCTCGGACAACAGTAAAGAGGCACAGGCGGGCCGGGCCATCTCTCCTCGGAGGCAAGAACCTCAGCCGGATTGTCTGCGCAGGACAATCACAGAACGGTCCGGCCAACGCGACAATTGATGCGCAAGCTCGCCTGCCCGGCGCGAGGCCGGGCCGACGCACAGGGAGCTGACGACCGTGCCGAGCTACCGCATGCAGCGCCTGGCTAACCAGCTCACCAACGCTGCGGATCATGCCCTCGACGCGGAGGCCCTGCGGATCGAGGCGTGCCGTCTCCTCGAAGCCGCCGTCGGCCTCGAGCGGTTGCTCGGCCCGGCCGAACACGAGCCCGATCCGCACCGATACCGCCAGCACATCCTCCACGTGGACCCGGCGGGCCGGTTCTCCGTCGTCGCCCTGGTGTGGCTGCCTGGCCAGGCCACCCCGATCCACGACCACATCGCCTGGTGCGTGACCGGAGTGCACGCCGGGTGCGAGGTAGAGCAGCGATACGAGCCCCTCTCCCCGTCCGGTAACCGCCCTCGAATGCTGCGCCCCACCGTCGTCGCGCTCAACGCGCCAGGAACCGTCTCCAGCCTTCCGCCTCTCGGCCGCGACATTCACCGCGTCCGCTGCGCGGGCGACGAGCGAGCGATCTCGCTGCACATCTACGGTGCTGACATCACACGCCTGGGTACCAGCATCAACGTCGTCTATGACGAGAACTGCGCCGCCGGAGTCACGGGGAACGACGCTGGTCCAGGCCACGAAAACGGCTAAGCGGTCAGGCCGCCGTCGACGGGCACGACCGTGCCAGTGACGAAGGACGAGTCGTCTCCCGCCAGGAACAGGGCAGCCCGGGCGATCTCGCTGGGGATTCCCAGCCGACGAAGGGGGTATTTGGTCATGGTCGCCTGAATCCCCGCCTGCGGATCACCGCAACCGCGGTCGAGAAGCATCCGCTCCGTCATCGCGGTGGGAACCGTGCCAGGACAGATGACGTTCGCGCGAACACCTTGCGCTCCAAAGTCAACCGCGATCGACCGCGTAAGAGAGACGACGGCACCCTTGGACGCGCTGTACGCCGCGAATCCGGGCATGCCCGCGAGTGCTGCAACCGAGGCGAGGTTGACGATCGCGCCACCACCTATGGCGACCATGTGGGGTATGGCTGCCCGGCAGCACAGAAAGGTTCCCTTGGCGTTGACCGCGAAGCACCGGTCCCAATCATCAACCGATGTGCTCGCTAGGGTCCCGCTCGCGAGTACTCCGGCACTGTTGCACAGCACGTCGATTCGACCGAGGCTCGTGAGCACCTGGTCGATCGCCGCGTCGACTTCCGCGACTGACGAAACGTCGACTCGGATATCCAGCGCGCTCGCTCCGTTCGCGCGGAGCTTCGCCGCCGCCTCGGCGGCAGCCGCGCCGTCCCGGTCCAGGAGAGCGACTTCGGCGCCTTCCTCGGCGAATGTCTCCGCGATGGCTCGCCCAAGGCCGGAAGCCGCTCCGGTCACGACGGCGACTTGTCCGTTCAGCTTCGTGGTAGTCACGATCCATCCCTTTCCACACTTGTCCCACGTCCGGATACCCCCAGGCGCAGCAGCAACTTGGCTCGTACCGCCGCCAACTCCGGGTCGTCGGGCACACGCGGTCGCGACGCGAACACGGAGAACTCGTCCGTAATGGTTCCGTTCGCCATCACAAGAACGCGGTCGGCCAGCGCTGTCGCTTCGACGATGTCGTGGGTCACCAGCAGGACTGCCGGCCGATGCCGTTGCCACAACTCGGCAACGAGCAGCTGCGCTTTCAACCGGGTAAGAGCGTCCAGCGAGGCAAATGGCTCGTCCAGCAGCAGGAGATCCGGCTCCCGGACAAGGGCACGGGCCAGCGAAACGCGCTGGGCCTGGCCGCCGGACAGCGTCATGGGCCACGCATCGGCGTGCTCCCCCAGGCCCACCTCCGCCAACGCGGCCTCCGCCAGGTGCCGGTCCGGCCGACCGACGAGGCCGAGGACCACGTTTCGCCAGACCTTCTTCCACGGCAGCAGCCGCGGCGTTTGGAAGGCGATCGCACGCCGCTCCGCGATCGCGACGTTGCCGTCGATCTCTGCGTCGAGACCTGCCAGAATCCGCAGCAGCGTGCTCTTGCCGCAGCCGCTGGAGCCGAGGAGCGCCACGAACTCGCCCGGCTCAAGGTCGAGGTCTAGTCCGTTGATCACCGTTCTGCCGCCGAACCTCCGGGTCAGCGAACGCACTACGACTGCACGGTCTCCCACCGCCCTCAGCTCCCGGCGAACGCGGGCCGCCAGCGCAGCAGCCACTGTTCCAGCCCCCGCACGAGCAGGTCGGCACTGAGCCCGAGCAATGCGTACACCACGAGGGCGACGACGATCACGTCTGTCCGGTAGACCTCCCGCGCATGCATGAGCAGATACCCGATGCCCGACTGCGCATTCACGGTCTCCCCGAATACGAGCGCGAGCCATGCCGACCCGATCGCCCACCGCAGCCCCACCAGGGCATTCGGCAGCGAACCAGGCAGGATCACATGCGCGACCAGTCCCGCCCGGCCTACCCCGAGTGCGCGAGCCGCGTCCACCAGGCCTTTGTCGACGCTCCGAATGCCTGCGTAAAGGTTCACATAGAGCGGGAAGACCACTGCGAAAGCAACCAGTGCGACCTTCGGTGCTTCGTCGATGCCGAACCAGATGATGAACAGCGGAATCAGCCCGGGCCACGGCACGGTCCGCAACATCTGCATGGGCGCATCGATCAGGTCCTCGCCCAGCCGGAAAAATCCCGACACCAGCGCGAGGATCCCGCCCAGGACCACTCCGATCGCCAGGCCGCTGCCGACCCGCTGCAGCGAAATGACCAGTGCATCGATCAGCGAGCGATCAGCGATGAGTTGCGCGGCCGCCCGGGCCACCGCGGCCGGCGACGGGAGCACGGTTTCCGGCACTGCGCCTGTTGCGGTCACGAGCCACCAGGCCAGCAACACTGCGCAGACCCCTGCCAGTTTGCGCACCGGCCGCGGCACCACGGCCGGACGGGCCGCGGCGGGCACCACGACCTGCAGGCCGTCGGCTGGTTCGAAGGTCCTGCTGTCCAGAGATCCGCCGGAGCAGCGGGCCGCCTTGGCTGCCATCAGCCCGGCCCTTTCGCCAGCTTCGCCCGTTCGTCGGCTACCAGCGCTCCGAAACCAGGAGCAACGGTGTCACGAACCGCGAACGGCAGCTTGATCTGACCGATGCCGTGGAAGTAGTCGACTTCCTGCTGCCAGCCCCCGACCACGTGGTCGTCAATCGGCGCGAGCTGCCATTTGTCCCTGGCCGCTGCCAACCGCGCGGCACCTGGAGAAATTCCGGTCCGCTGCACCATCTGCTGAGCCCACTCGATCTCGTGGCTGTCCACCCAGGCCATCGCGCGAACAACGCGACGCGTCAGATCCCCTAGCGCGGCCTTCTTCGCCGGGTCGCTCAGCGTCGCGGTACCTGCCGCATAGGTCTGGTCCGGATTGGCCACCTGACCGAGTGCCTGCAACGTACGTCCCCCGTGGTCGGTCTCGACAGTCGCTGCGTTCGCGTCCCAAATCGCAAACGCGTCGACCTGGCCGGAGTTGAACGCCGCCAGCCCGTCGGTGGTGCTCAGGTTGACCATCTGCACGTCATTCCAGCCCAACCCGGCCTTCTCGAACGCCTTGACCAGCGGATACTGGGTCACGGTGTAGAACGGCATCGCGACCCTCTTGCCTTTCAGGTCGGCGACCGTGCGCAGGGCGGAGTCCTGCTTGACCAGAATCCGGCTCGCAGCTTCGGGCGGGCCTTGGCTCGCCGCCAGCAGCTTCACCTTCGCGCCGTGAGAAATGCCGAAGAGGGCGGGGACTTCTCCCATCCAGGCAACGTCGACCCGGCCGGCGTTCATCGCCTCGATCAAGGGAGGAGCGGAGTCGAAGTCAGCCCATTCGATGCGGTACGAAGTGTTCTTGTCCTCGCCTGCTGCGGTGAGCATAGTGCGCAGACAGACTTTGCACGGCGAGCCGACGATCAGGGTCGGTTCCTGCGCCCCTGCGTTCCCGCCGCACGCGCCGAGGACGAACAGAAGAACTGACGCCACGGCAATCCGCACGGAGCGGGCGCGTTCGAACCGCGTCATCGACGCACCGACTTGCGCGCAGCGTCAACAACGGCGTCGACCGACACCTGGGCCGCGGACTCGAGCGCTCCGGCATACGGCGTCGGCACATTCGCGCTGCACAATCGACGTACCGGTGCGCGCAAGTGGTCAAATGCCTCGTCCGCCAGGATGGACGCAACAGTCGTCCCCCAGCCCAGTTGTTCGGGCCCTTCCTCCACGATGACCGCACGCCCCGTCGTGGCGACCTCCCCCAGCACCGTCGCCGCATCCAGCGGAACGAGGCAGCGCAGGTCGATGACGGTGGCGGCAATCGCTTCCTCCTCCAGCTTCTCGGCCGCCTCCACGCACGTGCGCACCGTCGAACCGAGCGCAATCAGCGTCACGTCGGCGCCTCGTTGCACCACTGAAGCCTGCCCCAGCGGGATCACGTACTCCCCGTCCGGAACTTCGCCCTTGACCGGATACTGGGCCTTGAGATCAAGCACTATCACCGGGTCCGGGTCCCGGATCGCCGCTGTCATCAGGCCCTTGTATTCGCCGGGACCGGACGGAACGGCGATCTTGATGCCGGGGACGGCCATGACCCAGCTTTCCACCGCGTGACTGTGATGGGAAGCGAATCCGATGCCTGCTCCGGTGGAGCTCTTGATGACGAGCGGGACCGCGAGTTGTCCGCCGGTCGAGTACCGCAGTGCGGGGATCTGATTGGCGATGAAGTCCCAGCACACTCCGAGGAAGTCGCCGAACATGATCTCCGCGACCGGTCGCATGCCGGTCATCGCCGCGCCGACCGCGGCACCGAGGATCGCTTGTTCGGAGATCGGCGTGTTCCGGACCCGTTCGACGCCGAACCGGTCCGCCAAGCCGGCTGTCGTTTTGAACGCGCCGCTGGGCGCGATGTCCTCGCCGAGGACGAATACCCGGTCGTCGCGCGCCATTTCCTCGGCCAAGGTGGCCGCGATGGCGTCACGGTAGGTCATGACCGCCATGCCGCACCTCCATCTGCCCACAAATCCCGCAACAGCTCGTCGGCTGCAACATGAGGATCGGCTTTCGCTTCCTCGACAGCATTGGCCATCTCGTCGCTGACCCGTTGCTCGAGCCGGTCGAGGTCGCCGGGCGATACGCCGCGCGCCTCGAGGCGGGCTCGTTGCGCTTTCAGCGGGTCGCGGGCTTTCCACTCTTCGACTTCGGACTTCGGCCGGTACTTCGCGGGGTCGAACAGGCTGTGCCCGTTGATCCGGTACGTCACGGCCTCCACCAGCGAGGGCCCGCCGCCCGCTCGCGCTTGGGCTGCCAGGTCCGCGGCAAGGCGGTACACCTCTTCGACGTCGTTCCCGTCGACGATTCGGCTCGGCAGCCCGTACGCCGCAGCACGGTCGGCCGCGGGGTTCTTCACCGACGTCAGCACGTCGCCGCGGGTCTGTTCCATGTACTGGTTGTTCTCGCAGATGAACAGGACGGGCAGCTTCCACAGGGCAGCCAGGTTCAGCGCCTCGTGGAAGCCGCCGATGTTGGTGCCACCGTCGCCGAAGAACGCGACCGCGATCTGATCGGACTTCGTCAGCTGGGCGCCCAGCGCGATGCCGTTGGCGATCAGCAGCTGTGCGCCGATGATGCCGGAACAGCCGAAGTGCCCGTGTTCGACGGAGGTCAAGTGCATCGATCCGCCTTTGCCGCCGCACAGACCGGTGGACCGACCCAAGATTTCCGCGAAAGCCGCCTTGAGCGGGGCGCCTTTGGCGATCACCTGGCCATGGCCGCGATGGCTGCTGACCACCGGGTCGTCGGGACGCAATGCGGCAACGACTCCGGCGCTGACCGCCTCTTGCCCGATGCCGTCGTGGAGCGCGCCGCGGAAACCCTCCGCTCCTTGCAGGAAGATCCGTCGGGCGTACTCGTCGAATTGCCGCACGCGCACCATGGACTCGTACAGTTGCAGTGCTGTCGGTCCGTCGATCGGGGCGGTGCCCGTTGAGGTCACAACCGAGGTCACGGCTCGATACTCCGTTCGAGAATTCGTGGAATGACAGTGGGACCGGCGCAGCCGTACGCCGGCCCCACCGCCAAGCTTCTACAATTCGGCGCGAACGATCCGCGCCCCTTCGCCGAGCGCGTTGAGCTTCGCCCTGGAGACCGTCCGAGGGAACAGCGCGAGGCCGCAGTCCGGAGCCACCATCAGGCGATCGGCAGGAATCACCTCGAGCACCCGGCGGATGCCGTCGGCCACCTTCTCCGGGCTCTCGACGATGATGTTGTGGTCGTCGATCACCCCGGCGCACAGGATCCGGTCGGACGGGAAATTCTTGAAGCTCGCGACTTCCGAGTAGTCGCGGTTCGCCAGTTCGTGGGACAGCACGTCGAAGTTGCAGTCGGCGAAGTAGCTGATCACATCGGCGACCCGGTTCTCGGCTACATCCGGCTGGCCCTCCACGCTCCCGTAGCAGACGTGCCAGAACTTGAGCATGTCGTCGAGCCCTTCGAGCGCACGGTTCGTCGCCTCGGTGAGCCACTGGTCGCTCTGGTAGTGCACGGCGACGTCGACGATCTGGACGGCTTCGAGCCCGAAGGTATCGCGGAGGTACTTGATTTCCTCGTTCATGGCGGCGGCGAGGTCCATCGCGACCGCTTTCTGGTCGTTGTAGTGGAGGTCGCGGGTGAGGATGCTCAGCTGGGTGGGGCCGAGGAAACCGATCTTGAACGGTTTGTCCGTCGCGCGCTTCACTGCGTCGACCACGCCCTGGTACGCGGGCCGGACCCATTTGATCGGGCCGGTGCACTCCTGCACGTAGTAGTTGGAGTACTTGTGGTACTCGTTGGGCGCACCCCATCGGGAGTAGCCGCCGAGCATCTCCGTGAACAGGTGCCACAGTGCGTCGTACTGGTAGCCCTCCGCTTCCCAGTCTTCGTACTGCAGCCCGTCGGTGAGCACGTCGAGGCCGGCCTCGATCTGGTCGTAGCAGCACAGCCGGACGGCGTCCTCGTAGGCGACACGCGTCGACATGCTGGTGTAGAGCGGCGTCTCGCGTGAGCCGAAGATCCGTCCCTGAAGCCAGGACGGACGCGGATAGGCGCCCACCATCGTGGCGGCGATTGGGATTTCCTGTCCTCGAATCTGCATCGGATGTACCTCCTTGTACAACTGACCTGGACCAACGCGGCTGTAGGTTTACCGCTTCGGTGAGCGGGCGCGCATCGGCTGACGCCGCGCAACTGCTCCAGCCGAGTTATCCCGCGACGCTAACCGCGGTGCCGGCTTCTCCCGCGAATCTCTCGCGCAGCTGCCGTTTGAGCACCTTGCCGTAGGCGTTCTTGGGCAAGGCAACGCACACGAAGATCCGCTTTGGACACTTGTAGTCCGCCATTGCCTTCCGGCAGTACGCGATCACCTCCTGCGGATCGAGCCCCTCCCCCACAACGGCCGCCGTCACAGCTTCTCCCCACAACCGGTCCGGGACGCCGAAGACCGCGGCTTCGACGATCGCCGGGTGTTCCAGCAAGACGTCCTCCACCTCGCGGGCGTACACATTGGACCCGCCGGAGATGATGAAGTCCTTTTTCCGGTCGAGCACGTAGAGGTAGCCGTGCTCGTCGAGCTTCCCGAGGTCGCCGGTGTGCAGCCAGCCGCCCTTGAGGGCCTCTGCGGTCTCTTCCGGACGCTCCCAATAGCCGGCCATGACAGCAGGCCCGCGCACCAGGATCTCGCCCGCTTCCCCAGCCGACATCTCCTTGCCGTCCGTTCCGGCGATGGCGACCTCCATCCCGGTTCGAACGACGCCTGCGGACGCGAGCACCTCAGTGTCCGACCGTTCGAGCCGATGCTCCTCACGCCTGAGATAGCTGATGGTCATAGGCGATTCGCCCTGGCCGAACAATTGGCAGAACACCGGGCCGATCCGGGTGATCGCCTCCTTCAGATCCTCCACGTACATCGGAGAGCCTCCGTAGACGACGCATTTGAGGCTCGACAAGTCCGCGCCTGCCAGAGCCGGCGAATCCAGCAGCATCCGGATCTGTGTCGGCACCAGCCAGGAGACGGTCACGCCGCGCCGCTGGACGTCGGCGGAGAACACTGCCGGATCCCACTTGCCGTGCACGATGTTCTCGGCGCCCCTGGCGAGACCGACGAGTGCGTGGAAGCCCGCCCCGTGGCTCAGCGGAGCGCAATGCAGCACGACGTCTTCCGGCTGCATCTGGTAGAGATCCGCGCACCAGGACACGACGACGAACGCAAGGTTGCGGTGAGTCAGCACTGCGCCTTTGGGTTTGCCGGTCGTCCCGGAGGTGTAGAAGATCCACGCTGGCGTCTCCTCGGGGAAATCCCGGACCGGTTCGTCTGCGGCGGGGCTGTCGGCGAGTGTTTCGTAGCCGATGTCTTCGTCGCTGCCGATGCCGATCCGGTGTTCGACCTCTATCTCGCGCGCACCCTCCCCGAAGCCTGCGCCGTACACCAACGCGCGCGCGGCGCAGTCCCGGACGTGAAAGTTCACCTCGTCCGGAGTGAGCCGCGCGTTCATCGGCACGACGGCCAAGCCGGTCTTCCAGCAGGCGAACATGGTTTCGAGGAATTCCGGGCAATTGTGAGACCAGATGACGACCCGGTCGCCCACCGCCAGGCCGATTTCGGACAGCCCGCGAGCCAGAGAATCGACCCGTTGGTTGAACTCGCCGTAGGTGATCGTGCGATCGCCGGACCGGATCGCTGTCCGGCCTGGGAACTGGCGGGCGATGCCTGTCAGGAGCCGGCCGACGTTCACCGAATTCGCGGCGGAGGCGACCGGGGCGTCATGCAGTTGCATGGTCTTCTCCGTCACCGTTGTTCGATCTCGGCAAGGAGCGTGCCGACCGGAACTGTTGTCTGCACGGGTACGTGAATCTTCGCGATCACGCCGCTCACCGGTGCCGGGATCTCGTTCTCGATCTTGTCAGTGGCGATCTCGAGGAGGATTTCGTCCATGTCGACCTCGTCGCCTTCTTCTTTGAACCATTGCGTCACCTCGGCTTCCTCGACGGTGTCGCCCAGGTTCGGCATCGTGAGCTCGTATGCCATCGCTGCGCCCTTACAGGTCGACCAGGTTCGGGCTTCCCGCGCGCAGGCGGGAAAGCTGGATGAAGTGCTCCGGGTTGAGGAACAGTTCGTTCATCTCGGCCATGTCGTCGACGGTGAGCCCTTCGGGCCTGCTCATCAGGTAGTCCAGGTACTGGAAGGCGTCCTTGGCGCCGTAGCCGACGTGGTGCACCCCGACGATCCGCCGGGTGTCGCCGTCGATGACCGCCTTCTGGAAGCCGGAGTCCTCCGGACGCAGGAACGCGTACAGCATCGTGCCGTCGGAGGCGGGCAGGCAGATCGTCGACGGGTCGATGCCCTTCGGGGGCATCTGCAGCGTGACCACGTTCGGGTACTTCTCCCGCGCCTCGTCCTCGGTGAGGCCGACCCAGGTCACCTCGAAGGTGGTGTGCAGGAAGTCGGGGTATTCGCTGAAGTCGAACTCGTAGTCCTGGCCCATGATGTTGCGGGCAGCGGTCATGCCGCATTTGCGCGCCTTGAACATCTCCATCGGGCCGCCGATGAGGTCGCCGATCGCGTAGACGTTGTCGACGCTGGTGCGCATCCTGCTGTCGACGACGACCTCGTCCCTCGCGCCGACCTTGACGCCCAGCCACTGGCTGGCCAGGTCGGACAACGGCTTCTCGCCGGTGCCGTTGTAAACGAAGTCGCACGGGATGCGAACCGTGTCGCCTTCGGCGGTCTTGACCACCACCTCTTCCACCTTGCCGTCGCCGTTGATCGCGATCGGAGTGGACCCTTCGAGAATCTGGATGCCGCTGGTGCGCATGTTGTCGACGACGTAGCGGCGGAGGTCCTCGTCCACGTGGTGCAGGCTCTTCGTCGTGAGCAGCGGGGACCGGGTCAGGATCGTAGTCTGCACGCCGGCCGCCTGGAAGAAGCTGCCGTATTCGACTGCGACTTTGCTGCCGCCGATGATGACGCAGCGGGTCGGTTCGTAGTCCAGATCCTCGACCAGAGTGGCGTAGTCGTACACGCCGGGCAGGTCGCCGCCCGGCAGGTGTAGCGGACGCTGGTGCGCGCCCATGCCCAGCACCACGTTGCGGGTGTGGAAGGTGCGCCCGGCGACTTCCACGGTGTACGGGTCGATGACGGTCGCTTTCGCGTTGAGCACGTAGTCCACGCCGAGCTGCGACTTCGTCTGGAAATTCATGACTGCGTGCGCTGAGTTCCGCAAGTTGCGGAACGCCTCGATCAGCTCCAGCATGCTGACCTTCAGCTCGCCGGGCTGGCGGAACCACAGCTTGCCGGCGAGCCGGCGCTCGCGCTCGAGCAGCGCGGCCGCTTCCGAGAACAGGTGGTGCGGCACGCACGCCTGGTGCGGGCAGCTCCCGCCGAGGAACGGCCACGCGTCGATGATCAGGGCCTTGCCGCCCATGGCGGTCAGGTACGAGCCGCCGAACCGTCCTCCGGCGCCACCGCCGACGAAGATCGCGTCGTAGGTGACGCCGTCCTCCTTGATGTTGATGATCGGAATGTCGTTGTGCTCGTATTCCGCGATCAGCTCGACCCATTCGGTCAGCGATACATCCCGCTCGGTGACGTCCAGCACCGTTTCCTCCTCGAGATCTCTTGCCCCAATGCCTTCATCAGTATGGATATCGGCGGCCTGAGTATTCATTGGCGAAACGGGAGAACGCGTGCCCGCTGCTACTCCCGGCGGGAGCATCGCAATAGCCGAGCGAAACCCGGGAGCAAAGCCGTCACGACGGAAGCGGCTGTCCGTTGTTCCGCGAAGCGACAACTCGAGCCGCGGCAAGCAGCCGCTGTTCGGTCTCGCCGATGCGATCGCGCTGCCGTTCCCGCCACTGCTCCGCAGCCTGGGTCCGCTCGCGAAGGCGCCGCGCGTGTTCCCGGACCCGGTCCGGCGCGCTCCCTCCCGGCACGGTGCGCGTGGAGACAATCCGCGACGGGTCGAGCGCATCGCGCACCAGGTCCTCGCCCACCTCCAGCGGCTTGCCCGCGATCTCTTCTGCCGCGCGATTGAGATCGTCGGCCGTGATGGTGGTGCGGCCGACGGCGATGGCGCGAGCGACGGCACGTCCGACCGCGCGGTAGGCGGTGCGGTAGTCGAGGCCGCAGCGGAGGACCAGCTCCTCGGCGAGATCGGCGGCACCGGTGAAGTGCGCGCCGGCCACCCGGGCCATGGCCTGCCGGTCGACCTGCACGGTACGCACGGTTTCCGCGGCCAGCGCGACGAGCTGGCGGGATTGCTCGACGGCCTCGGTCACCTCCCGGTAGGTGTGCAGCCAGTTGTCGGTGCGCGCGGACGGTGTCCGGCCGGTCGCCAGCAACCCAGTCGCACGCCCGATCAAAGTGTTCGCCCCGGACCGGATGACCGCCAATGCGTACGGGTTGCGTTTCTGCGGCATCAGCACCGAAGCCCGGCACAGCGACGGATGCACCGTCACGTAGCCGAAACCGGGGCTGGTGAAGATTTCCAGATCTTCGGCGAGCCGGTCCGCGGTGGTCGCTGCCATGACGGCGGCGAGCACCGCATCGGTGAAGCTGTCGACCGACCACATGATGTCGCGGGTGTGCGCCCCCACCTCGGCGAACCCGAGCAGCTCGGCCAGGTGATCGCGGTCCAGCGGAACACGCGGGCCGCCGACTCCGCCCACGCCCGCGGGAGACCGGTCTGCCAGCGTGAAGGCGGTCTCGACGCGGTCCAAATGCCGGATTGCCTCCTCGCCGAACCCGCCGAGGTAATGGCCGAAGGTCGACGGTTGCGCCGGCTGCAGGTAGGTGTTGTCCGCCCAGACCGTGTTGGCGTGCGCCAACGCCTGGCGGGCGAGCGCGCCGACGAATCGTTCGACCACCTCGTGCAGCCCGAGCAACCGATCGCGCAGCGCGAGGCGGAACGCGATCCGTCCTGCTTCCCGGCGAGTCCGCCCGGTGTGCAGCCAGCCCGCGGTGGGCCCGAGCCGCCGCTCCAGCTCGTGTTCGCGGCTGTTGTACGCATCTCCGTAGACCGGGTCGTACGGGAATTCTGCGGCAGGGATGTCCAGGATCGTCAGCAGCTCGGCGGCGAGCCGGGCCGCTGCCTGCTCGGGTACGACACCGGCTTTGTGCAACGCGATCACGTGCGCGAGGTCGGCCAGGCCGAGCCCGCGGTGCAGCAGCGGAGCGTCGGCGACTTCGCGCGCATATCCGGCCGCGACCATTTCAGGGGCTGGGCCGCTGGTGATCCGGCCCTCGGCGCCCAGGTATCCGTCCGGGGTTGCACTCATAACCGACCTCCGCCGGACGCGGTGAACAAGGTTGGGGCGCCCCCGGTGACCAGGAAGACGACCGGGCCGGCGACCTGTCCGTTGTGGACGGCGTCGAGGAGGCCCGCCATGGCCTTGGCGCCGAAGACCGGATCGAGGAAGATCCCTTCGGTCCGGGCGACCAGCGCAGCCGCCCGGCTGCCGGCGTCGGACGCCGTGCCGTATCCCGGGCCCAGGTATCCCTCGACCACCGCGACATCGCCGGGGCGAGCTGTCGCGTCTGTGCCCAGCAATCGGCTTGCGCCGTTGGCGAGTTCGTCGACCCTCTCGCGACACTCGTCGGCCGTCCGGCTGACAGTGACTCCCACCACCGCGTAGGGGTGGCCGAGCCAGCGGGCCGCCGCGAGCAGACCGGCCTGCGTGCCGCACGACCCCGTGGCCAGCCATACGGCGCGGGGCACCACGCCGGCGGCTGCCAGCTGGTCGCGGAGCTCGATGCTGGCGCGGAAGTAGCCGCAGGCTCCGAGCGCCGTAGCCCCGCCACGAGGCAGCGGGTACGGGTTCCGGCCCTGCGCGCGCAATTTGCTGGTGAGTTCCACGATGGCGGCGTCGACCGACACGCGGCTGGCGTCTCCGGTGAAGCGGATGTCGGCCCCGACGAGTTCGGCCAGCGCGTGGTTGCCCGCTGGCCGGCACAGCTCGCCGTAATAGACCAGGTAGGGATCGAGGCCGTGCCGCCGCGCCGCCAGTGCCGCGAGCATCGCCCAGTTCGACTGCGGGCCCGCACCGGTGACCAGGCTGTCGCACTGTGCGGCAACGGCATCGCCGATCAAGTACTCGAGCATGCGCAGCTTGTTTCCGCCCAGGCCGAGCCCCGTGAGATCCTCCCGCTTGAACCACACCTCGACGCCCAGCACGCTCGTCAGCCGCTCCGCGTACTGCAACGGAGTCGGCTCGGCGGCGAGCAGGACCCGCGGCAGTTCGGCCGGCCGGTTCATCGTCGCGGTCCTGCCTGTGCCAATGCCCGCTCGATGAACGAACGGACGGGGCCGAGCGCGTGCTCCGGATCGAGGCACCGGTCGATCTCCTCCGCGGTCAGCTGGCCGGCGACCCGCTCGTCCGCGAGCAAAGCCTCCCGCAGGTGCTGCCCCCGCCGGCGGCCGTCGACGGAGGCCTCGTAGACCACCTCGTGGGCGGTGTGCTTGCCCAGCTTGGCCGCGAGCACCCGCATCACCGGCTCGGACATCAGGTAGCCGCGGGTCGAGTCCACATTGGCACGCATCCCGTCCACATCCACCTCCAAGCCGCGGACGAGCTCACCGGCCACGGACAGTGCCGTGCCGGCGAGCAGGCACGCCTCGGGCAGCACGACCCACTCGGACTTCCAGGCACGGCCGTCGCGTTCGTGTTCATGCACCATTGCTTCCACCGCGACCGCCGCGTCGGCCCGCACGATCCTCGCAAGCGTGACCAGGTGCTCCGACAGTTCCGGATTGCGTTTGTGCGGCATCGTGATGCTGCCGACCTGGCCGGCAGTGAACGGTTCGCGCACCTCGCCGATCTCGGGACGCTGCAGTTCGTAGATCTCCTGGCCGATCTTGCCGAGCGTCGCGGTCACCATCGCCAGCAAGCCGAGGAACTCGGCGACCCGATCCCGCGCCGTGATCCACGCGATGTCCGGTGCGCCGAGTCCCAGCCGCCGCGCGAAGGCTTCCAACAGGGGCACGGCCTGCTGGCCCCAGAACTCCATCGTGCCCAGCGCGCCGCCGAGCTGGACGACTTCGAGGCGCGGCCGGGCTTCGGCGATGCGGACCCGATGCCGCGACAGTTCCGACAACCACACCGCCGCTTTGAAGCCGAAGGTAATCGGCAGCCCCGGCTGGCCGTGGGTACGGCCGCACATGACCGTGTCGCGGTGCTCGCGCGCCAGGGCGGCGCACGCGTCGACAAGCGTCGCGAGATCGCGTTCCATGACATCGGCGACCTTGCGCATCACGACCGCGGTCCACGTGTCGGACAAGTCCTGCACGGTAGCCCCGTAGTAGACCCACTCCCGAGCGGATTTCGGCAGGATCTCCCGCAGGCACTGGATCAGCCCCAGCGTCGAGTGTCCGGTCGCGCGGGTCCGCTCGCCCACCTTGGCCACATCGAGCCGGTCCACCTGCGCGTACGAGGCAATCTCCTGTGCGACCTGGGCTGGGACCAGCCCCACCTCGGCTTGCGCATCAGCGAGGACGGACAGGATGTCCAGCCACGACTGCAGGCGCGCCTCGTCGTCGAAGATGCCGTGCATCTCCGGTGTGCTCCACAAATGTCCGTAAACGGCCGAATCGGCCAGGTGCGCACTCACGGCGTCGCTCCGACCGGCGGCAGACCGCTCAGCCAGCGCAGCGCCTCGCGCACTTCGTCCAGATTGGCGCCCCAGGGCACGACCGCCGTGTTCCGGTCGTAGTCGACTCCGCGCTCCAGCAGGCAGCATTTGGTCAGGGTCGGCCGGCCCTGGTCGACATCCGCTCGGCGGCGCGGGCAGATGTCCACCCGCGAAGGCTCGTCGCCGTAGAACCGGCGGTGGAACTGGACGGATCGCTCGCAGCCGATCAGCAGCCAGTCACGGCGGTCCTTCGGCCGGGTGTCCAGGAATTCGACCGGCTTCGGCAGTTGCGCGCCGCTGCCCCGGCAGGGCAGCAGGTAGCAGGATGCGGGGTTGTCATTGGCAAGCTCGCCGATGTCGACGGTGTCGGCGACCAGGTCGATCGGCGGCAAGTCCTCGTCGAACGCCACCGCCTGCTGCGCCATGGCCAACAGTTTGGGCGGGTCAGGCGGCACGACCTCGGTCACCCGGACCTGCAGCGGGGTCGGCGTCCAGATGAAGTTGACATGCTCGTAGCGACCCCGGACCACATACGCCCTGGCACTCGGGGTCAGATACGGCGTCACAGCGTGCGCCAGCGCGGTGGCATTGCCGGCATCGGTGTCCGGCGAGTCCACCCAGACCAGCTCGCCAGGTTCGGCCAGGACCAGGACCTCCGTCACCGGCGCAAACAGATCGACCGAGTTCTCCTTGGCCACCTGCACCAGCGCGGCGGCGTCGCCGCGGCGCAGGACGAGGTACTCGGTGCGCCGGTAGACCTCGCGACCGAGCAGGTAAGCCTCGATGTCCCGACTGGTCAGCGGTATGTCGACGTGCTGCACCGACAGACCGCGGTAAGGCCGGGTGATGGTGTTCGGGGCCGGTTCTACGAGCACACCGACACCCCCGTGCGAGCCACCCGAGGCCAGCGGAGCGCCGTGTCCGCCCGCAGCCCGAGCCGCAGGGTCTCCAGCGGAAGCACCTCGTCGGACGCGATGTTGCCGACGTTGACACCGGCCCCCAGCCGGCCGACCAGCCAGGCTTGCTGGGCCTTGCGAGGGGCCTCGAAAATGACCCGCTCGATCGGCAGCCGCGCCGAGATCGCGTCGACCAGATTCGCCCGCGGGGCGCCCGACGCGTCATACAGGCCGACGGTGCCGCTTTCCCGGCCCTCCGTGACCAGCCACGTCGCGCCGGATTCCAGGTCGGATTCGAGCTCGGCAAGCCACTCCGAGACGACGACCGGAACGTCGGCCGACTTCGCGCCGGTCTCCGCCAGCACGGTGAACTCCTGCGACAGCTGCCGGATGAGGCGCGCTTTGCGGGCCGAAGTCAACATGCCCAGGCCGTTGGAGACCTCCACGCAGTCCACGCCGATGTCCGTCGCCCACCGGCGCAGCTCGCTCACCCGCCCCTGGGTCGCGCACACCTCGAGGAGAGTCCCGCCGAGCGAGACCTTCACGCCTGCCTCCTGGCACCGCGCGATCCGGTCCTTGACCGTCGGGTCGACGTAGGCGATGCCCCAGCCGATCTTGACGATGTCGATCAGGTGGCCGCACTGTTCGAGCAATGCCTCGAGACTTGGCATCGTCATGCCCTTGTCGAGCACGTGGGTGAGGCCGCGGGTTCGTGGCTTCACCTCGCGCTCAGGCAGCGTCAGAAAGTCCGGACAGTCCCACATGACCATCACCTCCGGGTTACGCGCCGTTGCGCCCCCCGAGACCCGAAACGAGCCTCACTGATGAAACGTAAGTACGCCGCTGGCGCAAGGTCAACTGCCGCACAGGAAGTCCCGCCGCCGCACACTTATCCACACGGGATAAACGGGCGATGAAACCGCTGGTCAGCGCGCCGGAGCGCGCTGACTGCCCAGGCTTCGACCAGATACGGCCGACGGCGCGCCTGGATCGCCGCCGGCCGCATGCCTCAGAGCGGCAGCACCGTGCGCCCGAGGACCGTGTTCATCAGCACAGCGGCGGAGGCGTACAGGCACAGCGCCGCCGTGGCCAGCCCGATCCACGCACCGGCCGTGAGGGCTGCAGCAGAGCCGGCGAACCCGATCACGAGCAGCACCAGCGTGAACCACACCAAGACGAAGATCGCGCGGAACAAGACCGGATATTTGAAGGTCAACACGAGCAGGTAGGTGATGATCACTGCCCAGCCGGCGGCGAACACCGCGAACGCAGTGCCTTGGCCGCCTGCTTGGACCGCAGTCACCTTCGTGGCGAGGAGGAGCTGAATCGCGGCGAAGGACAGAAAGAAGGCGGCGAATGACGTGTAGGCGAACGCCCCGAACACGTCGCCCTTCTTGAACGCGACGGACCCGGATATGAACAGCCCGATCGTCCCGTAGGCCAGCGCCAGCGGCAGCACGATAATGGCGAGATCGGGCGTCAGGCTGCCGGTGAGGTTGAGGCAGATGACGCCGAACGGGAGACCCACCGCGCCGAAGGCGAGCGGAGTCGGATCCGCCAGCTCGACGGATGGCGCGGACGCAGCCGGTCGCACGGCGGCGTCGAGTTCGGCACTGATCGCTTCAGCGGACATGTCACTCCTGCTTACATCGTTGGGAACAGAAGGCCAAGACACAGCAGAGCCATGGCACGCCGATGGTCCGCGATCGCTCATGCCGGCCGCATTGCACCGCCGAGGCAAGTTCCGCCGTCGCTCTTGTCCGACGGAGACAAGACCATGCAGTGAAACCGCACGATGCGGACCGCACGCGACAACCGGACGCACGATTTTGGCGTGCTGGGCAGATGCGGATCGTGCGCCCGCCGAGTGCGATGGTGCGGGACGGACGCAAGCCATGCGAGAAGGCGATGACATTGTCCACACGCCGCGAAGCACTTAGTCAGAAGCTGCGCCACCTGGCCGGGGTCGTGTACCTCAACCCGCTCATGCGCTGGGTGCCATCACTGCCAGCACGGTTCCGCCGCGCCTACGCCTCACCGCGCACCGCGTGGCCGATAAATCCACCCAAAATACCGGATTCGCTTCGCACCTGCCCCGGCGTGCAACGGGTCCCGGAGCACGAGGAACGCGCATTTCGCGAAGCGCCGCTCAAGGACTTCGCGCAAGCCAACGCTAAAGCCATGCTCTGGCTGCGCGGCACAATGTGGCGGTCCATGCTCCCCGTTGCACCGCGGATGTGGCGGGCTCGTCTCGCCGCACGTTCGCGCAACCGACTCAACTCCCCCGTCGCACCAGCGTCTGCGGGCTCTTCGGCCGAGCTGACCAGCTTGCTGAAGAGCACCGCCGCATCCGTCGGGCTGAGCGCGATCGGCATCGCCCGCTACGACGAACGCTACACATTCGACCAATGGCAGGGCACCGAATGCGGCGACCGGATGGTCGTCTGCATACTCGAGCAGAACTACGACTCCACACAGGCCATCCCCAGCAGCAAATCCGAGCAGACGGCGCTCAGCACCTATGCCGAACTCATGCAACTGGCCTGCCAACTGGCCGACGTCCTGCACGCGCACGGATACCGCGCCGAAGTCCACGACCCGCTCGGCCGCGGCGTCGCGATCCACTACGCCGTCGACGCGGGGCTCGGACAGCTGGGGCTCAACGGCCAGTTGCTGACCCCGGACGCCGGATCGCGCTGCCGCATCATCCTGGTCAACACCAACGCCCCGCTCGACTTCGACCGACCGGCCGACTACGGCATCCCGAAGCTGTGCGACCAGTGCCAGATCTGCGTCCGGCGGTGCCCGCCGGGCGCGATCCCCCTCAACCGGGCAGACCACCGCGGCGTGATCAAATCGAAGATCAACACCAAACGGTGCTTCCCGGTCGTGGCACAAGCACACGGATGCGCCGTGTGCATGAAGGTCTGCCCGATTCAGCGTTACGGGCTTCAGGCCGTGCTGGACGAGTACGAACGCAGCGGCAAGATTCTCGGCAAGGGAACCGATGAGCTCGAAGGCTTCCACTGGCCTGTCGACGGACGCCACTACGGCCCAGGAGAGAAGCCGCGCATCACCCACGAACTCATGTTCCCGACCGGCTTCGAACTCGGCGTCGGCGGCAAGGGAGGCTCGATCGACAGCCCCGACACCGCCAAGGGCCGGACATGGGCATGATTCTCGCCCGCTCAGCGGCCGAACACATCGCCAACGGCACCGTACGAGCGAGGGATTTGACGGCGGCGTGCCTCGCCGCGATCGACGCCGTCGAAGCGTCCGTGTCGGCATTCGCGCACACGGACCGGGAAGGAGCGCTTCGCCAGGCAACGGCATTGGACGGCGAGCTTGCGCGCGGCGGACCCCGGTCAGCCCTCCATGGGATCCCGATCGCGGTCAAGGACAACATCGACGTCGCCGGAATGCCGACCGCAGCGGGCTCTGCCCTCCTCGGCGGCGCGGCACCGAGTTCGACGGACGCCGCCATCGTCCGTGCCTTGCGCGCCGCGGGCGCGGTCATCCTCGGCAAGACCCGGCTGCCGGAGTTCGCGGTCGGCGCGGTCACGCCGTCGACGCGCAACCCCTGGGACACGGACCGGATCGCCGGCGGCTCCAGCGGCGGGTCTGCCGCAGCGGTTGCAGCCGGCGAATGCTACGGCGCACCCGGCACCGACACCGGTGGATCCGTCCGCATCCCAGCCGCTCTGTGCGGAGTCGTCGGTCTCATGCCGCGGCGCCACTCCGTGCCGCGAAGCGGGATCATTCCCGTTTCGCCCCGGCTCGACGCGTGCGGCCCAATCGCCAGAACCGTCGCCGACACAGCGCTGCTGTGGAATCGCATGCTCCCCAGCGACGCTCCGCCGCGCGACAGGCCGTTGTGTGTCGGTCGCGTGGCCAACAACCTGCTCGGCGCAGTCGAACCGGACGTGCTGCGCGCAGTTGCCGCCTCCGTCGACGCCCTTGGCTCAGTCCCCAACGTCCGGATCGTCGACGTACGCCCGCCGCGATTCGACGACTCGCACCCGCATCGTCGCGTTCCGCTGCTCGTCGATGCCGCCGATATGCACCGCGCACGCGGTTGGTTCCCCCAGTACCGAGAGAAGTACAGCGACCGCTTGCGGGCATTCCTCGAACACGGGTCCCGCCTCGCACGCGATCACCTCTATGACGCGCTCGACGAGCTCCGGCCGCTCGTAGGAGCATTCATGCATTGCTTCGACGACTGCGACGTGATCGCACTCCCCACCGTCCCGGTCGTCGCACCGCGTATTGCCGCTCTTGCCGACGACCGGGCGAACCTCGACCAGCCGCCCGTCGACCGAACCCTGACCCGGCTGTGTGCACCGATGAACTTCTGCCCGGTGGCTGCTCTGACAATGCCCTGCGGTATCTCGATCGAAGGGCTTCCGATCGGGCTGCAGCTCGTCGCACCCGAGGAAGCGGCCGTGTTCCAGTGCGCGCACCTGATCGAGCATCCGCCCGGCCCGAGATATCCCTGATTCCAGCGGCCAGGACACGCGACGGCTGCGTCCTCCCCTCGCAGGGGCGCAGCCGCCGCTTTGTGCCGCTCAGAGAGGTTTACAGCTCCGAGCGGACGGTTCGCGCCGCGTCGCACATCACCTGCAGTTTGGCAGCGGCAATGTGCCGGGGGACCCAGCGCAGTCCGCAGTCCTGCGCAAGCATCAGCCGTTCCGGTGGGATGACCTCCAGCAGCTGCCGAATGCCGTGCGCCACCTCGTCGTGCGTCTCGATCTGCATCTCGTGGTCGTTGATCACGCCCGCGCAGAGGATCTTGTCTTCAGGGAACCGTTTGAAGCTTGCGATCTCGGCATAGTCGCGCCCGGCCATCTCGTGCATCAACACGTCGATGTTCGTCTCCGCGAACACTCGCAGGACGTTCGCCACCTTGTTCTCGAACACGGCGACTTGGCCTTCGGTGCGGCCGTAACACACGTGCCACACCTTCAGCACGTCGTCCAGTCCCTCGAACATGCGGCAGTTCGCTTCGCTCTGCCAGGACTGCTTGTCGATGTAATGCGGCGAAATATCGACGATCTGGACCGAATCGAGCCCGTAGATCTGATGCAGCCGCTTCAGCTCATGGTTCAGCGCTGCCGCAAGGTCGAGCGCGACCGCGCGCTGGTCGTTGTAGTGGAGATCCTTCAACATGATCGCGAGCTGAGCCGGCCCCACGATGCTCAGTTTGAACGGGTCGCCGGTCACGCGTTTCATGCCGTCGACGACACCTTGGAAGATCGGACGCTTCCAGGTGATCTTGTCCACGACTTCCGACACGTAGTATGCGGACCATTGCGGCATCGGGTTGGGATCCCCGAAGTTCGAGATTCCCCCGAGCATCTCGGGAATAAGGTGAAAAATCACGTCGATCTGGTAACCGTGTGCCTCGCTGTCCTCGAACTGCATTCCGTCCGAGAGCAGATCGAGGCCTGCCTTCGCCTGATCGTGGACGCACACCTTGAGCGCGTCTTCGTAGGCGACCCGCTGCTCCATACTGGTGTACTGCGGCCCGTCTCCCCAGCCGAACACTCTCCCGTGCAGCCAGTGTGGTCGCGGGTACCCGCCGACCATCGTGGTCGCCAAAGGAATCTCGCGCCCGCGAATTTTGACCATACTTGCCTCCGTCTGCAGCATCCTGCCGGTCTGCGCATAATGGTGCCCGTCATTTCCGGGACGCATCGGCGCTGAGGAGAAACCGACATCGCTCCCTTACTCCCCCGCAGACAACGCCGAACGCACGCCGGGAAGCGAGAGAGACACTGGCTGGACGGAGACTGGCCGGCACACGCAACCGGCTCGCCGGTCAAATCGGCTGCGATTGATCACACTGCGACTCGCCCCTTCGACAGCAGGTCGAGGGTCGTCGGACCTCCGGTATAACACGTCAGACCGCCATCGACTACCAGCGAACTGCCGGTGACAAGCCGGGATGCATCGCTTGCCAAGAAGATCGCAGCTCCAACCAAGTCTTCGGGCTTGCCCCACCTCCGCACAGGGACCGCGTGGAGCAATCCGTCAGCTGCGGCCGGGTCCTTGACGAACGAGGCAGTCAGGTCGGTACTCACCCATCCTGGAACGAGAGCGTTCGCCCGCACGCCCGACGCCGCCCATTCCGCCCCTAGCGACCTAGTGAGCGCGATCGTTCCGGCTTTGGCAGCCGAGTACGGGGACGCCATTGGAAACCCTGCTGTCCCCGCGATCGACGCTACATTGACCACCGCTCCCGTACCCCGCGAGACCATATGTGCGCCAACAGCACGACAAAAGTATATCGCCGAATACAGGTTCGCTTGAATAATTCCGGACCAGTCTTCTTCCCGAAGATCCAAGAGAGGCCCCAGATGCGCAAACCCTCCGGCGTTGTGCACCGAGATATCGAGATGGCCAAGGCCGGCCACAGCGTCCGATACTGCCAAATCAACCTGCGAACGATCAGTGACATCACAAGTCAGCACCATGCTCTCACGCCCAACCGAACGTATCTCAGCAGCGACCTCCTCGAGAGCTTCCGTCGTGCGGGCAAGGACCGCGACATTCGCACCGGCCCTCGCGAGCCCCAGCGCCACTGCACGCCCGATCCCGCGCGATGCCCCCGTGACGAGTGCGGTCTTTCCCTCCAGGCTGAATAGACCTTCCAACGACACTTTTACTCCCTGATCTAAGACTTAGTCAGACAGACGATGACGTTCTTCTCACCCTCAACCGTCACGAATCCGTGCCATCACCCGACAGTCCAGGTGTCGGTGCCGCGCAATAGGCCCTGCAGGTCCGGCGTCCGCGCTTCACGGGCCTGTTCGACCTGTGCCCGGGCGGCGTCGTCGTAGGTGGTCCGTTCCACCTGGCGCAGGATGCCGGTGGGCACATGGTTGAGGTTCTGGTCGCCGAGCCTGGTCAGCGCGAACGCATACGACGTGTCCGCGATCGTCGGGTCGTGGACCACCAGGTTCTCCTCGCCGATATCGGCGACCTTGCCGACGTCCAGCCCGCCCCAGTCGCTGCGGCGGACGCCGTACTCGCCTTCCGGGCCGAACCGGATCGGCTCGCCGGCCCGCAGCGGGATGAGCCGGGAGGCGGCCTCGTCCTTGTCCTTGAGCACGTCGAACGCGCCGTCGTTGAAGATCGGGCAGTTCTGGTAGATCTCCACCAGCGCCGAACCGCGGTGGCGGGCCGCCGCTTCCAGCACCTCGGTGAGGCCCTTGCGGTCGGAGTCCAGGGCGCGGCCGACGAACGACGCTTCCGCGCCGATCGCCAGCGACAGCGGGTTGAACGGGGTGTCCAGCGAACCCATCGGCGTGGACTTGGTGACCATGCCCTGCCCGGAGGTGGGCGAGTACTGGCCCTTGGTGAGCCCGTAGATCCGGTTGTTGAACAGCAGGATCTTGATGTTCACGTTGCGCCGCAGCGCGTGGATCAGGTGGTTGCCGCCGATGGAGAGCGCGTCGCCGTCACCGGTGACGACCCACACCGACAGGTCCGGACGGGTGGTGGCCAGCCCGGTCGCGATCGACGGCGCACGGCCGTGGATCGAGTGCATCCCGTAGGTGTTGAGGTAGTACGGGAACCGCGACGAGCAGCCGATGCCGGAGATGAAGACGATGTTCTCGCGCTTGAGGCCGAGCGTCGGCAGGAACGACTGCACGGCGTTGAGCACCACGTAGTCGCCGCAGCCGGGACACCAGCGGACTTCCTGATCGGACTTGTAGTCCTTGGCCTTCTGCGGTTCGTCGGCGGTCGGCACCAGGTCGATGCCGCCCAGCTGCGGCAACCCGAGATCGATGGCGGTCATGTCGCTGGCCCTTTTCGCTCTGTCTCCGCTAGCGCGGGTCGCGAGCGCTGCGAGTTTCGATCGCTGATCGTGCACCAGCGGTGGCGATGCCGCACTCTCACCGATGGGATGAAGGCCAGCGCGGGCAGACCGCAGTGCCCGCACGGCAGGTTGCCCAGGCGGATTTCGCCAGGTCGGAATGCGTTGAACACCAACTCTCCTTCCAATCACGCCGGGGAACACGGTCTGCAGCTCTTCGCCTTGAACCGCAGACCAGCGTCCTTCTTACCGAAGCCGGTGTCGGCGAAGTGCACCTTGAATGACCAACCACCCGGGCACCACCCTGCAATGCCTGCGTCGACGCCGGAAAGGGCGGCATCATGGAGTGGTCTTGCCGAATGCCGCCGCTTCCGACGTGAACCGGCCGCCGCCATCACCTCCGCTCGTAGCGTCCCCGGTGCAGACAGTCCTCACCATGGGCATCCCATCTCCCCGCGAGCCCGCTGGGCGCAGCCTGGACCCGCTGACCTTCCGTCCAACCGCCTTCGTCCGTCTAATCGAACCGGGCCTTGCCCGGGCCGTTCGAACAGAAGCTGCGAAGGCCAACCGATGCGTCATCGGTGGCGAACAATCCCGCGAACAGGGCGCGCTCGATCTCCAAACCAGCACTGAGATTCGTCTCGAGACCGCGATCGATGGCTTCCTTCGCGGCGCGAAGTGCATACCGCGGACCGGCGGCCAGCCGGACGGCCCAGTCCATCGCGGCGCGGAACACCTCGCCTGTATCGGCGACCTTATCGACGAGACCGATCGACAGCGCCTCGTCGGCTTCCACAGCGCGACCGGTCATGATGAGTTCCTTGGCCCTCGATGGTCCCACGAGCCGTGCCAGCCGCTGTGTTCCGCCCGCGCCTGGAATCAGCCCGAGCAGGATCTCGGGCAAGCCGACCTGGCTGTCTCTGGCGCAGATACGGAAGTCGGCGCACAACGCGAGTTCACAGCCACCCCCAAGAGCTGGCCCTTCGACCGCGGCGATGACCGGCTTCGGGATCTCCGCGACCGCATTGAATGCCCGTTGGAGGCGACGTGCGCGCTGGATCATCTCCGGGTGGCCGGACGCCGCCATCTCCTTGATGTCAGCGCCGGCCGAGAACATTCTCTCGCCCCCGTGCAGCACAACGACACGGACGTCGTCATCATGAGCTACCGTCTCGGCGACGGACGACAACTGCCCTTGAAGGGCGAAGCTCATCGCGTTGACGGGCGGACGCGTGAGGCGGATGACAGCTACGCCGCCGGCCAGTGTTAAGCCGAGCAATTCGTTTTCCGGCACAACGCTGGTCATTGTCAATCCTTAGCTTCCGCGAGCCCAGGCTTCTCGAGGTAGAACTCGAAGAATTCACGTTCTTTGGGGGTGATCCGCCGAGGACGGCCGGTCTGCAGATCGTACGGAGTCAGAACCGTTGACCCGTGTGCGTAAACCTCATCGCTATCGCGAATTACGGAGGCGAAGGTGAGTGCCGCCGCCTTGATGTCGACTACCCATGTCTCCACGACGACCGGCGCTTCCCTGTATTCCATCGGTCGCAGGTATCGGATCTCTTGCCGACTGACAACGCTGCCCCGGGAGAGTTCCTGTCCTTCATGTTGTGGTGCGAGCCGAAACACCAGATCGACCCGAGATTCCTCGAGGTAGCGAAAGTAGGCAACGTTGTTGACGTGCCCGAAGGCGTCCATGTCAGACCAGCGCAACGGACATCGGTAAGAATGCTTCAACACCAGGTTGCTCCCTTCTGAGTTTAAGGCAGCCGGGCGACAACGCCAGCGTACGAAAGTCCGGCGCCGAAGCCGATCATCAAGGCGGTAGCACCGCTGGAGACCTGCCCAGAGGACAGCAGCTTCTCCATTGCCAACGGAATCGATGCCGCGCTGGTGTTGCCGGTATCCGAGACGTCTCGGGCGACGACAACACGTTCCGGCAGTTTCAATTCCTTGACCAGGGAATCAGTTATTCGCATGTTTGCTTGATGGGGAATAAATGCGTCCAGCTCGGCGACCGATACGCCGGCCGTGTCAAGTGCCTCGCGCGCAACGTCGGCCATCTGCCATACTGCCCAGCGAAACACCTCTCGCCCCTGCATGCGGAGCGACGGCCATGGCTGCTCGGGCTTCCCTTTTTCGTACGATTCGCGGAGTTCATCCCAGGCTACGGATTGCTGCAGCAGATCCGAGCGACTCCCGTCAGAACCCCAGATCACGGGCCCTATTGCGGGGGCGTCGGAGACGCCTACGACGACCGCACCAGCCCCATCGCCCATGAGGAACGCAGTACCCCGATCCGTTGGATCAGTGACGTCCAACAGTCTCTCTACTCCGATGACGAGCACATTCCGCGCGGAACCGGAAGTGACCGAAGAATGCGCGATATTGAGACCGTAGACGAAACCCGCACAGCCCGCTGAAACGTCGAATGCCGCCGTGGTTCCGGCACCGATCTTAAAGGCGATTTCAGGAGAGACATGCGGTATCTGGCGCATCCGCGTCGCCGTCGCAACGATGATCAGGTCGACGTCGTCCGCCGTGATGCCCGCACTCTTCAGCGCACCCTTGCCCGCCTCCACCGCCATGTAGGCGAGTGTTTCCTGCCGGTCCGCTCGATGCCGTGTCACGACCCCTGACCGTCGTCGAATCCACTCGTCACTGGAATCTAGATGCTTCAATATGTCCGCGTTCGTCAGGGCCGTACGGGGACGATAGGCGCCCACACCGAGAATCCGTGTGTTCCTACGGCCGGCCCAGGCCTTAATGGCTCCCGTCATCCGAGTACTCCTCACTCACGTGTTTCTTCCAAGGCGAAGCAGAAGACCGTCCCGATTCGGCCGGACTCGGCGGAGCCGCGGACTTGCTCGGCGATCGGGTTGCGGCGGTTACCAACTGTGTTAAACCTCAAACCGGATCCCCTTGCCACACAGCAGAACTGCGGACTACCGCGGAGGGGAAGCAATCTGGAGGATGTCTCGCGGCCCCCTGCAGGACACGCATTGATCGGCACCCAGCAGGTCGAATGTTGATCCACACGCACGACAGCTAAAGGGGGTTTTGCATACGCTGCCGCCGAAGTCACCATCCCGTCGCACCTTGACGGACGAACAATAGGGACACGTCAGCGGTCGGGAAACTCCTTCTTCCGCCACGATGTACCCGGCAGATTGAAGAACCTTGCGTCCCCGATCCGAAACACACGACGGATTCCAGATCCCGATCTTCCATTTTATCTCCACGTTCGCGTCGGGCACAGCACGGTGCACCGCCTCGATGACGCGGCGCTTCATTTCGTGCACACCAGGACATGCTGTTCGCGTCGGCGCCATCACTATCGTGATGGACTGTCCGTCGATTTCGATGCTCCTTATGACGCCCAGGTCGAGCAGCGAGATGTCGATCTCCGGGTCGAGGACAGTCGCGAGTTCGGACCACACGATGGCCGTCACGCCTTCCCTGCAACCTTCACTCGAACTGAATGATCTCGCGGTAGTCATATGATGACTCCCTGGGCGTACTCAGCGCGAATGTACCGCAGGTCGCTCAGAACTGACTCAAGCACCTTGCTCTCTGTTCCGACGTTCCGCTGCTGCGGATAGTCTGGCCACATTGAGCACCATTCTTTCCGGAGACCTGCGTGCTCAAAGGCGATCGGAACCAGGCGGTGCCCGCGAATGTCGCCGGCTGAGTCTCCCGGTGTTCCGAAGAGATCTCCGCCGCTTGCGATGACGGCACCTAACGTGTGGAGGAAATCAAGGTTGAGCTCAGGGCTTGCTGTCAGCCGGTGCGCCGCAGCGCTCCAATGGTCGAGGTGCCGCTGTTGCTCGTCGGCAACGACGACGAGCAGTGACCGCCATTCGTCATCAACTTCTCCCAGGCAGGAGGACGCCAGTGTGGAGATCGACGAGGCGATCAGGATGCCTCGCGCGACGATGAAAGGCCAACCGTTGTCGGTACTCCGCCAGAGCTTGCTGGGCCACCAGGATTCGGCTGGACGGTCGAAGAAGTACGCGTCGATGTCAGGCGTTGCAACACCGCACTGTTGGGCTAGGGCCTTGGCGTGGGCGAGGTCCTCCTGAGCTATCGATCCAGAGGCCAGCGACGTCTCGAGCTCGACGAAGTCGTAAAGGCCGGCAGAGAGGAAATGAGCGTGCAGGAAAAGATCATCGGCGAGCACAGCCCACAGTCGCCGGTCCGGCGAGACTCCGTCGCCGACCATCGCTTCAGCCGCTGCGGGAGAACTCGGCACGCGGTCCCGGGTCTCCCGGCGTTCCAGCGCAAAGGCGGCTTGGCGATGCGGCATCCGGGTCTTCGCGGCCAAGACCCGCAGGTCGTCGGGCGTGGAGACCACCATGTCCGCGCGGCTGGCCACCCAGAGTTGACGGAGGTCGTCCCTCCGGCCATAAGCGTCTTTCGCCAGCCGCCAGGCCGTCATGCGGTCGCCGGCAAGGACTGAGCCGACATGCGTTACCTCACCTTCCGCCCCGGACTGGATGAAGGCCTCGAAGATTCCGTCCTCGTTGAGCGCGCGAGGCATCAGGCAGCCGCCTTGCAGGTGCGCCGGTAGTCGGCGTTGCGCTCGAGCACAGTTCGTGCGTGTTCCAGACGGGCCGTCGACGAGGGGCCCTCGTTGCGAATGATCCGCTTGGTCTCGGCCCAGTCGGGTTGCGCGTAGGTCCACTGCCCTGCGGACGTCTCGCAGACCAGGTCCGGATCTGTGTGGATCCCCAGCTTCCGGAACACCGGGATTGTCTTGTTCAGCCACTGCTGCCGTACCTCGTCGTTGCTGTGCGGCTTGAGGCCCGCCTTCCACATGGCGTTCTCATGGATCGTCTCGGCGTCAGGCGGCCCGAGGAAGGCGAGAACCCGGGGCAGCCATGTCTCGAATGCGGCTTGGATCCGACTTCGCTGCCTATCGTTCCCGTATTCCATGACTTCCCAAGTAATGTCGATCGAATGCTGGAAGTGAAACGACTCCTCGCGAGCGACGCGCTTCAAAGCGCGGGCATACGGCAGATACACGCCTTGAAGAAGCGATCGGAACTGGACAATAGCCGCTGAGTTCATCAGCAATCCGCCAGCCCCGAATTCCTCCCATGACTCGAACTCGTAGTGGAATATGTTGTGCAGGAATGCGCGTCCCTCGAGGTAGTCGACCAGGATCTCCTCCCACGGTTTGCCGAGATCGGCAGCGACGCGCGCCGACATGTGGCCATGTCCGATCTCGTCCTGCACTTTCGCGATCATCATCTGCTTGCGGGCGTAGCTGGGTGCACGCGTGATCCACGGCACATAGATCATCGAACCGATCATTTCGTTGAGCGCTTGAATCGCCGCGAACCTGCGGGCGCCGTTGCGAACTACGTCGGGCACGTCGTCGTGCAACTCGTATCGCTGGCGCTGCACTGGCTTTGCGCTTTGTGAATCCTGTACGGACATCGTCATCTCCTCCGACTGTCTGCAACGCCTTCTGATGAGTCATATGGCGTATCGAGAATTCAGCGAGCGCGTCCGGGCGGGCTTCGAGCACGGAGCGATCGCTGGCGGGCGTTGATATGCGGCATCTATGTGGCGGTGGCGGCAAGGAGAGTCTCTCTGACGCGCCGCCAGGTCAGGACGACCTCGTCCCATTCGCGTACCGCCGATGGCGCGCGCAGGATGAGCGTGTCGCCTTTCACCTCGACGGTGCGGGTGACGTCCGCTCTGTCCACTTCGGGCAGGCTGCCAAGGACGGTCCGGTGGATGACTTGGTCACCGTGCTGTTCGTAGATTCCCCCATAGCCGACGTAGAGTGGCCGATCGAGGCTCGTGCCCGGTTCGGCAGGGTCCTTCAGACCCGTGCGACTGCCGACACCGGCTACTTGCGCGGACATGTGCCCGTCCGCCGTGTAGATCAGCAGACCGCGGGGCGCAGCGCCCAGCGGGTGGGCTACGCATTGTTGGCTTGTGTCGGTTGCTATGTAGGAGACTAGCCGCCACGTGCCGACCAAGATCGCTTCTCCGGCGGCTACGCCCACAATAGGCCCCCGTTGACCTCGAGGACGTGGCCGTTGATGTACGTGCTCTCCCCTCCGGCGAGGAAGACCGCCGCATCGGCCAGTTCTGAGGCCTGGCCTGCGCGCCCGAGCGCAAGCCGTCGCCGATAGGTCTGCCACAACTTGTCGTTGCTTGCCACAGCCTGCCCCATGCCCTCGTCGATGAACCCGGGCGACAAGCAGTTAACCAAGATTCCCTTGGGGCCCAGTTCGATTGCGCTGACGCGGGTGAGCATTTCGACGGCAGCCTTCGTGGCGCAGTACCCCGCCGCGCCAACCGCTACCCTGCCGGCCATCAACGAGGAGACGTTGATGATGCGGCCCCCGCCAGATTGGCGCAAGTGTGGCACCGCGGCCCGGGTACACAAGTACACTCCAGTGAGATTGGTGCCGACCATTTCGTTCCAGTGCGCGGGGTCGAGCCGTTCCACCTTGGCGTCGCGGTGCACACCGGCGTTGGCGACGACTATGTCCAGACGTCCGAAGGTGTCGACGGCGAAACGCATCAGTCCGTCTACCGACGCCGGATCCGCGACCTCCACTTCGTGGTAGACGACGCGATCAGGAACCTCGTCGACCAGCTCCTTCACCTCGTGCGGCGAGCGAGAGGCGCACACCACGCTCGCACCCTCCACGAGGTACCGCTCGGCGATCGCACGCCCGAGCCCGCGGGTTCCGCCTGTTATGACGGCGGTCTTTCCTTTCAGACGCATGTCTGGCGTTCCTCTCACGTCCTGACAAGTGCGGCAGATTCTTGGAGCCGTGGTGCGCGTCAGTACCAAGTGACCAGGGCGGCGCCTGCGGTCATGCCGCCGCCGACCGCCGCCAGCACGAGATGCTCTCCGCGCCGGAACGGACGCCGCTGGTGCTCCCAATGCAGGGCCAGCGGAATGGAAGCCGCTGCGGTGTTGCCCACTTCTGGTGCCGTCAGGGGGACCCGGTCCGGATCCAGGCCCATCTGGCGACCGCACTCTTCGACCAAGCGCGTGTTGGCCTGGTGGAAGATGAACCGCCCGACGTCCGCGGCATCCAGGCCGCCGTCAGCAAGAACCTCTTTGATCACCTTGGGGAACGTCGCGAGCGCGTAATCGCGCACAGGGCGGCCCTGCATGTGGAACAGATGACGGCCGGCTTCCCGTGCTGCCGCGTCGATGGGCTGCCGCGTCCCGCCTGCGGGCACCTCTACATAGTCGCGGTACTGCCCATCTGCACTGATCCGGCACGAACGGATGCCGTATCCGTCCGGAACCGGGCCTAACAGTGCCGCACCGGCGCCGTCCCCGAACAGGCTCACGGTTTTCGGATCCGTCCGGTTCATGATGCGCGAATACATCTCCGCACCCACCACCAGGGCCGTTCGCCCGTCATCGCGGTTCGAAAGCATCGCGTTGGCCACCGTGAGGCTGTAGACGAACCCGCTGCACACCGCGTTCACGTCGAACGCCGCGATGCCCGGCAAACCGAGCTTGCCCTGCACGATCGCCGCCGTACTGGGCTGCGGCTGATCCGGCGTCGAGGTGGCCACGATGATCATCTCCAGGTCCCCCGACTCGGCCGGCGCCTGGTTGATCACCTGCTTGGCAGCGAGTACCGCTAGATCGGACGTCGTCGTCCCTTCATCAGCGTAGCGGCGTTGCTGCACTCCTGTCCGGGTGTCGATCCACTCTGTCGACACCCCGGTCCACTCGGCAATGTCGTCATTGGACACGACCTTCGGCGGGACATAGGAGCCAAGACTATGGAAACCGACAGCCATCGCTCACTCCCCTTTCAAAGTAAAATCAGGAAACGTGCGGCGAAGGCGCCGCTCCATAAAACTGGTCACCGTCGACCGACAACACGAGTACTCCGGACCACCTCGGCATTTACGCGGCGGGCACCGCCCGCCCGGCGTCGTGGGGGACCATCCGTGCTGTTGTGGCCGAGCCGCGCACACTCGGTCCGGCCGAAGGAAAAGAGGCACGCCACGGCCACGTACGGCAGGAGGTTCAACGCTGAAAACTCACCACACGTCGTTGTCGTGGCGTGTAATTCCATACAACCGAGTCAGTCCGGAGCGCGCCAGGACTATCCGGGTAGGAAGTTGTTGAACGTTGCGCCCTTCGCTCGAATACGCAACAACAGATCAGCGCCGCAATGCACTTGGCCCCTGCCGTCGCGGCTAACGCCTGCGTTAGAAACGTGCCGACAGGCTTCACGAGCGGGCATGATCCCTGGCTCGCCCCCGACCAGTTGCCAAGTCTGATCAACGAATGAGAGTCATGTCACGCCCTCCCAACGAAGAACTTCGGTCCCTCGTAGCGCAGGCGCAGTGGACCTACGACAATCTGGCGCGCGCGGTGAACGCGGTCGCAGCCGAAGCTGGGGTAGCGCTGACCTACGACCGCTCCGCTGTCGCGCATTGGCTGGCCGGCAGGCGCCCGCGCGGCGAGGTGCCGGCTTACGTCGCGGAGGCCCTGGCACGTCGGCTACATCGACCCGTGAATCCCGCCGACGCCGGATTCACGGACACTCCAGCGAGTAGTGTCGACGGGCCGGCCAGCGGCGACCCTGTGGCCGAGCTGGCCGTCGTCGCGCGCCACGACCTCGATGCCGCACAGGTCCGTGCGCCTCGTCGCCTGGTGTACCGAGTCACGGACCTCGATGTGCCGGCACGGCCGACCACTATCGGACAGAGCGAAGCAGTGCGCCCCGCACACAGCGAAGACCGGCTCAGCCGCCACGTCGCGGCGATCACTTCGATGACCTCGTCGATGGCCGACATAGACGCGAGCTTCGGCGGTGCCCACGCGCGAACCTCGCTGGTCACCTACGTCCTCACCGACGTTGCGATCCCGTCTCGCGCGAGCAGCGGTCGCGGCGTCGCCCCGGCGTGGTTCGCTGCCGCTTCGGCGTGCGTCCAGCTGGTTGGATTCATGTGCTTCGACAGCCATCAGCATGGACTTGCGCTTGCCTACTTTCGGCTGGCTCTTCGGCTGGCCAATGCGGGCGGGCACGCCGAGACCTATGCCGCCGCGCTTCGCGACATGAGCGTTCAGGCGTGGTCGCTCGGCCACCACCAACACGCCGCCCGTCTCGCCTACGCGTCCGCGGATTGCGCAGACTCCGAACAGCTACGAGCCCTGGCATCGGGTCAGGCGGCAGTCGCGGCCGCCGCCGCGGGCGATCAGGAGGCCGCACAGATGATGCTATTGCGGGCGCGTCGCTCACTGGAAGAAGACACAGAGACGAAGCACAGTTCCGGCACCTATCGCGACGGACTTGCCGACATCGAGTTCCACACCGCGCGGGTGCTGGAGTACGCGGGCGATCTCCGGGGTGCGATAGCGGCGCTGGATGCCTCGCTTCGCCACCGGCCGGAAACCAAACGTCGTTCCAGGGCACTCACGACCGCGCACCTTGCGGCTCTGCTGCTGAACACCGGTCAGCTGGGGGCCGCCAGCGGCGCGATCGACCGGTTGCTCGGTGACCACGCACAACTCCATTCGGCTCGGGTCGATGCCGCTCTCAGCCACTTGCATCACCAGCTGATGCGCCATCGCCAGCATCCCGAAGTTGCCCGGGTGCTGCGCAGGACAGCAAGTCGAGCTGCCAACGTCACAGCCTCTGGCCACGGCGTTACGTGACAAATGCTGCCGTCAGAGAAGATCCGTGCCGCGCTCGACTTGATCAAACCTGATTCGCAGACGCACTCCGCCAAGCCCCAACCCATCCGCCGTCTGACCCGGCAGATCCGGTGGGTGCAATTCCGGGCATGCCAGCAACTCGCGTTCCGGCCGCAGGGAAGCCTCAAAGCCCCGCTACGGGCCCTGTCTCATCTCGGTAGTCGAAGAGTTTCATCGCATAGCAAGAGGAAGTCCGTCGATTCCCCGCACGTTCGCGATCAGCAGGAAACCTACCGGCATTCAAGGATGCGAAACCTATGTCGCTGTTCTCTTTTGGCTGCATCGCCGACATCATGCTCACCGACGACGATCGAGCCCGGCTCGTACGACTGTCCAAAGCAGTTGAGGAACCGGCGCGCCTTCTCTCTTGCGAGCTCGAACCCGGGCACCGCGGCGACCACTACGCTCGTGGTTCCGCCGCCGCGTCCCCGCCGATGTGGGTTCGCTGGGCCTCCGCCGGCAGCGTCGTGATCGTGCCGCGCCCGTTGTGCGGCACGCCGCGGCCCGGCTCGCCGAGGGGCACATGCAAGCTCCCTGTTGGCCACGACGGTGGCTGCGATGCCGGCCGATGAGAAGGCTACGCCGCGCGGCGCGGAACAAGGCGATCTCTGCGCCGGACGTCGCCGACGGCCCTCCGCTTTCTCTGCCTGAACCTGCGGGCAGCGACGACTGCCGGTCCCCGGCACTGCCCGGCCGGTCGGCGCTGGCCCCTACCCCCGTCAGCGCCGATGTGGACAGACTCACCATGGCGAACCAACATTCACGGAGGGAGCCGCACGTGCCGGCGTTTATGGAACCGTTTCGTATCAAGGCCGTCGAACCGATCCCGTTCCCCGGCCCAGTGCAGCGGCAAGCTGCGCTCGACGCGGCGGGTTACAACCTTTTTCGGGTGCCGTCGCGGCTGATCACAGTGGATCTGTTGACAGATTCGGGGACGAGCGCAATGTCGGCCGCGCAGTGGTCAGCGTTGATGTCTGCCGACGAGTCCTACGCCGGGGCACGCTCGTTCGAGCGTTTCGAGGCGGTGGTGCGCGAACTGACCGGGTTCGACGAGGTGATCCCCGTCCATCAGGGGCGGGCTGCGGAGCGGATTCTGCTCGGTGCAGTACTGCAACCGGGCGAGGTGTCGATCAGCAACACCCATTTCGACACCACTCGCGCCGCGGTAGAGGCTGCACGTGCGGTCGCGGTCGATCTGCCGGCCGCAGCACCCGTTTCCGCACCCGTACCCTTCGGCGGAGACATCGACCTGGATGCCCTCCGACGCGCTCTGACCGGCGATGGCGGTTCGGATGTGCGCTGCGTAGTGCTGACCGTGACCAACAACGCAGGCGGCGGACAGCCCGTGTCGCTGGGAAACATCGCCGCAGTCCGTCAGCTGTGCAGAGATCACGGAGTGCAGCTGCTGCTGGACGCGTCCCGATTCGCCGAGAACGCCTATTTGATCACCGAACGGGACCTCGAGCACGCCGGTCAGCACCCGCGAGAAGTGGCGAAAGCGATGTTCGCACTGGCCGACGGTTGCTGGGCGAGCCTGAAGAAGGACGGAATCGGCAACATAGGCGGCTTGATCGCACTCCGGAACGGCGAGCTGGCTCGGCGTTGCCGCGAACACCTCATTGCAGTCGAAGGCTTCCCGACGTACGGCGGTCTGGCTGGCCGCGACCTCGAAGCCCTCGCCCAGGGACTGACCGAGGTCACCGATCCGGATTACCTGCGCTACCGCGCCGATGCCGCCCGTTGGTTCGGCCAGCGGTTGATGGAAGCCGGGCTGCCTGTACTCCAACCGACCGGCTGTCACGCAGTCTACGTCGACGCAGCCCAGCTCCTGCCACACATTCCGCCGCACGAGTTGCCTGCCACCGCGTTGGCCAATGAGCTCTACCTCGCCGGGGCAGTGCGGACCTCGTGGCTCGGCACGCTCGTGTTCGGACGGCCGAATCCGGAGGGCGGTCCCGACATTCCCGCGCCGCAGGAACTCGTGCGGTTCGCGCTCCCGCGCCGCGTCTACACCCAGACCCACCTGCAATACGTCGCAGAGGCCGCCGCAGAGGTCGTAGCCAAGGCAGACTCAGTGCGCGGCTACCGGATCGTTGAGCAGGCCGCGGCCCTTCGGCACTTCACCGCGGCGTTGCAGCCGCTGAACGCCACCGCTCCGAGTCTTCCCCGCCCACGGCAGCGCACCGCCGTAAAACACCGGCAGTGACCACCACCGCGCGCCACGCGTCCTGGCAAGCATGCAGGCCGGCGGCGTATTCTGCCGTTTGCGGGCCAGCAGATCCAGCCAGTTTGGTGCCGCCGAGCGCGCGACGGCGCGCAGGGCACGGGCATAGCGAGCCGCGGCGTCCAGGCTGCAGGGGGACACGCCCAGGGCGGCAGCCAGCCACCGCCGCCAGTAGGGGCCGGGGACGCGTTTGCCCCGCTCCCAGCGGGATACTTGCTCGCGTGTGACCGCGGTGTTGCCGGACATTGCGACGAGTTCATCGGCCAGCCGGTACTGGCTGTACCCCAGCTGCTCGCGGGTGGCGCGTATCACTGTGGCGATCGCCGCTTCCATTGCGCTCTCCCCCTGTCGCGGATCGGTTGTTTCCCCTCACCGTCCACGGTAGAAATCCGGAAGAGCAGAAGGAATCCGCTACCCGACAGGGTTGCATCCATTTCCCGACAGCCGATCAGGCGCGCATCCGCCCTCGGCGCTTGGTGTCGGCGAGCGACTCGCCGTGGCGAGCGCGATAGTACTGGGAGAATCGGCCGAAGTGCGTGACTCCAGCATTCGCTGCAATCTCGCCGACGGACATGGAAGCGTCTGGGTCGGTGTCCACCAATACCTGGTGGACACGTTCCAAACGCACTGCAAGGAGGAACTGCTTCGGGGACACATTCAGGTGCTTGCGGAAGGCTCGTTGGAGCGCGCGTTCGCTGACTCTCGCGTAGGCGACGAGATCAGCCACGGATGCGGGCACTTGCGGGCTGTCCTTGACGAACGCGACCACAGACCGCACCATCCGTTCCCCGGCGGAGGGATCGTCACTGCGCAGCGAGTCGCTGTAGTTGTGCGAGTGAGCATAGAGCAGCGCGGTGGCGAGGCCTTGCCCGATCGACCCGAGGATCGGCTCGTGCTGCAGCAGAGACAGGCCGGCGTCGATGTTGCTGACGTTGTGGCGGACCATGCTGGCCCACTCGCGCCCGGGCCCTCTGGTCAGATCCATGCCGAGCTCGAATCGCACTGCGCTCGTGAGCGGCTTGTGAAGCAACAGCTCCAGGCGGTCGTGGAACCAGCGGCTCGGGACTTTCACCATGAGCTGGCCGGCCCCGCCCTGCCACAGCATCGACAGGCTGTCCTCCGGAGAAACGACCGCGGCATTCTCCCCTGCGGTGACGATGCGCCGTCCGGCCGAGGTGACGGTGCAGCGACCGTATTGCGGCAGCAACACGACATAGAAGGTCTCCAAGGGGCCTGGCTGCACCAGTGTCTCCCCGGGTCCGTAGGCGACGTAGTGAAGCGACGCCTCCCCGAGAGGCGCGACGTGGTGGCGCGCACGGAACCCGGTGGCCCGACGATCCAGCGGCGAAAGCCGGTGCGATCGCATCAGCCGTCCGGTCTTCTCCCGGGATTCGTCCACGCTCGTAGTGTCGTAGACCTGGAAGCGTTTCAGGAGCGGCTCGTTCATGGGCAGAGTTCCTCGGGGCACAGCGGCGGTCGGCCCCCGCTCGCGAATCCAGCCCCGGGATTCGAGGGGGGAGAGCATGCGGATCCCCGACGATCCCCTCTCACTCGCCCCAGCCTACTTGCGCACCCAGCGGCCGTTGAATATTCCGCATTCTCACTGCACCGTTCAGGTGACCAAGGCGCGAAAAACCACCTGTCTGGCGCAGGCAGATGCGGCAATTGGCCCCTGCCTCGCAAACGCATCGCCTTGTCACGCTGAGGGCGGCCTTGTCAGGAAAGCCTCTTTGGACAGCGGCCAATACGGCCGGGTCATGGCACTGGCAAATGCTGATTGTCGAGAGGCATCTCGCTCATATGAGCGCACGAGCGGATAAGGGGATTCGATGAGCAGAGCGCTGGTCACATTGGTCAATCCCAACCTGGTCCACCCTCCGATCACCCCGTACGCGCTGGACATCCTGACTACCTCGCTGGAGGAAGCCGGCTTCGACGTGGAGGTGCTCGATCTGACGCTGGCACGGGACCGCTGGCACGACGTCGTCCGCGACTACTTCCGGCGGGCAGATCCCGTCCTGGTTGGGGTAACGATCCGCAACACAGACACGATCTATCCGCAGGAACAACGGGTGTTCCTCGATTCCCACAAGAACATCATCAGCGCTATACAGCGATACACCAGCGCGCCGATCGTCGCCGGCGGGGTTGGGTTCTCCTCGATGCCGTTCGCGCTGGTCGACTACTTCGGCATCGACTACGGCGTCAAGGGCCCCGGCGAGGTGACGCTGGTGCGGCTGGCCAAGGCGCTGCTCGCGGCACGGTCAGTGGAGACGACGCCCGGGCTGATCATCAATTCCGGGAACGGGGTCGTGCGCCAGGTGCCCTACGACGATCCCCTCGTCGCCGCGGGTCGGGTGCACTTGACCAACCGGGCCACCCCGTACCGGCGGCACTCCGGACGCCGCGACCGGGTGGACAACCTGGCCTACTACCGGCGCGGCGGACTAGGCAACATCCTGACCAAGAACGGCTGCACCTTCGCCTGTACCCACTGCGTCGAACCGGATGCCAAAGGCACTCGGTTCGCCCGCCGCACCGAGACCGCGGTCGTCGACGAGATGGAGCTTCTGTGCGAGCAAGGCGTGCACGATCTGCACACCACCGACAGCGAGTTCAACCTCAACATCTCCCACAGCAAGAAAGTGCTGCGCGAGATCATCCGCCGCAAACGCGCCGACCAGGCATCAGCACTGCACCGGCTACGGCTGTGGATCTACGTCCAGCCCGCGCCGTTCGACGCCGAATACGCCGAACTGCTCGCCGAAGCCGGGTGCGCAGGCATCAACCTCGCCCCCGACCACGTTCGCGACGACATCCTCAACGGCTGGAAAGTCTCTGGCAAAGGCCGGCGGTTCTACACCTTCGAGGACGTCCACGAGCTGTGCCGGCTGGCCCGCAAGCACGGGATGGCGACCATGGTCGAGGCCCTGTTGGGCATGCCGGGCGAAACCGAGCACACAATGCGCGAATGCGTGGACGCGTTCCAGTCGCTGGACGCCACCGTCGTCGGCTACACCCTCGGCATCCGCGCCTTCCCCTACTCGCCGCTCGGCCGGCAGCTGGCCGCGGCCAGCGCCGGCACCCGGGCCGTGCCCGGCGTCCAGTCCAACACAGCAACCGCGCCGATCTTGCTCACGCCCCTCGAGAAATGCCGCAGCACCCTGGCCTACGAACGGCAGTTCATGTTCGACGAGGCAGGCGGGTTCCGCCCGGTCTACTACTTCTCTCCCGACCTGCCCGAAGGCCACGACGGCGACCCCGCACAACGCTGGCACCGCTCCCTGGAGCTGCTCTGGGACTGGGTTCCCCAGCACGACCGGCACCGCGTGATGCTCCCCACCGTCCCCGGACTAAGCCCTGAAGACAACAACTACGCCGACAACCCGTTCCTGCTGCGCCTCACCGACCTCGGCTACACCGGTGCCTACTGGTCGCACTGGCCCCAACGGCACACCATCATGCAGACCGCACCGGCCTAGCACCGGCGAAGGGTCAGGCGAGGGCCGCCTGCAAGCGCCACCCGTCGTGGACCTCGACCAGACGCGCGCCCAACTGCGCGGCACCGGGACGCCCCGCGTCCCGCCAGTCCTGGACCCATCCGGTCAACACTTCGATCGCACGCGGCGAACCAGCCGCCAACGACCGAGCCCCGCAACTACTGTCGACAACGGCAACCCCCTCCGGGTCGGACCAGCCGATGCCCCACGGTTCAGTGCCGCACGTAGTGATGCCCTCGGCCCCGGTCGCCAGCAACCACGCCCGGAAGTCCGCAACCGACTCATCCGCACCCAGCGGACCGGCAACGTGCTCGCGATTCCGGATCAAGCAATGGAGCAGTCCACGCCCGGCCTGGTAGCCGTCCGGCGTGCGCATCCAAGCGCTGGACAGCCACCACGGCCGGGCGGACTCGTCGTAGTCGAGCACATCGACGCCCCACTGGGGAGGTGCACCGCGCACGCGACCAGGCGCCTCGCGGGGAGGCAGGCAGGCCTCGAAAACCTCCCGCACGCGCGGAACCCCTTTTTCGCCGACAGAGATGTGGATGAGGAGCCCAGCCGCCGCAAGCGGCGCCGGTGCCAAGGGCACCACGATCGACCCCTTCGGGTGGAGCTGGGCGCACCACGCACGCGGCACGACCCGCATCGGATACCAGCCCACAATGCGGTCGAACGGCCCGTGCTCCGGTGCGCCGCAAGCGTCCGCCAGACGCAGCTCAACCACGTTTCCGTCCAGACGGTCGGCAAGCATGGCATCGGCACACCCCGCCAGCTGCGGGACCGGCTCCACGGTGATCACCCAGCCCGCACGGCCCACCAGCCTCGCTAGCACAGCAGTCGAGAACCCCGCGCCGGTCCCGACCTCCAGCACCACCATCGTCGACCGGACATCGAGTCGGCGCAGAACCTCGCACAACCCGGCCGATACGGCACCGGGTGCATCCGGACCGAGTATCGAAGCGATCACATCTGCTCCGAGGGCAGAACTGGCGGCCGAGGCATCAAAACTCATCGTAACCCTTTCAGCCAGGCGGCCCTGCAGCGGTTGATCATCCCAGTCCACACTTCACACTCGACTGCTTGGCCCAGTCCCACGTAAATCTTGAGACTAGCGGCAACGTTTGACGAGCCTGCATTCCGAAAATTGTACTTCATCGACCAACTCGACGCGAGTGTCCCGAGCAGGCCACCAGGCGTCGAGACTCGCCGCATGCACAATCCACGAACTAGAGGTGATGCATATTGCAATATGCATCACCTCTCATCAGGACTAACGCAATAAAGACCGAGTAACAATGTCGATCCTATTGCGCCTACGATCCAGGAAAGGCGAACCGGAGCATCTGAATCCCAAAAAAAGATTCGACAGCGGCAGCTCCTATCCTCGCGCCAGCAGGCTATGCCCTCTTGGCCGCCACGACGGTGACCCAGGGGCGCGCGGACCAGACCGTCGTTCGCGCGCTCGCCACGGAATGCCCGGCAGTCCGGGCGAGCGGCGGCACGCCGGCTCGATTCACGACGCTTCCAAACCATAAAGTCGACCTGAATCAAATTCGCGCCGTCCAGCTGACGACCGCTTAAAGCGCAGAAGTATTGCCATGCCGACCTGCGTCGCTCAGGTAGACGCGTGCACGGTGACCGCATATGCGTCGGCCACGAACTCCGCCGCCATCAGCGCGAATAAAAAAGCTCCGTTGCTCTATAGCTGAATCGCCGAAGCGCTCAAGTCAGGATGAATCCGCGCCTACCTCTCAGTGATTTTTCGGACCAGATCAATACAATTCTTGTTGCTCCCCTGAATCGTCAGGATGCAGGCGAAACCGAGACCAACCCCTACGTCGTCATCCACCTCGCCACCAAACTCGCCCAGGCCGGGATCTATACCGCAGAGCAGGTGCGCGATGTCGCTGGACTGCGGGTCGCCGGGGAGGGAAACAATGCGCTATCGGCCGCGGTCAGCCTGGCCAAGAACGACTTCGCCCGCCGCTACGCGGCCGCGATTGAAGCCGACGGCAATGTCACTCTCAACACCCTCGACCTGTTCCGCAAGGACGTCTCCACCTAGTCCGGCTCTACGACTTCATGAGCCAGATCGTCAACTACGGCGACCCCTACCTGGAAATTCTGTCATTCCTGCGACTGCTGGAGAAGGTCATCGCAGACTCGTCCTGGACCGCGGAAGTCGACCTCTCCGGCATAGTCCTGGCCGGGGTCGAGCACAGCAAGGAGACAGCGGTCAACATCTCGCTGACCGGCGACGGCGAACTGAAAGGGATCAGCGCCGCGGGGTCCGGGCACGGAAGGAGCCGGAGTACAGCGCACTCCAGATCGTCATCGACAAGATAACGACCTCTTCGGAGCCGAGTCGTTCTCCGAATCCCAGGTCCGCGAGTTCGTCCAGGGGCTCGTGCAGCGGCTGCTCGCCTACCCGAATCTGGTCAACCAGACCAAGGTGAACTCGGAGAAGCAGTTCATCAAGTCACAGGACTTCCAAGCGGCAGTCGCCGAGGCTGTCGATGACAACCAGGAGGCCCACAACACCATGGCTGACTACTTCGTCAGCGACAGGCCCGGAATCAACGCTGTCATCGCGGGACTCGCAGACGCCTTCGACGAGGCGGCCATCGATCAGCCTATGGATGAGTGAGCAGCTCATCTGATGCATGGCGCGTCTGTTCCCTGAGCAGTCGTGACAACGGCTGGTACCCAGCCACCTCGTAGCCACCTTCACCACCCTCGTCGGCGCCATGCTCAGCCGTCATCACGGAAGCCCGTAGCGGCGAGTCGCTCCTGCAACCGGGCGTGCCGGAATTGGTACACCGCACCGACCTGCCGCAGCACGCCGCGGCGGTGCGCGTCGTCGAGGAAAGCCATGAATCGCAACGGAATGTGGCCACGAGCTGCCAGCCACAACCGTGTGCAGGCAAATGCGCCCCAGGCCCGGGACAGGCAGACGCTGAGCCCGACGGCCAGCCCGAACAGACCGCCGGCCGCCACCGCGTGGACTACGCTGGGTATTTCCCGGATCACCCGGCCGCCGATCAGCGCACCGGCGATGCCGTACGCGACAGTGCCGGGCTTCGGCGCGAAGTACCGGCCGAGCAGGGCGGCGGCGACGCCGCCAGCCACGCTCAGTACCAGGTCGAAGCTGCTGTCCAAGATCTGGACGGTCGGCTCGTCCTGGGTGAAGCGCAGCGCGAGGCTGTAGAACAGGCCCAGCGACATCGTGAACGCCAACGTGAACGACAAGGCGGCGGCGCGATCCTGACGCAAGACAGTGCCAGGGTTGGAGACCCGGTTGGCGTCCAGTGGAGTGCCGAGCCAGACGTGCACGCCGACGGCCAGGCCGACCACCACCACCACGAGACCGATGACCCCGATCGGCAGCGCCCAGCCGAAGCCGAGGCAGGTCCCGGTCGCCGCGCCGATCGCGAACCGGCGCGCGAACCGGCCGGAGATCCCGGTGAAGGTCGCCTCAACCCGCTGCGGGCCTGGTCGGCGGCCGATGCTGTGCGTGACGAGGCCGGCGGCGCCGCCGGAGACCCCGTAGATCGCCGCGGTGACCGGGTCGGCGGCCAGCAAACCGGTGAGCACGAACAGCAGCGCGGGCGGCAGACCGAGGTAGAGGCCAACGACGAAACGCGGCACCGCCTGGTCTAGCCGCCACCAGGCAAGGTCGCGGGTGCGTTCGCGTTCGAGCCGCCGGGCGAGGAAGGACAACCATCGCTCGACGTGTTTCGGGTCGTACTCGCGCGGAAGGCCGAGCCGGGCAGGCGGGGATGGTCGGCGCGCGTACACCGACGGCAGGTACGCATCGAGCAGGTGCCGTTCGATCGTCGCACGGTCCGGAAACCGTGCAGTGTCACAGAGTTCGCCGGGGTCAGTGGCGGGGCTGGCGTAGGCGCTCCGGGCCAGGTCGACCATCAACGGCGTGCGCAGCGCCTGGGCCAGCGCCCCGGTCGGCTCCCGTTTCAGCCATGTGACCAGCGGCTGCCACCGGGTCTCGCCGGGACGTCGACGTGCGGTCAGGAACTCGACTGCGTCTTCGATCTCCACCGGTTCGATCTCCACTACGGCGGCCCTGACCAGGAACGAGCCCGCCGCCCGCACCGCGAGCTCGTACTCGGTCCCTCGACAGGTCACCACCAGTGGCCGGCCGGCGCTTACGGCCTGGTCGAGTGCGTCGATCGCGGCCGTATGCAGGCCGGGCGGAGTCTCATCCAGCCCGTCCAACACGGGGATGACCCGGCCGTCGAGCACCAGACGCAGCCCAGCGTCCGGGCCGTAGATGGCGGTGTTGGCCAGCCACGGGTAGTCCTCGACCAGCCGCCGGGCCAGCCAGGCGTCCAAGTGCTCGTGATGCGGATTCCACGACGCAAGCGTCAGCAGTACCGGCACCGGCTCGCCCGGTGGGAGGTCAGCGAGCAGGCCGAGCGTGAGAAGAACGGCCAGCACCGACTTGCCGGCGCCGGGCTCGCCCAGCACCACCAGCTGCCGCGACGGGACCTGACGGAACTTGGCCACCACATCGGTCAGGTCGCCGCTGAGGACTAATCGCTCCGAGCCGTAGCCGGGAGAGTCACCCAGCACCGCCGACGCCGCGGCCGCCACCTCTCGTTCGGTGCTCGACCAGCGCAGCGGAACAGGCTTCGGTCGATGCAGCGACCGCATCTCGGCCTCGGCCGTCCACTGCCGGGCGATTGCTGCCGCGAGCTCCTTAGCCGCGCGGTCCAGGCCGTCGGTAGGAGCTGGTTTCGCGCGCCGCGGCCGGTTCTCCCCGCGGAGGATACGTTCGTGCAGTTCACAGACGTCTGCTCCGGGGTCAACGCCCAGCTCCTCGGCCAGTCCGGCGCGCAGCTGCTGGAAAGTCTTGAGTGCATCGGCCTGCCGCCCGGCGCGGTCGAGCGCGAGCATGAGCTGTGCGTGCGGCCGTTCTCGCAGCGGGTTGTCGGCAACGACCGCGGCGAGTTCGTCGATGACCTCGCGGTGCTGCCCCAAAGCGAGCTGCCAGTCCACGCACGACTCGAACGCGTCCAGGCGCTGCTCGTCTAGCCGCGCCGCGCGTCCGGCCAGCGCGCCGGTGCCGAGGCCGTCAAGGGCCGGACCGCGCCACAGCTTCAGCGCCGTCCGGATCTCGCGCACTCCGTCGCGCAGCGCGCCCTTGTCGACCTGCCGTCGCGCCTCGGCGACATGTTTGGTGAACCGCAGCAGGTCGAGCTGCTCGTCGGTGACCACGAGCCGGTAGCCCGGGCCGTCTGTGACGATGAGCTGCTGCTCGGTGTCGCCCAGCCGGTCCCGCAACGCCGACACGCAGTTCTGCACCTGTTTGGTCGCGGTCGCCGGCGGCTCCTCGTCCCACGTCGACTCGATCAGCCGCGCCATCGGCACGACCATGCCCGGGGCCAGCAGCAGCGTCGCCAGCACCCGTTGATGCCGGGTGCTCGGCAGCGCGAGCCGACCCTGAACCGTCCAGATCTCCAGCGGCCCCAGCACACAGAAATCCATAGGCCCCCCTCCTCCGGTTCATGATATTAGCCCGTTTGACCTGCGGGAGGACCGCGCGATGACGAGGCGAGGACGGATCTTCGTAGCGTGGCGCTCGTCCGGTCACCCGCCCCGGTGGTGATCGAATCGAGGGGAGAACGTCACATGTCCAAGTTCCGCTCCGTGGTGGCTCTCGCGGCCACCGCCGCTGGTGTCGCCACCGGCACCGTGCTCGCGCCGACGCCGGCTTCCGCGGCCAACGCGCAGTGGAAGGTCAACGCCTACAGCGGCAGCACGCTGCACGCCAAGGCCTATGGGGATTTCGCCAACAACGGCGGCGTATATGCCACGGTCGGCATCAACTACGTCGACATGCTCAATAATGGGAACCCTGTCTACGTTGAAGTGCACTGGTCTTTTTGGCGAACCCCGGTCGGCAGCTCCACTCCGGTATGGTATCCCGAGAAGGTATACAAGCAGACTGACCGCACTGAACGCATGAAATACGTACCCACGAGTTTGTCGAAAGGGCTGCGGGGCGATTCAAATAAGGTGCGTGCGACAATCAAGGTGTGTGAAGACAGGCCTCACAATTTTGACATTTGCTCCGATCCTGCGATCGTGGCGTTCGACTACTGACTTAAGTCGTGACACCGCCTGCCGAGCCGTCGGTACGCGGAAACTGTGGCCCGCTGGGAACCAACAGCTCGGCAGTGGTGTTCGTTAGGCACTAATTTGACCCGGTCAATTCGGCCGATGCGTTTTGTGCGTTGGGTGTGGCCCGAGTCAGGCTGGTGGTGAAGGCAGGACCGCGCGGCGTGGTCGTGGAGATCGAGCATCACGGTGCTATCCCGGTCGTGGCGTGCCACACCCGGGGCGGTCTCGTCGCGGGAACCGGTGGCGACGAGCCGCCCGTCCGGCGACCACACAACCACCCGTACCCGACCTGTGTGCCCGCGCAGCCCGAGCCGTTTCCGGTGACGGCGCGGCGTCCCGGATCCGGATCGTGCTGTCGCGCGGCGCGCTCGCGACCAGGGTGCCTTCGGGCGACCAGGTGCCCCCTTCGACCCAGTCGGCGTGTCCGCGGAGCACGGCCGTCTCCTCGCCTTCGCCGGAGTCCCACAGGCCCTGACGGGAGCGCGTTTCCGACAAGGTTGGTGGCCACCGAGCGCGGCGACGCGACCGCTCAACCACCGAGCGGACGCGTCAAGACAGCGGCCGGGCGCCCGGGCCGGGCGACGCGACGATCTCGCGCGCTGCGTGGTTCTCGTGGCCATGTCCGCACTTGAGGGCGGCCTCGACGGGGGCACCGCAGCCGCTGTGGCGCAGGGACATCGTCGGCCCGCGGTCACCGGTCAGCCAGCGGTCGGCCCAGCCGATCATGGCGATCATGGTCGGCACGAGATCCCGACCCTGGTCGGTGAGCCGGTATTCCGCGCGCTCCCGCGCCCCCGGCTCCTTGTAGGGCACCTTCACGAGGAGTCCCTGCGCGACGAGATCGCGCAGCCGCGCCGAGAGCACTCCCGGGCTCATCCCGGTGCGGCGGAGGAAGTCGTCGAACCGGCGGGTGCCGTAGAACGCCTCGCGCATGATCACGCCCGACGAGTGCGGAGTCAGGGCCGCCAGCGTCAGGGCCACCGAGTCCGGAACGATGTCCCACGCGACGCGATCCCACGACTGGTCCGCTTCGTGCGTCATCTCACCTCGCCGGGCCACACCAGTGCGAACGGCTCAACCGGGCCATCTCCCCCAATGCGGTCGCCTGAGTTCGCCCCAGTTGCACAAGCTGGCGGCACCAGCGGGTTCGCGTACCCAGCGGGATCGTGGCCGGGCTCGCCCACCGGCGATCCGACATCGCCGGGCTGAAACCCTTTGGTTCGTAGCATAGTTCCAAGTTCAGCGCCCGGTACAGGCGGCTCATGCCAGCCGTGGTTGCGTCGGCCAGTGTCCCGCAGCCATCGCCGAGGGCATCGATCGTCGGCGAAGAGCGCCAGCAGCGCGGTGTCTTCGCGTTCGAGAACAGCGTTCACCCGCCCACCGCCTCGTTCACTCCTGCGTCGCGCGGTCATGCGTGCTTCCGCTGCAGCCCCGTCCCCATCGTTGGGCGGATAGAGCTGCAGCGGCTGGGTTTCGCGGACGAGCGCGCACATCCCGGCGAGATCGGGAGGAGCGACGCCGAACGCCAATGCATGGGCTCAGACGTTGCCCAATGCCGAGAATTCGACCGTGGCGGCGAGCACCGGTACACCGCGCGTGTCGGCGGTCAACTGGCGCAGCAGCCGGTTGCGGCTTCCCTCCGGCCGACGACGCGCGCGACGTCGACGGCGCGACCGGCGCTGCCCGCGGCCCGGCGGACCGCGCGGCGGTAGCTCGGCGCAAGACTGTCCACGACGCAGCGGACGACCTCGCCCCGGGTGCGCGGCGCCGCCCGGCCGAGCCGTCGGCAAGCCTCCGCGATCCGCCCAAGCATGTCGCCGAGGGGCAGGAGTTCACGTGCGTCGAGGTCCATTACGGACGCGACAAGAGGTGCGGCGGCCGCTTGCTTCAGCGCGGCTGCGAGGTCTGGGTTCCTGGTAGATCACCACGATCCCGGCCGCCTTCGCGTCAGCCGGCGAAACTCCACCTCAATTCCCAGCCGGCGCAACAGTCGGACGCCGGCTTTCCCGGCTTCCGGGAACACCGGCATCGTTGATGCAGGTGACCAGCAGTGCGACCCTCACAGCGGACTCACGCCTTCCCAGGACTGCACCTGTGCGGAGGGGGTGTAGCGGCGAACAGACTGGGTCCGTCCGACCAGCGCGCGCATCGCGGCCAGATCCGGAAGATCCTCGCCTAGAGTGCGGGCCTGGACCAGCACATTGCCCAAAGCGGTCGCTTCCACCGGGCCTGCCACGACGGGAATTCCGCACGCGTCGGCCGTGAGCTGGCACAGTAGCTCGTTGCGAGCCCCGCCGCCGACGATGTGCACGACATCGATCGTCCGTCCGCTCAGGCCCGCGGCTTCGCGGACCGTACGCCGGTAGGCCAGCGCCAAGCTGTCGAGGATGCACCGGACGACCTCGGCTCGGGTCTCCGGCGGTTCCTGCCCGGACGCCCGGCACGCCGCGACGATCCGGGCAGGCATGTCGCCCGGCGGAAGGAACTCCGGCGCGTCCACGTCGACGACCGCGCGCAGGGGACGCACGGCGGCAGCCTCGGCCAGGAGCCGCCCGAGTCCGACCCTGTCACCGCGAGCGCGCCACGTTCGCAGCGTCTCGGACAGCACCCACAGCCCCATCACATTGCGAAGAAACCGGATGGTGCCGTCGACACCGGCTTCGTTGGTGAAGTTCGCCGCCATGGCGGCGTCGGACAGCACCGGCGCGTCGAGCTCGACTCCCACCAGCGACCAGGTTCCCGAGGAGATGTAGGCGAAGGTGGCTCCCGGCTCGGCCGGGACGCCGACCACAGCCGATGCGGTGTCGTGCGATCCCACCGCAACCAGAGGCAGCGTGGGCATTCCCGCCTCTTCAGCGACCGCGGGGAGCAACGGACCGATCAAGTCGCCGGCTGACCGCAAGGGCGGGAACAGCCCGGGCCGAAGACCAGCCTTGGCGGCGATGCCGATGGCCCAGTCGCCGGCGCGCACGTCGTAGAGCTGGGTGGTCGAGGCGTTCGTGCGTTCTGCACCGATCTGCCCGGTGAGCCAGTACGCCAGCAGGTCGGGAATCATCAGCAACGTGGCGGCTTCGCGCACGCGCGCGCCGTCCCGCTCGGACATCAGCTGGTACAAGGTGTTGAACGGAAGCTGCTGGAGGCCCGTGACGGCGTAGAGTTCGCGGTCGGGCAGCAGGCCGCGCAGCTGTTCCGGGACGCCCTCGGTCCGGGTGTCCCGATAGTGCACGGGATTGCCGAGCAGCGTCCCGGACGGGTCGAGCAGACCGTAGTCGACGGCCCAGGAATCGATGCCCACGGCGTCGAGCGGCGCCTTCGCCTGGGCGGCCCGAATGCCCGCCAGTACTTCGGTGTAGATCGCGAGGATGTCCCAGTACAGGGTCGACTTGCCCCGTCCGGCCAGGCGCACCGGCCCGTTCGGGAACCGGTGCGCCTCCGCGAGAGCCAGTCGGCCGGGCTCGACCTCGCCCGTCATCACGCGGCCGCTCGAAGCGCCCAAATCGACCGCAGCGACCCTGATCACCCGTGCACCACTGTCAACTCGAGGCCGAGGAGGTCGGCGACCGCGGCCAAGTCCGCGGTTCGGCGCCCGACCCCGAGCGCCCAATGGTGGTTCACCCCGCTGGCCGACCACGCGTCGACCCACTCCCCCGGGTCCGTCCCGAAGTCCACTCGCGACGTCGTGTTTCCGATCGACAGGACCGGCCCCGGAACGACTTCGCCCTCGGCTGCCACAAGCCGGAACGCGCCGTCCCGCAACTGCGCCAGCCCAAGAAGCGTGACCGGGCCCGGCCGTACGTCGAACTCCACCGACACGCCCCAGCCTCGTTTGCCGTGGTAGACACCGAGACCACGCAGCAACGGGCGGCGCGCGCTGATCGCCAGATGCGCCGGTCCGTCGTGGCCCATTTCGACCACATTGTCCCGGAAGTTCAGTGCCTGCAGCTCAGTGAACGAACCACCGGCACCGAGCCGGTCCAGAATCAGCATCGCGAGGGAATTGCGCAGCTCGTACTCCCCGGCGGCCGGTATGCCTCGAGCGGTCAGCAACGATGCGCCCAAGATCAGCCCAGCACCGACCCGCTCGTGCGTTTCGCCGTCGAGGCCCCGATGGTAATAAGCCAGCGAATCGAGCGCGAAGTCCTCGACGAGCCGGTCGAGCGCGACCGAAACCCGCGCGCCCCAGGCGAAGTCCTCGTCCGCCACGGACTCGTCCAGGGTGAACACCTCGCGCACGAGCGCCATCCGCGCCGCAGTCTCGGCTTCCGTGACGGCCTCGGCTCGCACTCGCACATCGTCGATCTCCAGGATCTCGACGTGCCCGCCCAGCTGGGCCGGCACCAGAGTCGGATCAGTTGCCACGTCCAGCATGCCGGGGTACAGGTGCCCGAGCAGGCCGTGGCGGCCGTTGCGCAGCGCCGCCCGCACGCCGGCCGCACGGATCCACCGGCTGATCCGCGTCCAGGCCCGCTCGTCCTCGAGATAACCGGACACGGACCGGAACTCCACGCCTGCCCGGCGGAACGCGTTCGCCATCTCCGGCAACGGGCACGCCCCGCAGTAAGCGAGCCAGGCCCCGGTGTCGAAAGTCGCGTGGTCCATCGCCTCCGTCGGCTGGAGGTTCAGCAACAGCACCGGCGCGCCGCTGCGCTGCGCGACCGGCACGAGCATGCTCGAGGTGAGATAGGTGGCGAGGAATCCGATGATCAAGTCGCAGCCGGCCACGCGCAGCCGCTCCGCAGCTTGCGCGCCTTCCCGTTCGTCGGAGACGAACCCGGCATCCACGACCTCGCAGTCCATTCCGGACAGCCGCTCGGCCACCCGGCGTGCCGAAGCCTGCAGCTGCGGCAACAGGGCCGGGAACTGCGGCCAATAGGCACCGAGCCCACCGGATATCAAGCCGACTCGGGTCCGCCTCGGGCTGATTCGCGCCAGCCCCTCAACCTCAGACCATGGCAGCGCTGCTGTCATCGCGTCCTCCTTCTCATCGCAAGAACGCCGCGGCGACGCCCGCGTCGACCGGCACGTGCAGGCCGGTGGTGTGGGTGAGATCGCCGCCGGTCAGCGCGAACACCGCGGCCGCGACGTGCTCTGGCAGGACTTCGCGCTTGAGGATGGTGCGCTGCGCGTAGAACTCGCCCAGCTTCTCCTCCGGCACTCCGTACACCGCGGCCCGTTGCGCACCCCATCCGCCTGCGAAGATCCCGGACCCGCGCACGACGCCGTCCGGGTTCACGCCGTTGACCCGGATCCCGTGCTCGCCCAGCTCCGCCGCGAGCAGCCGGACCTGATGCGCCTGATCCGCCTTCGCCGCGCCGTAGGCCACGTTGTTCGGCCCGGCGAACACCGAGTTCTTGGAAGAGATATAGACGATGTCGCCGCCCATTCCCTGCTCGATCATCGCCCGCGCGGCCGCCTGGGAAACCAGGAACGATCCCTTCGCCATCACGTCGTGCTGCAGGTCCCAGTCGCGTTCGGTGGTCTCCAGCAACGGCTTCGAGATCGACAGCCCGGCGTTGTTCACGACCAGGTCCACCCCGCCGAACGCGAGCGCCGTCTCCGCGATCGAGGCCGCCACCGCCTCCCCGTCGGTGACGTCCGCGGCCACTGCGACCGCCCGGTCCGGGCCGCCGATCCCTTCGGCGACCGCCTGCGCCGCCTCGGCGTCCCGGTCTGCGACCGCAACGCACGCACCTTCGGCCGCGAGCCGTTCCGCGATGGCCTCGCCGATGCCGGAACCGGCTCCGGTGACCAGCGCGATCCGCCCGGCCAGCGGCTTGGGCTCCGGCATCCGCCGCAGCTTCGCCTCTTCCAGCGCCCAGTACTCGATCCGGAACTTCTCGCCCTCCGGGATCGGTGCGTAGGTCGACACCGCCTCGGCACCGCGCATCACGTTGATCGCGTTGACGTAGAACTCGCCCGCCACCCGCGCGGTCTGCTTGTCCTTGCCGAACGAGAACATCCCGACCCCGGGAACCAGGACAATCGCCGGGTCCGCACCGCGCATCGCCGGGCTGTCCGGCGATGCGTACCTGCCGTAGTAAGCCGCGTAGTCAGCGCGGTAGGCGTTGTGCAGCTCCTTCAGTCGAGCCACCGCCTCGTCCAGCGGCGCGGTGCCGGGCAGGTCGAGCACTAGCGGACGGACCTTGGTGCGCAGGAAGTGGTCCGGGCACGATGTTCCGAGCGCGGCCAGCTGTCCCAGCTTCTCCCGTGCCAGGAAATCGAGCACTGTTCCGTTGTCGGTGAAATGGCCGACCTGCCGCTGATCCGTGGACGCGAGGCCGCGCACCACCGGGGCGAGCGCTGCGGCCCGAGCCCGGCGTTCTTCTTCCGGCAACGGCTCGTACCCGGCCACCACGGCACCGAAAGGTTCCGGCGCGCCACGCTCTGCCAGGAACTTCTCGGCGATGCGGATGATCTCCAGGGAATTGCGCTCGCACTCCTCAGAAGTCGTTCCCCAGGCGGTGATGCCGTGCCCGCCGAGGATGACGCCGATCGCCTGCGGGTTCGCCGCTTTGACCGCCGCGATGTCCAAGCCCAGCTGGAAACCCGGCCGCCGCCAATCGACCCATGCGACCCGGTCGCCGAAGCATTCCTTCGTCAGCGCCGCGCCGTCGGCCGCGGTCGCCAGCGCGATGCCGGAATCGGGGTGCAGGTGGTCGACGTGCGCGGCGTCGACCAAGCCGTGCATCGCCGTGTCGATCGACGGCGCCGCACCGCTCCGGCCGTGCAGGCAGTAGTCGAACGCGGCGACCATCTCGTCCTCGCGCTCGACGCCCGGGTACACATCCACGAGCGACCGCAGACGGTCGAGCCGCAGCACGGCGAGCCCGTCCTGGGTCAAGGTGCCCAAGTCGCCGCCCGAACCCTTGACCCACAACAGCTCCGCAGGCGATCCGGTGACCGGATCCACAATGGACCCTTTGGCGGAGGTATTGCCGCCGGCGTAGTTGGTGTTGCGCGGATCGCCGCCCAGCCTGTTGCTGCGCGCGACCAGTTCCTCCGGCACAGTCACGGTCACGCTCCCCATCCGGCCTGCTGCCCGTCGGCACGCTCGGCCTCGATCCTCTCCTGGTAGCCGCTGCGGTGGTAGGCCGCGACCGGGTCCGGGTCCAGCCCGGCCTCTTCGCGCACCTCCGCGAGCAGCGGCCGGACGTCGGTGTTGTACGCGTCCATCAGGATCGCGTTCGCGCCCAGCACATCTCCGCTCTGCTGGGCGGCGCGCAGCGCGGGCCGGTCGACCAGCAGCGCCTTCGCCGTGGCCTCCTGGACGTTCATCACCGACCGGATGATCGCCGGGATCTTCGCCTCGATGTTGTGACACTGATCCAGCATGAAGTTGATGCCGTAGGACGGGTCGAGCGCGTCGCCGCGGACGATCTCGTACATGATCCGGAACAACTGGAACGGATCCGCCGCACCGGCCATCAGGTCGTCGTCGGCGTAGAACCGGGAGTTGAAGTCGAAAGCGCCCAGCTTCCCCGCGCGCAACAGGAACGCGACGATGAACTCGATGTTCGTGCCGGGCGCGTGGTGTCCGGTGTCGATGCACACCGTCGCCTTCTCCCCCAGCTCCAGGCAGTGCGCGTAGGACGTGCCCCAGTCTGGCACGTCGGTAGCGTAGAACGCCGGCTCGAACAGCTTGTACTCCAACAGCATCCGCTGGCCGGCACCAAGCCGGTCGTATGCCTCGCGAAGTGCCGCGGCGAGCCGGTCCTGCCGGTCTCGCAGGTCGTCCTGGCCCGGATAGTTGAGGCCGTCGGAGAACCACAGCTTCAGATCGCGGGAACCGGTCGCGTCCATCACGGCGACCGCCTCGAGCAGGTGGTCGGTCGCCTTGCGCCGGATCCCGGCGTCCGGGTTGGTGACCGAGCCGAGCTTGTAGTCCTCGTCCTGGAACACGTTCGTGTTGATCGCACCGATCTCGACGCCGAGGTCCTCCGCGTAGCGGCGCAACGCACCGAAATCCTCGACGTGGTCCCACGGGATGTGCAGCGCCACGCTCGGCGCCGCGCCGGTGAGCCGGTGCACGACCGCTGCGTCCGCGATCTTCTCCTCCGGGGTGCGCGGGACTCCGCGCTGCGGGAACACCTTGAACCGGGTCCCCGAATTCGCGAACGCCCACGACGGCGTCTCGATCCGCTGCGCCCGCAGTGCGGACTTCACGGCCGTCAGGTCGGACAAGTCGATCACTTCTCTTCTGCTCATGCGCTTTCGCGCTTTCCGTCAAGGTGGAAGACCTCGTTCAGCAGCCACAGGTTCTCGTCCGGCCGATGTTCGCCCGATCCAGTGAAGAAGGCCGCCATCTCCGCCTGCCAGCGCGCGTTGACCTCGGTACGCTCCATCGCTGCCTGCGCGGCGGCGAGGTCGTCCGCCTCCACGTAGCCGATGAGGAGGCCGTCCTCGCGGAGGAAGAGCGAGTAGTTCCGCCAGCCGCATTCGGCGAGCGCGGCCCGCATCTCGGGCCACACGGCGCGGTGCCGCTCGGCGTATTCCTCCAGCCGGTCGGGTTTCACCTGCAGGCAGAAGCAGTATCGAGCCACAGTCGGTCCTCCGTGGACCCGGCCGGACGAAGCCCAGCCGGGTCCGGGCGTCAGAAGTTGAACTTGTCGATGTTGTTCGCGTCGAAGGTCGTCGGCGGTCCGAGCACGATCTCGCCGTCCGCGCCGATCGTGTACTCGCCGAGCTTGCCGGCCTTGAACTTCTCGCCTTGCTTGCCGGTGATCTGGCCAGACTCCAGCGCGACGCCCGCGTACGCGGCGAGGTAGCCGATGTCCGCCGGGTTCCACAGCGCGAACTGCTTGACCGTGCCGTCCTTGACGAATGCGCGCATCTGGTTCGGCGTGCCGAGCCCGGTCACCGCGACTTTGCCCTTGTAGCTCGACGAACTGACGTACCGGGCCGCGGCCGCGATTCCGACCGTCGTGGGTGCCACGATCACCTTGAGGTTCGGGAACGACTGCAGCAGGCCCTGTGCTTCCTGGAACGACTTCTGGTCGTCGTCGTTGCCGTAGGCGACCTTGTCCAGTTTCAGGCCCGCGTAGTCCGGCTTGGCGAGTTCCTTCTTCAGCACGTCGATCCAGGCGTTCTGGTTGGTGGCGTTGGGCGTCGCGGACAGCACCGCGATCTCCCCGGACCCGCCGGACAGTTCCTTCGCCTGCTTGGCCAGCTGCTCGCCGATGCCTTGCGTGGTCGCCTGGTTGATGAACACGTCGCGACAGTTCTTGGCCGCGTCCGAGTCGAACGCGACGACCTTGATGCCCGCGCTGCGGGCCTGGTTCAGCGACGGGCACACCGCGTTCGGGTCGTTCGCGGCGATGCCGATGACGTCCTGCTGCTGCTGGATCAGTGTGTTGATGTAGCTGACTTGCGAGGACGCGCTCGCGTCGTTCGGGCCGACCAGCTTGTACTCGCCCTTCAGCTCGCTCAGCGCCGCTTTGCCTCCGCTGGCCTCGATGTCGCTGTAGGGATTGTTGAGCTGCTTGGGCAGGAAGGCCATCTTGACGCCGGTCTTGGACGCGGCGTTCGGGTTCGCCGACGCGGTGGACGCAGCCGGCCCGGAACCCGAACTGCTGTTCTTCGTGGTGCCGCCACAGGCGGTGAGACCGAGCACCAGGACGGCCGCGCTTGCGACCGACACGGCGCCGGAGGGGAATCGACGGGACATCATTGTCACCTTTCTGGAATTGCCGCGCTGCGGGCCCGATGCCGGCGCCGCAGCGCCGCACCGGCAGAGGAGAGGAGATTGGGCAGCAGAACCGAGATGATCAGCAGGACCCCGGTCACGACGTTCAGGGCTTCGTTCGACACGTCCTGCAGGCGCAACGCGTTCTGCAGGACCGCCAGCAGCAGCACCCCGCCGAGCACCCCGGGCAGCGTGCCCTTGCCGCCGAAGATCGAGACGCCGCCGAGCAGCACGGCGGCCACCACCGCGAGTTCCAGTCCGAAACCATTGTCGGCACGGGCGCTCGAATAGCGCAGCGTCCAGAGGACCCCGGCCAGTCCGGCGACGGCCCCGCTCACCACGTAGAGCCAGAACTTCAGCCGTCCGGTGCGGATGCCGGCGAATCGCGCCGCCTGATCGCTCGCGCCGGCGGCGAACGCGGCGCGGCCGACCGGCGTCGCGTGCAGCACCACCCCGAAAACGACCGCCAGCGCGAGCAGCGGCAGCAACACGTTCGGGAGCGCGCCGCCTCCGGCGACCCAGCCGGTGTAGGAGGCCGGGAAGTCGGCGACCGCGCTGTCCCCCAGAACCACGAAGGCCAAGCCCCGGAACAGGGCCATCGTGCCGATGGTGACGGCGAGAGACGGCAGCTTCAGCACGGTCACGAAGAAGCCGTTCACCGCGCCGAGCAACGCCCCGAGGACGATGCAGAGCGGAATGATCGTCTGGATGCTGAGGCCCGCGTTCCACAGCGAGCCCATCACCGCCGAGGTCAGCCCGAGCGTGCTCGCCACCGAGAGATCGATCTCGCCGGTGACGATGACGAACGTCATCGGCAGCGCCATCAACGCGATCGGCAGCAGGTCCAGCAACAGGAACGTGAAGTTGCGGCTGGTGCCGAAGTTCTCGACGGCGCCGGACGCGATCGCCAGGCCCGCGACGGCGACAGCGATCACGGCGACGTCCCAGCTGAGCAGCCGGCCGAGCCGGTTCCCGCGGTCAGACATGGGAATTCCTCTTCTTGAGCGCTTTGGCGACGCGGACCGCGACCAGCCGGTCTGCGCCGATGGCCAGCAGGATCAGCGCGCCGACGATCGCCTGCTGCCAGAACTGGTTGATGTCCAGAACCGCCAGCGAGCTGCCGATCACAGTCAGCAGGAGCGCGCCGAGGCTCGCGCCCCACACCGATCCGCTGCCGCCGAACACCGCGACCCCGCCCACGACCGCCGCGGCGACGACGTTGAGCTCGTAACCGGTTCCCGCCGCGGCATCGACCGTGCTGAACCGGGCGGCGAAGAGCACGCCCGCCAGCCCGGCCAGCGCTCCGCAGACGAGGAACGCGACCGTGGTGTTGCGGCCGACCTTGATGCCCGCCAGCTCGGCAGCCTGCGGACTCGACCCCATGGCATACAGCTCGCGTCCGCCGCGATAGCTGCGCAACACGACCCCGGCGACCACCAGCACGAGCACCGCGATCAAGACCAGCCATGGCACCCCCAGCAGCGACGCGTCCCCGAACTCCACGAACGAGCGAGGCAGCTTGTCGGCGTTGATCTGCTGACCGCCGGCCCAGAAATAGGTCACCCCGCGAAACGCGTACAGCGTGCCGAGCGTGACGACCAGCGCCGGCACCCGGCCGAAGCGCACCACCGCGCCGTTCACCAGCCCGCACCCCGCGCCGATGCCAAGCCCGGCCAGCAACGCCACGATCACCGGCAACCCCGGGTTGCCCTCCATCAACGAACCGACCGCGAAAGCCGACAGGCCGAGCACCGAACCGACCGACAGGTCGATGTTGCGCGTGATCATCACGATCGCTTGCCCCACGGCCAGCACCGCGAGGATCGCCGTGCCCAGCAGGATGTCCCTGATGTTCTGCCCGGACAGGAACCGGCCGTTCTGGGTCGCGGTGAACGCCACGAGCACCAGCAGCGCCAAGACGATGCCCGACTCGCGCGCTTTGAACACAGCCCCGAACACCGTCCTGCCCATGCCCGCGCTCGCCTGCGGGGGCGGCGCGGCAGCCACCTTCGTCGCGTTCATGCCGCCGCTCCCTGTCCCATCGCCGCGAACATCACCGAGTTCTCGTCGGCGTCGGACCGCGGAATCTCCGCGACGATCCGGCCTTCGCGCATCACGAGCACCCGGTCGGCCATGCCGAGCACCTCGGGCAGCTCCGACGACACCATCACCACGGCCACGCCTTCCGCGGCGAGCGATGACATGAGCCGGTGCACCTCGGCCTTCGTGCCGACATCGATTCCGCGGGTCGGCTCGTCCACGATCAGCACCCGCGGCGCCATCGCCAGCCACTTGGCCAGGACGACCTTCTGCTGGTTGCCGCCGGACAGTGTCGCGACCGGGTCGCCAAGACGGCGGTACTTCGTCCGCAGCCGCTCGGTCCAGCGCAGCGCCTCCCGCCGTTCGCCCGAACCCAGCAGCAGCCCCAGTTTCGACAGCGCGCGGGCCCGGGGCAGCGTCACGTTCCGCTCGATCGACAGGTCCATCACCAAGCCCTCCTGCCGCCGGTCCTCCGGAACGAGAGCCATGCCCGCGGCCATCGCCGCCCGCGCCGAATTCGGCCGCAGCTTCTTCCCGTTGACCCGCACGATTCCGGCGTCGCGCTCGTCCACCCCGAACACCGCTTGGACCACCTCGGACCGGCCAGAGCCGACCAGCCCGGCGAACGCGACGATCTCGCCTGCCCGCACCGAGAACGACACGTCGCGGAACACGCCTTCGCGGGTCAGGCCCTCGACCTCGAGCACGACCGCTCCGGGCTCCACCTCCTGCTTGGGAAACAGCGCCGCGAGATCCCGGCCCACCATCCGCCGCACCATCGTGTCGACAGTGACCTCGTCCATCAGGTCAGTGGAAACGTGTTTGCCGTCGCGCATGATCGTCACGCGCTGGCACAGATCGGTGATTTCCTCGAAACGATGCGAAATGAACATGATCGCCGCGCCCTCGTCCCGCAGCGCCCGCGCGACCGCGAACAGCCGCTCCACCTCCACCAGGCTCAGCGCCGCGGTCGGCTCGTCCATGACCAGCACCCGGGCGTCCGCACTCAGCGCCTTCGCGATCTCGACGATCTGCTGGTCGGCGATCGAGAGCCCGCGTGCAGGCCGCGCCGGATCGATCCGGACCCCGAGACGCGCGAAGAGCCGCTCAGCCTCCGACCGGATCGCGGCCCGGTCGATCCGGCCGAAGCCCTTGCGCGGATGACGGCCCATCACGATGTTCTCCGCGACCGACAGATCCGGGAACAGCGTGGGTTCCTGGTAGATCACCGCGATCCCGGCTGCCTTCGCGTCGGCTGGCGACGAGAAGGCGACCTCCTTCCCGTCGAGCAGCAGCGCGCCCCGTTCCGGCCGGTGCACCCCGGCCAGCATCTTGACGATCGTCGACTTGCCCGCCCCGTTCTCCCCCACCAGGGCGTGCACCTCCCCGGCGTACAGCGGAAACGACACCCCGTCGACCGCCGCGACCGCGCCGAACGACTTCGCCACCCCCCGGACCTCCAGCAAGGGCACCGGGCCCGGATCCTGCCGCATCATCGCGTCCTCCGGATTGAAAGGTTTCAAAATCGGTGTCGACGACGCTACTATGACGGAGAACACGAAGTCAACGCTCACCTTCAGCCAGTGATTATCCAGCTACACTGCACGCTGAGCCTGCTTTATGACGTTTCAAGAGGGGGTCGCGATGACGGTGACCGGGGTCGACGGGCCAGAGCCCGCGGAGAACCGTTCCGCCGGGATGAAGGACGTCGCGGCCGCCGCCGGCGTCTCGCTCGGTACGGTGTCCAACGTCCTCAACCGGCCCGAGCGAGTCAGTCCCGCGACGCGCGCCAGGGTCGAGGCCGCGATGGCCGAGCTGCGGTTCGTGCGCAACGAAGCCGCCCGGCACCTCCGGGCCGGACACAGCCGAATGCTGGCCTACGTGATGCTCGACGGCCGCAACCCGTTCTTCACCGACGTGGCCGGCGGCATGGAAGACGCCGCGGAAGAAGCCGACCTGTCGCTCTTCATGTGCAACAGCGCCAACCTCGCCGCCCGCGAAGCCGCCTATCTCAACCGGCTGGAGCAGCAGCGCGTGCAGGGCATCTTGATCACTCCGATCGACCCCGATTCCGCCCAGCTCGACGAAATCGCCCGACGAGGCACCCCGCTGGTGATCGTCGACCGCAGGCGAAACTCCGCCAGCCACTGCTCGGTCGCCGTCGACGACGTCGTCGGCGGCGAAATCGCCGTCCGCCACCTCCTCGAACAAGGACACGAGCGGATCGCCTTCGTCGGCGGACAGCTGAACATCGGCCAGGTCCGCGAACGCCGCGAAGGCGCACTGCGCGCCCTTCGGGAGGCCGGACTCGGGCCGGACCGCCTTGTCGACCTGACCACCTCGCAAATGGCCGTCGCCGACGGCGGCAACGCCGGCCAGCGCCTGGCCGGCCTCCCGGCCGCGACCAGGCCAACCGCGGCGTTCTGCGCCAACGACCTCCTGGCGCTCGGCCTGCTCCAGGCCTGCGCCGCCCTGCACATGCGCGTACCAGAAGACCTCGCCATAGTCGGCTACGACGACATCGAATTCGCCGCAGCCGCAACCGTCCCGCTCACCTCGGTCCGCCAGCCGCGCCGCCAGCTAGGACGCACCGCCGCCGAGCTGCTCATCCGCGAGACCACCGAGACGGCGCACGAGCATGAACAGGTGACGTTCACCCCGGAACTGGTCGTCCGAGCGTCGAGCTACCGACGATAGCCCCTCCCCGCTGCTTCAGCTGCCGACGGTCCCGCCGCTCCCCCGAATCGGTCCACGCAGCTCCGGTGATCGGCGCAGTCTCGGACAACAGCAATTCCCCCATCCGTTGGCAGGGAGCTGAAGATCTGCCTTGCACAGCATCGCTGCTTCCTCGGGACGCAATGCCGCGTAGTACCTGAGCGCGAAGTACGCAACGAGCATCGGACCCGCGGATCGACGCGGTGCAATATCGCGGACCAGTATTTCTGGCGTTCCGGAAACCAGGAAGGCACCGCCGATCGAGTCGACCTCACCTAGGGCAAACAGAGCGTTAAGCAGGTTCGGGATACGGTGCTCGGCCAGGTCCGCGGCCGCAGCCCATGCTCCGAACGCCCCGAGCGGCATCGCAGCCGGCCAGATCCACGACGGGCCAGGCAACCACTCAGACATCGGCAACGGCCGCGGTACCGAGAAGAGCCACGCCCAACAGACAGCGGATCGGCCCAGCTCTCCTGAGCGCGCCGCGGCTGATCCGCGAGCGACCTCGTTCAGTGGGCACGGCCCTCCTCGACCTTCACTTCCGCGCCGTACCGAACACCTGCGTCGCCGCGCCGCGCAGGCCGGTAGTGCCACTCTGGCCCGGACTAGGCGTGTAACGCGCTCCAGCCCAGCGACTCCCAGTGGGATCGCATATGGGCGGAGGGCAACGGCATGGGGTTCGAGTTCCATCCGCCGCCGAACTGGCCGCAGGTTCCCCCCGGGCGGACTTCCTCACCCGGCTGGCGTCCGCCGGCAGAGTGGCCCGAGCCGCCAAAGAAGTGGCAGCTGTGGACGCTCGATCCTGAATCGCCTACCCCGGCAGTTCCGGGCCAAGCGGATGTCGGCCCGGCTGCAGGAAAGCCTGGATTGTTCGGCGCTCGCAAGCGGGCTCGGGAACTCGAGGTCAAGCGCAGAGCAGGCCCACCAAGATTGGGATCAATTCTATCAGTTGCCCTGGAGCGCCGCGGGTTCCCGACCTCCCCTAGCGCTTCTGGAAGATCGATTGAAGTCTCATCTAAATTCTCCGCCAGCACTCCATCAATCGAATCAATAGCGACTCGAACATCGTCGCTAGCCCACCCGATGCGAATGAAGAATTCACTGCGCGACAGTGCTTCCACTGATTCGCTCACACAGGCCAGAAGTCGCTCCAGCTCAACCTTCGTCACAGTGAGAACGAATCCGACGCCACCACGATTAACATGCATGATTCACCTATTCGGATCGATTCGGGACTCGAAGTTGCCCCTTGAGCGCCTTCCCGGTGCCGATTTTTGCGTATGCGTCAAGGTAATCAGCGAGCTGGTTGTCAGTCATTCTCAGATCGTGGGTCATCTTACCCTTGTCACCCCGGTGTCAACCAAAGTCTGGGCTACGTCCTCGTCAATCCGGCCGTGAACCGCTGCGCGATTACGGCACCCGCGATGCGCAACCAGCGCAGTGGTTCCGCCATCGCAGCCTCAGCCGAACCAGCAAGAACCGTAAGATCCGTTCCGATGGCAGGTGGCTGGATGGCGAGCCGGCCCGCGACGATGACGGGCTGCACCCGGTGCGCCCGGCAGCGGCTCAACAACGACCCCACCAGCTTGCCGGTCGCTGACGTGGCGTCGAAACAACCTTCTCCGGTGACCAGGACGTCGATTCGATCGAGGAGTGCGGTCAAGCCGGAAAGCTCGGCGATCGCGTTCGCGCCGTCGACGATGCTGCCTCCCCAAGCAGAAAGGCCGAACGCGGTACCGCCCGCCGCACCGGAACCGGGCGCGTGCGGGTCAGCGGCGGAGCAGGCACCAAGGACTGCGCCGAACCGGGCGAGAGCAGCATCGAGTCGAGCGACTTCGTCCGGCGTCGCCCCTTTTTGCGGGCCGAACACTCGTGCCGCACCGTCGGGTCCGGTCAGGACAGTCCTGGTGTCAGTGAGCAGCCGGACGCCCCCAGGCGGAAGCGGGACGAGCCTGGTCAGGTCTGCCCGGTCGACCTGCAGCAGGGCCGCGCCCCCCAACGGCAATTCGGTGCCCTGCCTATCGGTCAGGCATGCCCCCAATGCCTGCAGAGCACCCGCTCCGCCGTCCGTCGACGCGGAACCGCCCAGCGCGACCGTGATCGACGGGGCACCGGATGCGGCGGCCGCCCGAACCACCTCGCCGAGACCGCGGGTCGTCGCACCGGCCGGATCGGGAGTGCGCAGCATCGGCAGACCGCACACCTGCGCCAGTTCCACCACCGCGCTGCCGTCCGGCAAGCGCAGCCATCGTCCTGGTACTGGGCGGCCGTCCGGCCCGGCGACGGAGTCCGGTGTGCGTTGCCAGGCCGCACCGGGAACGCCGGTCTGGATGACGGCCGCGGTTCCTTCTCCGCCGTCGGCCTGCGGCAGCAGGATCAGCTCGTCGCCGGGCCGATCGGTTTGCCAGCCTTCCGCCAGCGCAGCCGCGACCTGCGCGGCGGACGCCGAGCCTTTGAAGGAATCCGGCGCGAAGAGCACCCGCAGCTGGTGCGTCATGTGATCGAATAGCCGCCGTCGACCGGCACGACCGCTCCGGTCACGTACCGGGCGGCGTTCGAGACGAGGAACGTCACCACATCGGCGATGTCCGCGCCGTCCGCGAGCCTGCCGAGCGGGATCCTGCTGAGGACCCGATCGCGGAATTCGTTCCGCCCCAGCAGGTTTGCCGTCATCGGGGTGACCACGTAACCGGGTGCGACGGCGTTGACGCGGACGCCGGACGGCCCGAGCTCCACGGCGAGCCCTTTGGTCAGCTGGACCAAAGCCGCCTTCGTGGCACCGTAGGGCACGATGCCGGCGACCGCGCGGTCGGCCGACAACGACGCGATGTTCACCACCGAACCCCGCGCCTCGGCGAGCGCCTTCGCCGCGGCTTGGATCAACCGGTAGGTCGCCGTCAAATTCACCGACAACAGCCGTTCCCAGTCCTCTGCGGCGATGTCGACCGCGGCCGTCCGCACCTGGATGCCGGCCGCGTTGACCAGCATGTCCAAGCACGGGCGAACCGACAGCACCCGATCGAGCACGCGCCGCGGAGTCTCCGGACCGCTGAGATCTTCCACGATCGCGCATCCGCCGAGGTCCGCTGCGAGATTCTCGGCTCGCTCGTCGGCGTCGACCACCGCTACCCACACGCCCTGCGCGGCGAGCCCACGGGCGATCGCCGATCCGATCCCGCCCGATCCGCCGGTCACGACGGCGGTCTTGCCGGCCAGCCCCTCACCCGCCATCCGGGAATTCCTCACTGTCGTCGGCACCTTTCCTCTTCCGGTTGCCACGTCCTGTTGGCTCAGACCTGGCCGCGGAGACTGATCCAGCGGCGTTCGGTGAACAGATCGAGATTCGCGAGACCGCCGAAGCGTTCGCCCGCACCGGATGCACCGACCCCGCCGAACGGGACATGCGTCTCGTTCAGCGCGGTCATCTCGTTGACGTGGACCATCCCCGCGTGCAATCGACGGGCGATCCGCCAACCACGGTGCACGTCCCGGGTGAACACGGAGGCCGAAAGCCCGTACTCGGTCCGGTTCGCGAGTTCGACCGCGTCTTCCTCGTCGACGGCCTCGGTGACGGAGACGACCGGAGCGAACGTTTCCTGGTCGAACAGAGGCATCCCGGGCCGGACTCCGGTGACGACGGTGGCCGGCACGAATCGGCCGTCCTGCCCGCCGCCCAGTCGCAGCCGCGCACCTGCAGCCACGGTGTCGGCCACCAGCTGCGCCGCCCGTGCTGCTTGTTTCTCGCTGATGAGCGGACCGAGGTCGGCGTCGGGATCCAGCAGCGGGTCCGCCGTCCGGAGCGCCGCTGCCTGGGTGAGAACCCGCTCGACGTACTCGTCGGCGATCTCCCGGACGACGATGTGGCGACCGGTGGCGATGCAGACCTGTCCTTGGTGGACGAACGTGCCCGCGACGGCCTGCTCCACTGCGAGGTCGAGATCCGCGTCCGCCAGCACCAGCGCCGCATTGTTCCCGCCCAATTCGAGCGCGACCTTCTTCAGTGTGCGCGCGGCGATTGCCGCGACCTGGTGCCCCACCGCGCTCGACCCGGTGAAGTGGATCAGGTCGACACCAGGGTGCTCGACCAGCGCCGGTCCGGCCGCGTGCCCGGGAAGGACTTGCAGCAGCGCGGGCGGCAATCCCGCGTCTACCAGTGCGTCGTGCCATGCCAGCCCGCCCGCGTGCGGGGTTTCCGGTGCCGGCTTGACCAGCACAGCGTTGCCGAGCGCGAGGGCGGGCGCGGTAATCCGCAAACCCAGGTGCATAGGGAAATTCCAGCCGGTGATCAAGCCGACCACGCCGATGGGAAAGCGCTCGACGACATTGGTGCGCCCGGCGACTGCCGAGGGGATCAGTTCCGCCTCGGGGTGCAAGGTCAGCGCGCCCGCAGCGTGCAGCTCCTCGATGCTGTCGCGTACTTCTCCCTCTGCCTTGGATCTGGTGCTGCCCGTTTCTGTCATGACCAGATCGACGAGTTCGGACGATCGCGCGTCCAGGGTCGCTGCCGCGCGCCGCAGAACAAGACGTCGCTGCGGTGGCGGGGTCGCCGCCCATTCGTGTTGCGCTTCGGCAGCCAGTGCGACGGCTTTGCCAACGTCGTCCGGGGTGGCATCGGCCGGTTTCGGGGGCAGATTCATCGGGGTTTCTCCTTCAGGCGGGTCGGGGCAGCAAGGACCGGCTGATGATCAGCCTCTGCATTTCGCTGGTGCCCTCGTAGATGCGGGTGATGCGGGCGTCGCGGTAGAGGCGCTCCGCCTCGTACCCGCGGATGAAACCGGATCCGCCGAAGGTCTGGACCGCGGTATCTGCGTGCCGGACAGCGCCCTCGGACGCCGTCAACTTCGCCATCGAGCACAACACACCGGATTCAGCGGAGCCGTCGCCCAGCGCTCGGGCGGCTTCGGCGGCCAGCGCCACACCCGCGCGCAGTTCGGTGTATGCAGTCGCGAGCGGAAATGCGATCGCCTGATTGGCGCCGATCGGCTGGCCGAACTGGCGCCGGTCACCGGCTTGGTCGACTGCCGCGGCCACCGCGGCGCGGCTGATGCCAAGCGCGAGTCCTGCGATGCCCAGACGGCCTTTTGCCAGCACCTCCATCATGTAGCCGAAAGCCTTGCCCTCCTCGCCGAGCAATGCATCCGCGGGCAGCCGCACGTCGGAGAACACAAGACCGCCGACCTGGCTGGCACGCTGTCCCATCTTGTGTTCGTGGTAGGCCCTGGTCACGCCGGGCACGGCCAGATCCACGACGAACACCGAGATTCCCCCGCGTTTGCCTTTCTCCGGATCGGTCACCGCGAGCACCAGCGCGAAATCCGCGACCGGCGCGTTGTGGATGTAGATCTTCTCCCCGTTGAGGACCCACCCCGTTCCCTCCCGTACCGCTCGGGTGGAGATGCTGCCGAGGTCGGAGCCGGAACCGGCTTCTGTCAACGCGTAAGCGCAGGTCTGTTCGAACGCGAGCAGCGGGCGGAGATAGCGCTCGTGTTGTTCAGGCGTGCCGAACGCCGCCAGCAACGAGCCGATCAGCTCGATCAGCCCGCACTGGTCGGCGACAGAGGCGTAGCCGTAGGACAGCGCCTCCATGACGAACAGGTAGTCGAGCGGGCTCGCCCCCATTCCGCCGAGGTGCTCGGGCACCGTCGTGCCGAAGATGCCGATCTTGGCCAGCTCCGCGTACAGCTCGCGGGGGAAGCGCTCCGTCTGGTCGAGTTCCGCGGCCACCGGACGAATCTGCTCGGCGACGAACTCCTCGACCAGGTTCCGCTCATCCGCGCCGAGGGCCGCGGACGGGACGACGCTGCGCCGCAACGACACAGTCATGTTCTCTTTCCTTTCACTGCAAGGGTTCTTGTCAGCTCACTGCGGGATTTTCTTCCCGGCGAAGCGTTTCGGGCATGACCAAGACCGCGACCCCGCCCACCGCGCTGAGGACCATGAGGTAGACCGCCACGCCCCACGGCGATCCCCCGCCCCAGGCCACGAGGGCCGCGGAGACCAGCGGCGCGGTTCCGCCGACGACGGCGGCAGGTATCTCGCGTGCCGCGGCGATCCCGCTCCACCGCGAGCTGGCGGGGAACAGCTCGGACATCAGCGCGCCGGCCGGACCGGACGTCGCGCCCTGGCTGATCCCGATCCCCAGCGTCATCGCCAGCCCGATGACCCACGGCGACGAAGAGTGCAGCATCCAGAACATCGGCCAGGGGAACACCAGGCAGAACGCCGCGCCGCCGAGCAGGACCGGGCGGCGGCCGACCCGGTCCGCGAGCCGGCCGAACGCGACGATCAGCGGGATGGCGAGCAGCTCCGCGACGATGAGACAGGCCAGCGCGGTGCCGGAGGGAGCGTGCAAGGTCTTGGTCACGTACGAGAGCACGAAGACCTGCATCACGTAAGCCCAGGGGATGACGAACGCGAACAGCGCCATCCCCTGCAGCACCTGCCGCCGATGGTTTCGGGCCACCTGGAGAAGCGGGGCTTTCTCCAGTTCGCCGGCGTCGCGCACGCCCGAGAACTCCGCAGTTTCCTCCACCCGCAGCCGAAGATAGCCTGCGACCAGCACGATGACCGCGCTCGCCAGGAACGGCAGCCGCCAGCCCCAGCTGGTGAAGATCTCGTGCGGCAGCAGAGAGAACAGCGCGAAGACCGCCGTCGCACCGCCCGTGCCGACATAAATGGCCGCGCCGGGCAGGCTGCTTGCCAGCGCCCGTCCCCGGCTTGAGGTCGACTCGGTGACCATGGTGATGGCGCCCGCGAACTCCGCTCCGGCGCCCGCGCCTTGCACGAGCCGGAGCACGACGAGCAGGATCGCCGCCCAGGGCCCGATCAATGCTGCCGTGGGCAGGGCCCCGATCAGCGTAGTCGAAGCTCCCATGACGATGAGCGTCAGGAACATCATCGGCTTGCGGCCGATCCGGTCTCCGAAATGCGCGAAGATCAGCCCGCCCACCGGACGGGCGCCAAGCCCGACTGCGAACGTCGCCAACGAGGCCAGGACCCCGCCGAGGTCGCCGGCTCCCGGGAAGTACAGCGGACCGAAGATCAGCGCGGCCGCCAAGCCGTAAAGGGTGAAGTCGTACCACTCGATGACGGTTCCGGCGACGCTGGCGCGAAACATCCGCCGACGCTGCAGCCGCGCGGCGTCCCCGTCGGTGGATGATGCACCGCGCCCGGCGGTGACTCGTGGTGTCGGCATGTGTGCGTGGTCCCCGTTTCCGCGTCGATGCGTACCGACCAGCTCGGTAACCGGTTTCTACACGATTCACCCGAGGCGCGTCAACAGCGCCTCAGACTGCAGCTTTTACACCGCACAAGGGCCATTATCGGCCGGGTATTGCTGTTAGACTCACCGCCGATCTTGGGTCAGAAACCGGTTACTAGATGATGAGGAGCTTCCGGTGAAGACAGTCGTGGTGCGCGAACCGGGCCGAGTGGCGACGGAGGACGCCGCCCCTCCCCGTGAACCCGAGCCGCACGAACTCGCCCTGCGCCTGCATTCCGTCGGCATCTGCGGCGGCGACCTCGCGCTCGTCCGCGGGCGGAACCCGCTGGTCTCCTATCCGGTGGTGCCCGGACACGAGTGCGTAGCCATCGTGGAGCACGACCCCGGCGGCCGGCTCGCCACCGGCTCGTCCGTGGCGATCTATCCGACAGCGTCGTGCGGCGATTGCCGGGCGTGCCGGGCCGGCCGGTTCAACAACTGTGCCGGGATGCAGGTGCTCGGCTTGTCGGATCCGCGGGGCTGTCTCGCCGAACGCTTCGTCCTCCCGCGGTCGCAGGTCATCCCGCTGCCTGCCGGGCTGGGCGAACGGGCCGGCGCACTGATCGAACCGCTCGCAGTCGCGTCGCATGTCTGCGACCGGTCGGCGCTCGGCCACGGTGACACCGCACTCGTCGTCGGCGCGGGCGCCATCGGACTGGCCACTGGCCTCACCGCGCGGGCCAACGGCACCGAACGCGTACTGTTCGCCGACACCCTCCCGGAGCGTGTCGAGGTCCTGGCACGCTTGGGCTTCGCGGATTTCACCGTGTGTCGCGAGGACGACCTGATCGCCTGGGTCAAGGAACGCACGGGCACCGTCGACGTCGTGTTCGACACCGTCGGCCTCACCTCGACCGCGGCAGTGGCTTCGGCTGTGCTCGCCGGCGGCGGACGCTACGTCACGATCGCCGCAGCCAAGCCCGGCCACCGGATCGAACTCGACTACCAGGCGTTCTACGAGCGCGAACTCACCCTGGTCAGTTCGCGCAACTACACCCCGGCCGATTTCCGTTCCGCGATCGGACGACTCGAACGCGGCGAGGTCGACCCGCTTCCCCTGCGCACCGCCGTGTACGGCCTGTCCGGCGCGGCAGCCGCATTCCACGAACTCCTCGAACACCCCGAGCGCAACGTCAAGGTCTTGATCACCCCGGACGACCTTCTCGGCACGACACCGCTCCTGACCGGGGTGCAACGATGAAGGTCGCCATGCTCGGAGCAGGCTTGGCGGCGGGCGGACATCTTCGCGCGCTCGCGGCGCTCGACGCCACAGTCGTCACGGTCGCGACCCGCAGCCCGCAACGTTTCGCCCGCATTCGCGAGCGATTCCCCGGTGCTCGCCAGTGCTGGCCGCCAGAGGACGCCATGGACGGCGTCGACCTGGCGCTGATCCTCACCCCGCCCGCGACGCACCTGGGCCTCGTTCGCGTCGCGGCCGGCCGCGGGATCGACGTCGTTGTGGAAAAGCCGCTCGAAGTCTCGGCCGAACGCGCCCGGGCGCTCGTCGAGGTCGCCGAATCGGCCGGAATCGGCCTGGCCGTCTGCTACCAGCACCGCGCGAAGGAAGCCGGACGCGCGCTGCAGCGGCTGGCGGCCGCGGGCGAGCTCGGCCAGCTCGTCGGCGGGAACCTCCAGATGGCCTGGTGGCGACCCCAGTCCTATTACGACGAGTCCGGCCGCGGGCAGCTGGCGCGAGACGGCGGCGGAGTGCTGATCACCCAGGCCATCCACACCCTCGATCTGCTCGTGTGGGCAATGGGCCGTCCTCGGCGCGTGCTGGCGACATCGGGCCGCTCTCCGGCGCACACGATCGAAGCCGAGGACACTATGGCGGCCCTGCTGGACTACGGCCCCGGCGCCACGATCAGCCTCTTCGTCACCACGGCCGCCGGGCAGGGCGCACCCGAGCAGTTGACCCTGGTCGGCAGCGCGGCGACCGCAACCCTGCACGGGCCGCGGCTGACGCTGCACCGGATCGGCGCGTCCGAACCGGAGATCTGGGGCGACGCAACGGGATCGGGCATCGAAGCGGACACGAGCCGGATGCCCGCAGACTGGCACACCGAGCTGCTGCGCGACGCGATTTCGGCCTTCTGCGAGAAACGGGAACCGCTTGCGAGCGGAAGGTCGGCGCTGGCGACGCAATCCGTGGTGCAGGCTCTCTACGACTCCGCCGCGACCGGCTCCTGGGCCGGCTGAACGCGGGCCGATGGCTGGCCCCGGTCACCGGCCCGGGCCAGCCATCGGCGACGGTTCACACGAACGCGAGGACGTGTGTCCCGACGAGCACCGTCTCCCCTCGTTGGTTGGTGATTTCGATGTCCGACACGGCTCGGCGCCGCTCCTGGTCGAGCGACGCCAACCGGTACGTGACGGTCACTGTGTCGCCGATGCGCACCGGCCCGACGAAGCGGATCCGGTCATAGCCGAGCGACACCGCGTGCCCGCCGATCAGCGCCGCCATCTGGGTGGACGCCGTCGACGAGAAACCGAGAACGAGCACACCGTGGGCGATCCGGCCGCCGTAACGGCTGGCGGCCATGAACTGCTCGTCCACGTGGTTCGGTGCGAAGTCGCCGGTGATTCCGGCGAACCCGTAGACATCGCTCTCCGCGACAGTCTTGCGGAACGTGATCTCGTGTCCCGCCAAGTGCTCCGGGATCGGGGACACCGCCCGGCCCGACATCAGTGCTCGTGAACGAGCACGCCGCGGATGTTCGCCCCGGCATGCAGGTCGGCGTAGGCCTGATTCACCTCGTCGAGGCGGTAGCGCCGGGTGATGAGTTCGTCGAGTTTGAGCCGCCCGCTGCGGTAATAGCCGAGCAACGCCGGGATGTCGTGGGTTGGGTTGCAGTTGCCGAACAGCAGACCCCGCAACTGCTTCGCGTAGACGACCAGTTCGAGCGGGCTGATCGGGATCCCCGGTTCGTTCTGCCCGATCGAAGCCACGGCGACCGTGCCCCGCTTGCGGACCGCGGAAAACGCTTCGGCGATCAGGTCGCCGGTCACCACTCCGACGGTGACCACTGCCGAGTCCGCGCCCTGCCCGTTGGTGACCGACCGGATGAACGGCATCGCCTCCTCGATCGAGGCGAACGCGTGCGTCGCGCCGAGCGACAATGCCATTTCCCGTTTGAAAGCAACGGGATCGACCGCGACGACGTACGCCGCGCCCGCATGGCTCGCGCCCTGCACCGCATTGATCCCGACGCCACCGACCCCGACGATCAGCGCAGTGTCGCGGGGGCGCACTCCCGCCGCGTTCACCGCGGCGCCCCAGCCGGTGCCGACCCCGCACGACACCAGGCAGGCGACATCGAACGGGATGTCGTCGTCGATCTTCACTGCCTGCGCCTCGTCGGTGACCAGGTGATCGGCGAACGTCCCGAGCCGTTGCATCGCACCGATTCCGAGCCCGGCGGACGTGCTGAACCGAGCGGAGCCGTCCAGTGCCATGCCGGTTTCCATTCCCGCGCCGGTATCGCAGATGTACTGCATCCCCTGGGCGCACCACGTGCACGTCCCGCACGCGGGCAGATACGCGGTGGCGACATGGTCGCCGACCTTCAGCCGCCGGACGGCGCTGCCGACCGCTTCCACGACGCCCGCCCCTTCGTGCCCGCCCACGAGCGGGAGGGCGTTCGGGATGTCACCGGTGACGAGGTGGTCGTCGGAATGGCAGAGCCCGGACGCCATGACTTTGACGCGGACCTCGGTGGGGCCCGGATCGCGCAGCGTCAGCCGCTCGACGCTCCACTTGGCGCCCACTTCGTGAATGACCGCACCATTGACCTGAATACTCACCAGAACTCCTTAGCAACGCCGCGAACGGCTACTTGATCATCGAGAGTTTCTTGCGGTCGAGCGTGAGCGCCACCGCGACGATCACCACCACCCCGTAGACGATCTGCTGGTAGTTCGGGTCGATTCCGGCGACCGACCCGCCGACTCGCAACACGGTAACGATGAGCGCTCCCACCAGCACCCGCCAAGGCCCTCCGATGCCGCCGGTGATCGCGCACCCGCCGACCACCGCGGCGGCGATGGCAGGCAGCAGCAGAGAATTCCCCAGCTGCGCGGCGGCGCTCTGCTGCTGCGCGGTCAGCACGATCCCGGCCAGCCCCGACAGCAATCCGGACAACGCGAACGCCGCCACCTTGACGCGCCGGGTGCGGATCCCCGACAGGAGAGCCGCACGCTCGCCAAGCCCGACGACGTGGAGCACGTTGCCCCGGGGGTGGTGCCGCATGACCAGCCAGCCCACCGCCACGACCAGCACCGTCAGCAGGACCGACGCCGAAACAGAGCCGATGCCCAGGTTCGTCAGCCAACTGATCGCGCCGAAGCCGGCGCTGACGTAGATCGTGGACGCGCCGGACAGCACGAGGGCGACCGCGCCCCAGAAACCCAGCGCCCCCAAGGTGATGACGAACGACGGCACCTGCCCGTACGCGACGAGCGCACCGCTGAGCGCGCCGGCGCCGGTCAGCACCACCAGCGTGACGAGCACTGCCGCCGGTCCGAGCTCCGGAAGCAGGCGTGCCACCAGCACAGTGCCCAACGAGGCCAGAGCGGCCGCGGACAGATCGATCCCGCCGATGAGGATGACGAACATCTCCGCCAGTCCCAGCAGCAGAATCGGCACCGCCTGGTTGGCAACGACGAGCAGGCTCTGTCCACTGAGGAATGCCGGCGCGGCGAGCGCGACGAGCAGGACCAGCGCCGCCAGGACAGCCAGTGGCCCGAACATCCGCAGCCGCCGGCCGGCGGCGAACCGCCGGGATGGCCTGGCCTCCGGCGGGGCGGAGATCGTGGTCGGTTCGGTCGAGAGGGTCATCGTCGCCTCACATCATCTTCTCGAGCAGCTGAACCGCGGTAGGCCGGCTGGCACCCGGTTCGGGCGAGTCGCCGCCGAAGCGGCCGGTCACCCGGCCGTCCCGCATGACCAGCACTCGGTGGCTCATCCCGATGGCTTCGTCCAGGGTGTCGGCGAGCAGCAGGATCGAGGTTCCCTGCGCGCACAGGTCGTGGAACAGCCGGTACAGATCCTCTTTCGCGCCGATGTCGAGCCCTCGGGTCGGGTGGTCGAGCACCAGCAGCCGGGGTGGACCGGACTGCAGCCAGCGGGCGATGGCAGCCTTCTGCTGGTTGCCGCCGGAGAGCCGGGCGATGTCGGCGTGCGGGTCCGGTGGCCGGACCCCCAGCTTGCCGATCCACGTGCGCGCGATCGCGTCCCGCCGCGCCGCGGTCACGACGCCGCCTTTCGCCGCCGTCCCGGGATGCACGAGCACGATGTTCTCGGCCACCGTGGCACCGGCGATCATGCCCTCGGCGCGCCGTTCCGCCGGCACGTAGGCGATTCCCGCCCGCACGGCCTGCGCGGGAGAAGAGGCACGCAGCGGCTGCCCGTCGAGGCGCACCTCGCCATCCGAAGGGAGCGCGCCGAAGACCGCGCGGGCGACTTCTTCGCGACCGGAGCCGGCGACGCCGACCAGTCCGACGATTTCCCCAGCGTGGGTCTCGAAGGACACGTCGTGCACCAACCCGCGAACCGACAAGCCGCGGACCGACAGCACGGGCCGGGCGCTGCGATCGACCCGAACCCTCCGTTCTTCGGAGTAGAAGCCGGCGGCGGACTCCCGCCCGATCATCATGCGGTACAGATCGTCCTCGGTCGCGTCCGCGGCGTCCCGTTCCCCGACGACCGCGCCATCGCGCAGGACGTACACCCGGTCGGAGAAGCGCAGGATCTCGTCCAGCCGGTGCGAAACGAAGATCACCGAGCCGAGGTCCCGCAGGGCGCGGACGCGCTCGTACAGGATGTCGATGTCTTCCTCTTCCAGCACGGAAGTGGGTTCGTCGAATACGACGAGCGGCGGCCGACCGGCGTTCCCCGCGGCCGCTGCCCGCGCCACCTCGACCATCTGCCGCTGGGCGAAGCTCAGATCACCGGTGAGCGCCGACGCCGCGACATCGGACTCGACGGTGGCGAGCATCGCCGCCGCCCGCGCTTCCTGGCGGCGGCGACGGATGAACCCGGCGCGCACCGTGTCGCCCTCCCGGCCGATGAGGAGGTTCTCGGCGACTGTGAGATTAGCCAGCAGAGACTGTTCCTGGTGCACGACGCCGACACCGTGCCGGGCCGCGACCGCCGGAGCGGTCAGCCGGACGGGCTGCCCGGAAAGCAGGATCTCGCCCTCGTCTGGCTGGTGGTTGCCTGCCAGCAACTTGAGCAGAGTCGATTTCCCGGCGCCGTTCTCGCCGATCAGTCCGACCACCTCGTGCCGGCGCACGGTGATCGACACGTCGGACAATGCGGCGTGCCCGCCGAAACGCTTGGTGACATTGCGCAGTTCGAGCAAGGGGTCGGTCATTTGATCACCCGCAACCGGTCGCGAGCGGGCCACGCCGCCGCGATCACCGCCGCGACCAAGACGACGCCCTGCGCAGCCTGCTGCAGGTAAGGACTCGCCCCGGACAGCAGCAGACCGTTGCCGAGCACGGTCAGCAGGAGCACTCCGACCACAGTGTGCAGCGGGCCGCCCCGTCCGCCCGAAAGCAGCGTCCCGCCGAGGACGACCCCGGACAAGGTCAGGAACAGGTCGCCGGACCCGACGCTCACGTCCCCGACGCCGAGCCGGATCGTGGCCAGCACGCCGCCGAACCCGGACAGCAGTCCTGCGAGCGTGAAGATCGCGATCTTGTAGCGGCCGACGTGGATGCCTGCCAGCCGGGCGATCTGTTCGTCCCCGCCGATCGCGTAGGCGTACCGGCCCAGAACGGTGACCCGGCACAGCACCGCCACCGCCGCGACCACGAAGAGCGCGATCAGCACGACGATCGGCAGGCCAAGCAGGCGACTGCCCGCCCACCCTCGAAAAGTGCCGTCGAGCAGCTGCGGCGGCACGGTTCCGAACAGCACCGTCGCCGCTCCGAGGCCGATGAACCAGGTTCCGAGCGTCACCATGAACGAAGGCACCCGGGCCTGGACGTGCAGCACCCCGTTGAGCAGTCCGAACCCCGCGCCCACCGCCAGCGCGGCGATCAGGGCGAGCACGCCGAAATCGTTGTGGTTGACGGAGTTGTGCGCGAGCAGGACGAACGTCAGGCCGCTCGCGGCCATCACTCCCTCGATGGACAGGTCGATTCCGCCCAGCAGGACGACCAGCGTCGCGCCCATCGACAGCACGAGGGGGATCGCTGCCTGCTCGAGGATCGCCGAGGCATTGCCCAGCGTCGCGAACGACGGCGTCAGCGCGGCGAACACCACGCACAGCACAAGCAGCGCCAGCGCCGGGCCAGCGGTGAACAACAGCCGCTGCCGTGCGGCGGAGGTGCGCCGCGAGCCCATCGCGCCGGCAGGCCGGGCTCGGTCTTCGAGGACTGAGGGTGCGCTGCGGCCGGTCATCCGATCGGCCCAGCGTTGCGGCCCAGCGGGTCCTTCACCGACGCGACGATCTGCTGTGCGCTGGGTTCGGCGGTGTACTTGGCGACATTGTCTTTCGTAATCAGGTATTGCTGCACGTAGAAGGAGCGGTCGCGATGCGGCAGCGAGCCGACCTTCAGCTGCCCGGTCGCCGCCTGGTAGGCGAGCGCGAGACCCATCGCGCCGTTGTAGTACGGGTCAGTGGTGTAGGTCGAGACCAGATCGCCGCGCTGGATCGCCTGCAGCCCTTCGGGAGTGGCGTCGGCCGAACTGGCGATCTTGACCTGGCCTGCCCGGCCGGCTTCGGTCACCGCCTGCAGCGCGCCCAGCGCCATCGAGTCGGTAGCCGCCCAGATCCCCTTCACCTCGCTGCCGTATTTGTTGAGCAGCGTTTTCGTTGTCGCGTAAGCCTTGTTGCGGTCGAAGTCGGCGGGCTGCTGGTCGAGCAGCTTGATCCCCGGGGAACCCGCTATCCCCTGCTGGAAACCGTCGAACCGGGACTTGCTGATGTCGTTGGCAAGCAGGCCCTGCAACGCGATCACGCCGCCCTGTCCGCCGAGCGCATCGGCGAGCGCCTTTCCGGTCTGCGCGCCTTCCTGCCGCCCGTCGTAGCTGACGTAGGCGACCCAGTTGTCGCCCACGTCCCACGGCTGAAGGTCGTTCGGCTTGCTCCACTGGGTGACCGCGTACCCGCCCGCGTTCTTCACCGCGTGCACGATCGCCGGCGTGTCCGCCGTGGTGTTCGGGTTGATATTGAGCAGCACCTTTTTGCCGCCCGCGAGAACCGACTGCAGCTGGGAGAGCGCCTGCTGCGAATCGCCGTTGTAGACGATCGTCTTCAGCTCGATGCCCAGGGAGTCCGCGTAGGCCTTGCTGCCCGCCACCCACTGCGCCTCGTACGGGTTGGTCAGCGACCGGACCTCCGAAACCATGATCATGTCGTTCTTGGCGACCGGCGCGGCCGTGCTCCCGGTCGCAGAAGTCGTCGAACATCCGGCCGCGCCGGCTACGAGCGCCGCCGCCGCGAGGGCGGTCGCGCCTCGCGACCACTGGGACTGAGCTCCCCGGAAGACCTTCATGCGTTCCACCTGTCTCTCGTTGTGCCGCACTGCACCACCGGCGTCACGCGCGCACCAACTTCACCGAGCCGACGCCAGTAACCGGTTTCTACACAAGACGAGCGACCGCTGTCAATAGCGCTCTCACCTGCACAGTCTCCGAGAAGATCACGAAACTCAGAAGCAGTATTCGTTTACTCACGAGAAGCCCCCGGCTCCGTGGCCAACGAACAGGGCAACCGCGTCCGTCCCGCGAGGAAACGAACGGACCGCACCCGGCGGTCAGGCAGGCTCGGCGAGGCACGCGCCGAGGCGGCATGCACGCTGACGCGGGGTTTTTCCGCGCGCCGGGATCGCCCGGTGCCCGCCGGTCGCCGCACCGTGCCGATCGCATCGAGGCCGCGCGCGCACGTTCACCGGGGTCACCCCGGCCTTACCGCGGCGAATCAGGACGCCTTGACCGGCCCCGTCGACTGCCGCTTCTGCAGGGTCGCGGCCAGCAGGACCTCGTTGCCTTCGGGCTTCTGGCCGTTGATCGCACCGTTGAGCAAAGCCCAGGCTCGACGGCCGAGTTCGTCGCGAGGACTCGTCGCCGTCGTCAGGGCCGGGTAGACATGCCGTCCGATGCTGAGGTCGTCGAAGCCCGTCACCGAGACATCGCGAGGCACGTCCAGCCCTTCGTCGCGAAGCCTGGAGATGACGCCGATGGCAGAGAGGTCGTTGAAGCACACGATCGCGGTCGGGCCGTGGCCGAGCGCCTGCTCCGCCGCCTCGTAACTGGTCTCGATCGTCCCGTCGCCTTCGACTCGCACTGAATCCAGGTTCAGGAAACGGTTCGCGGTCTGTACCGCCCGCCAGCGCTCACGGTCCTGCCAGGCCAGCTCGGACCCGGACACGTACACGACCCGCCGATGGCCCAGTTCGGCCAGATGCGCGCAGATCTCCAGCGTCGCGGTGAAGCTGTCCACCCCGACCATCGGCAGGTCCACGCCGAGTTCAACCCGGTTGATGAGCACGACCGGAGTCTTCTGCCGGGCCAGTTCCTTGAGATCCCCGACCCGGATCCGGGACGACAGCAGCGCGAGGCCGTCCACGTGCCCCATCAAGTCCCAGGCCGTGGCGAACTCGTCGTCCGGCTTGCCGGAGTGGTCCGAGATGAGCATGCGAAACCCGGTGTCGGACGCGACGTCGTGCATGCCTTTGACGATGTCGTGGAAGTAGGCGTTGCCGAGGTCCGGCATCAGGGCCCCGATGTTGCGCAGCGCCCCGAGAGCCAAGTTCCGCGCGGTCTCGCTGGGCCGGTACGCGAGCTCCTCGGCAACCCTGCGAACGCGTTCCGCGAGCTCCGGATTGACCGTGGAGACACCGCTCATCACCCGCGACACCGTCGCGGTCGACACGTTCGCAGCCGCCGCGACCGTGCGAATCGTCACGCGATCCGGATCGGTCGGCCGCGCCGTATCACCCATCGAGCGTTGCCTCCCTGCAGCCTTCGGCCGGATCGTTGTGCCCGCACTGCCGCGATGATATGCGGTCTCGGTCTCCGCGATCGGCTCAGGGACCACGCCGGCGTGGTCCGGCTCCAGGTCACGCTGCTCGTGCCGACTGCCGGACCGGCGAACCGGCAGCGGACCGTCCGTGCGCGGATCGGCGCCCGCCGCGACCGCGACAGGCGCCGGCTCGAACTTCTTCGCCTTCACTCCACGCCTCCCGGTAACCGGATACTCACCAGGCTGCCACCGAGCACACCGCTCTTGTCATCGCAGCACGGAACGCTATAAGGTCCGGCTCAACAGTATCAGAAACCGGTTACTCGGAGCACGCATGACGGCGATCGCCCTGCCCAGCAGCAACGGAACCATCCGGCCCCTCATTCTCGGCGACCCGGCGGACCTGGCCCCGCGCAGCGAACCGGCTGCCAGCCGCATGGCCTACGCGGCCGCGCACGTAGTGGCCGACCCGCTCGTCGCCTCCGCCGCGGGAACGCCCGGGCAGATCGACTGGGACTCGACGCTCGGCCTGCGCCACCGCCTGTGGGATCTCGGCCTCGGCGTCGCCGAGTCGATGGACACCGCCCAGCGGGGCATGGGGCTGGACTGGCCCGCAGCCCGCGAACTCGGCCGGCGCACGCTGGCCGAAGCCCGCAGCCGCGACGCACGGGTCCTGGTAGGCATCGCGACCGACCAGCTGCCGCCGGAGGCGGCCGGCCTCGCCGCGATCCAGGACGCCTACCTCGAACAGCTGGACGCCATCGAGTCCAGCGGCGGTCAGGTCGTGCTGATGGCCAGCCGGCACCTGGCCAAGGCGGCACGCTCCGAGGACGATTACCTCGCGGTGTACTCCGCGGTGCTGAAGGAAGCCCGACGTCCAGTCGTTCTGCATTGGCTAGGCAGCGTCTTCGACCCCGCCCTGGCCGGGTACTGGGGCCATGCCGACCCGGCCGCCGCGATGCCGGTGGTACGCGGTTTGATCGACAGCCACCGCGATTCGGTCCGCGGCATCAAGGTCTCGCTGCTCGACGCGGACCTCGAACGGGACCTGCGTCGCCAGCTGCCCGACGGAGTGCAGTTGTTCACCGGCGACGACTATCACTACACCGATCTCATAGCCGGCGACGGCCAGCACCACAGTGACGCGCTGCTGGGTGCGTTCGCGGTCGTCGGCCGCCACGCCTCGGCGGCACTGGCCCGCCTGGACTCCGGGGACGAGGCCGGCTTCCGCGACATCCTGGCACCGACGGAAACCTTGTCCCGTCTCGTTTTCGCCGAGCCGACGCGGTACTACAAGGTCGGGGTGGCCTGGTTGGCATACCTTTCCGGCGCTCAGTCGCACTTCCGCATGATCGCCGGCTTCGAAACGGGACGAAGCCTGGGGCATCTCGGCGACCTGGTCCGGGCGGCCGACGCGGTCGGCCTGTTTCCAGACCCGGAATCCGCCGCACATCGCGCTTCCGCGTACTTCGCCGTCCACGGGATCGCGTGATCCTGATGGGCCTTTCGCTGTGCAGCCTCAACTCGGCGACGATCAAGCACGCATCGTTTTCCGATCTGATCGCACTTGCCGTGCACCACGGGTTCGGCGGCGTCGGCCTGTGGCGCGACAGCTACGCCGCGACCGGTGCCGCCAGCGCCGCGCGGCTCCTCGCGAAGGCCGGACTGCGAGTCACCAGCGTCTGCCGCGGAGGAGCCTTCCCCCAACCCAGTGCCGAAGCTCGCGCCGCAGTTCGCGAGGACAATCTCCGTGCGCTCGACGAGGCGCACGCACTCGGCGCCGACTGTCTTGTGCTCGTGTGCGGTCCGGCGATCGGCCGCGATCTGGAAGGCGCCCGCAGGCAGATCGAGGACGGCATCGCCGATCTCATCCCGCGCGCCGCCTCGGCGGGCGTTCCTCTCGCGGTCGAACCGATGCACCCGATGATGGCCGCCGACCGATCGGCCGTCACGTCGCTGGCTGAGGCCAACGACCTGCTCGATCGGCTGGACAGCGAATGGGTCAGCCTGTGTCTGGACAGCTATCACCTGTGGTGGGACGCCGCGCTCCCCGCCGAGGTCGCCCGCGCCGCGGGCCGGGTGTCGTCTGTCCAGTTGGCCGACTGGATACTCCCCATCGAAGGCCAGCTCTCCAGCCGCGGCATGCCCGGCGAGGGCACCATCGACCTCGCCGGATTCGTCGAACTCGTCGCCGGGGCGGGCTATCCCGGCCTCGTGGAAGTCGAAGTCCTCAGCGACCGGTGGTGGTCCGTTCCTCCGGCCGACGCGGCCCGCGCTGCTGCGGACGGACTGCACGCTCTGTCCCTGCACCGCGGAGCGCCGTCTGCCGGACCGTCCGCGCACGCCTGGCTTTCCGCCTTGGCCAAGGAGTCGTCGTGACGTCGACCTGCCCTTCCGGATTCCCGGCCGCGTCCGGCACGGTCACCGTCCGGGCCAGTGCCGACGAGCAGGTGGCCACGATCCTCATCGATCGGGCCGACCAGCTCAACGCGCTCACGCTCGACCTGCTCGCCGATCTCGACGACGCGCTCGCCGAGATCGCCGATTCCCCTGCTCGCGTCGTGCTCGTCCGCACCGCTGGCGAAAAAGCGTTCTGCGTCGGGGCGGACATCAAGGTCTTCTCGCGGCTGGCGCCGGAAGAGATGTGGCGCCGGTGGATCGCCTCCGGCCACCGCACTTTCGATCGGCTGGCCGGGCTGCCGCAGCCGACTATCGCCGTGGTCGACGGGCTCGCTCTCGGCGGCGGGCTGGAACTCGCCATGTCCTGCGATCTGCGGATCGCGCACCGCCGGGCCGAGTTCGGGCTTCCAGAGACGGGCCTCGGCACGATCCCGGGCTGGGGAGGGACCGCGCGGCTGACCGACCTGGCAGGCCCGTCACGAGCCAAACACCTGATCCTCACCCGGCGGCGGATCGATGCCGACACCGCGCTCGCATGGGGCGTCGTGAACTCGGTCGCGGATGATCTGGAGGCCGCCGTCGGCGGCTTCGTCCGGGATCTCCTCGATTCCGCACCGATCGCCCAGCAAGTCGCCAAACAGCTTGTCGACGCGGCCGCCGCCGGCGCACCGTCGTCCGTGCTCGAAGCGATCGCCAGCGGATTCACCGCGCACACCGCCGACTTCCGGGAAGGAGTCCGGGCTTTCACCGCCCGGGCCACGCCGCAGTTCCAGGGCCGCTAGGCGTTCTTGACATTTAGCGGTGTCGCGGAGGCATGCGGTAGTGCGGCAGCGCGCGACGAGTCGCTTTCGTCCTTTCGCAGGCAGGGGCGCGTTGCGGTGAGTCATGGTGCGAAGAGGATCTCGATTGCGGAGCCGGCCGCCTTCAGCGCCGTCAGACGATCCGCGGTCAGGCGTCCAGTGCGCTGATGACGGCGGCGATCGTGCCGGTTTCTGCGATTCGGGGGAAGGTGTGGGCGAGGGCGTGGTCGTGGGCGGTTTGGTCGAGGTCGGTGACGCCGTCGGTGGCGATGGTGACGTGGAGTCCGTGGTCGTAGGCGGCGCGGGCGGTGGATTCGACGGCTTGGCTGGTTGAGACTCCGGTCAGCACGATCTGGGTGATGCCGCGTTCCTCGAGGTCGTCGATCAGGCTGGTGCGGCCGAGGGCTCCCCAGCTGCTCTTCGTGACGGTGTGGTCGCTCTCGTCAGCACGCAGTTCAGGCAGGAACTGCGTGTACGCCTCGGGGAGAGTCATGCCCGCGGGGTCGCCGGCGTCGGTGCGACCGGGGGCGGTGCCGGTGACCCGGACGAGGATGACCGGACGCGAATGGGCGCGGAACGCGTCGGCGAGGTCGGCCACGCGGGCGGCGACGGCCGGCACCGGCTCGAGGGTCGGGGCGGCGGCCGCCGCGGCCTGGAGGTCGAGGACGACGAGGGCTGCGGTGTCGTCGATGGCGGTGATGGGCACGGTTCTCTCCTTGCTTGCAGTTTGCGCGGGGCCAGGAACTTCGGTCAGGCGGTCGGGGCGGCGGTCCGGCCGAGCGTGCGGTCGAAGATCGAGATGCCGAGGAGGACGAGGCTGCAGCCGACCATGATCCAGGCGATGGTCGCGACCCCGGTGTCGGTCACGGAGGTGCGGTAGACGATCCCGGTGACGGCGGAGGAGGCGATGGAGCCGAGGTAGCCGAAGGAGCGCATCAGGCCGGATGCCGTGCCGAGCTGTTCGGCGGTCGCCTGGCTGTAGAGGGCGAGCTGGTTGCTGCTGGCTGCGCCCTGCGCGAAGCCGAGCAGGATCGTGACCGCGAGAGTGATCGCGAGCCAGGCGGGGGTGGGCAGGAAGAGGGCGCTGATCGCAGCGGCGATGCAGGCGACGGCGGCGCCGACGATCGGGCCGCGCACCAGGTTGCGGCGCGAGAACGGCACGATGACGAGGCCGGAGACGACGGTCATCGGGATCAGCAGGAGGCCCGCGCCGAGCTCGGACATGCCCTGGGACGCTTCCAGCCACTGGGTGATGCCGTAGAGGACGACGTAGCCGCAGAGCATGACGAGCCCGAAACGGACGAGGGTGCGGGTGAGTGCGGCGTTGCGGCCGAGGAGGAGCACGTCGAAGAAGGGGGACTTCGCGCGCAGCTCCCACCAGATCTCGAGCGCCCAGAGCACGACCGTGGCGGCCAGCAGAGCCCAGTTCGGCGTGGGGAGGCCGGAGAGGAAGAGCAGCAGGCTCGTCATCGCCAGGGCGAATCCGACGATCCCCGTCAGGTCCAGATCGGAGGCGATCCGGCGGGCGGTGCGCCGTTCGGTGGTTCCGTCGCCGGGCACCCAGATCAGGGTCGCGACGAGTGCGACGAGCGCGACCGGCACGTTGACGAGGAACACCGATCGCCAGCCGAGGAACTGCACGAGCACGCCCCCGACCGGGAGCCCCAGGGAGGCAGTGGCGACGCCGGCGATCATGAGGCCGCCAAGCACGCCGCCCGGCGGCTTCTCCAGCCCGGCCGCGCTGGCTCGGCGGCGGATCAGGACCATCGCGGTCGGGTAAGCGCACGAAGTGCCAAGGCCGATCAGCACCCGGCTGACGATCAACGCCGGCAGCCCGGGGGCGAGACCTCCGACGATCCCGCCGGCCAGGACCAAGAGGATACCGGTGAGGAACACGCGCCGCGGCCCGAAGACCTCGGCCGCTTTTCCCGCGGTGGGCTGCGCGATCGCGCTGGCGAGGTAGAGCGCGGACACCAGCGCGGCCGTCTGGCCGATCGAGACGTGCACGCCGGCCGCGATCGGCACCAACGCCGTAGCTATCAGAGAGCTGTTGATCGGGTTCAGGGCCGAGCCGATGTACAGGGGTGTGGTGAACCGCCAGTCGAACGGCTTGCTCGGCACCTCGGCCGAGGCCGTCATAGAACCAGACATGGACCTACTCCAGGGCGCCCGGCGGGCGCGCTCGGCAGCGGGCCGCCGAGGCGCCCGCCGGTGAAGGAAAGAAGTGGGTTAGAGGTACTGCGCGACGCGCTCGATCAGCGGCGCCGCATCGCGGATGAGCCGGATCTCCTCCGGGCTCAGGTGCTCGCGCAGAGCAGCCGCGATCTTGTCGGTCGCGGCATCGCGGATGTCGTGCAGCTGGCGTACCCCGGCCGGAGTCAGCGAGAGCAGGAACCGGCGACCGTCGGCCGGGTCCGGGCGCCGTTCGATGAATCCCCGCGCCTCGAGCGCGGCGACCGTGGCTCCCATCGTCTGCGGAGTCACCTGGTCCCACCGGGCAAGGCCGGCAATGTTGTCCGGACCATTGCGGTCCAGACGGGAAAGCACCGACGACTCCGCCGCGCTGAGATCATCGGTGCGGCTATTGCGCATGCGCCGCTTCACCTGGCTCACGGCTCGGCGCAACGCAGCCGCCGTCTTCTCCGCGTCGATCTCATCCGCCATATTGAGAAGGTTAACCTTGTAAGGACAGACTTGCAAGTTTTGCCTTCCTAAATGGCTCCGACGCCGACCCGCCGACGATCAAGCGACACGCTCAAGGTGCGCTGCCGATCCCGGACTCGTCCGAACCGGCGAGCGCTGCGGGCGGCCCTTCCGCCGCGCTCGGCAGCAGATCGCTCTTCGCGCCGGCCGGGACCGCGCCTTTCCCGGCTCGCCGATGCCGGCTGCCGGAATCGAGGCCCTGAGGTCCAGCCCGGCCGATCGTTCCCGCATGATGGGTCCGTGGCGGGTAAGGATGCGGGTCAACGCAAACGACGCAGCGCGACGGCGGGACGAGTGACGATCAGCGCGGTCGCGGCCGAAGCCGGGGTCTCAACGGCGACCGTGTCCCGGGTCCTCACCGGGCAATCGACGCGACCCGAGCTGGCGGCCCGGGTTCGGGAAGCGGCCGAAAAGCTCGACTACCGTCCCAACGAGGCTGCCCGCGGCCTCGTGTCCGGGCGTTACCACACAGTCGGCGTCGTAGCGCCGGACCTGGCGAACCCGTACTTCAGCCGGCTGCTGAAAGTACTGACTCTCAACGCAGCGGACTGCGGCTTCCGCACCGTTGTCGCCGATTCCAACGACGATCCCGGCGAGGAACTCGAACTGTGCCGCAGTCTGTTGCGCCAAGTGGACGGGCTGGTCCTGTTGTCACCCCGGATGCCCGCAGACGCGCTGCGCGTCCTTGCCAAGGAGGCGCCCGGAACGGTGATGGTGAACCGGGTCGCGGTCGGGATCGGACTGCCGACCGTCGCGGTCGACGGATTCGGAGCCATGCTCGAGGTATGCGGTCACCTCGTGCAACTGGGACACCGCAAAGTCGCTTACCTGGCCGGGCCGGAAGGTGCCTGGCAGGACTCGGAACGACGGCGCGCGGTCGAGCAGGCCGCGGCCTTCGGGCTCGAAGCCGAAACCGTCCGGGCCGGATCGTCCATCGAAGACGGCTATCAGGCGGTCGACGCCGCACTGCAAACCGGGGCCACCGCACTGTTGGGTTTCAATGACCTGGTAGCGGTCGGTCTGCTGAAAGGCCTCCGCGAACGAGGCATCCGAGTCCCCGGGGACATCTCGCTCGCAGGTGCAGACGATGTCCCGTTCGCCACCTGCGTGGAACCGGCCTTGACGACCACGACGGCAGCGCAGCAGGAACTGGGTGAAGCCGCCTGGCGCCAGCTGCAGGCCGTATTGTCCAAGCAGGAAATCGCCGAGGTGCCGCTCCTGACCGCGTCGCTCGTCCTGCGCGACTCCACCGGGCCGGTCGCACGCTGAGCGCAGGGCGGCCGCTCAGCCGGCCAGGATCAAGTCGGCTGCCTTCTCCGCGATCATCACGGTCGGTGCCTGCGTGTTGGAACTGACGATCCGGGGCATCACCGAACTGTCCGCAACCCGCAGCCCGTCCAGCCCGTAGACGCGCAGCTCCGGCGACACGACCGCTTGGTCGTTCACGCCCATGGCGCAGGTGCCCACCGGGTGGTACGCGGTGCGGCCGTGCGCCCGGACGAAGCGCAGGTAGTCGTCCGTGGTGCGCAGGGTCGCCTGGCCCGCGAGATGTTCAGACTTCACCTCTCGGGCCATCGACGGTTGCGCCATGATCTCGCGGCTTTGCCGGACGCCGTCGACGGTACGGGCCACGTCGCGTTCGTCGGCCAGATAGTTCGGATCGATGAGCGGTGCGCGGGCCGGGTCCGCACTCGCAATCCGTACCGTGCCGCGACTGTACGGGCGCAGGAACACGACGTTCAGGGTCGCCCCGTAGCCCGGCCGCACGCCGGCCACCCCGGCTTCGACCCCAGCGGCCGGAAGGAAGTGGAACTGCAGATCGGCGGTGGGCTCGCCTGGGTCGCTGCGCCCGAACCCGCCGGCTTCGACCACAGTGGACGCCAGCGGCCCGGTGCGGAAGGCGAGATACTGGATCCCCGCCGACACCGCGGCCGGAACGGGGCGCTGCAGCCGATCCATGCTCTGGTACCGGTGCAGCTGGTAAATGATGTCCAGGTCGCAGTGATCCTGCAGATTCTTGCCGACGCCCGGCAGCGCGTGCCGGACCTCGACCCCTGCCCGGCCGAGGTCTTCGGGGTCGCCGATGCCAGACAGCTGCAGCAGCTTCGGCGAGCCGAACGCGCCGGCGGTGACGACGACCTCACGGCCGGCTCGGTATCGGCGTAGCCGGCCGCCGTCGACGCACTCGATCCCCGTCGCGCGCCTTCCGTCCAGCAGCACGCGGGTGACCAGCACTTGCGAACGCACGACGAGGTTGGCGCGCTTGCGCGCGGGCCGCAGGTAGCCCACCGCGGCACTGCAGCGCCGACCGTTCTTGGTGGTGGTTTGGTAGAAGCCGATCCCGTATTGGTCCGCGCCGTTGAAATCGGCGTTGTAGGGCAGTCCGAATTCCTGGCCGGCGCGCACGAACGCCTGCGAGAGCGGATGGGAGCTCGCCGGATCGGAGACGCCGAGCGGGCCTTCAGTGCCGTGATGCGGCGCCGACAGCCGCGTGTTGCCCTCCGAACGCAAGAAGTAGGGCTGCACGTCCTTGGACGACCAGCCTTCGCAACCGTACGCGGCGGCCCACTCGTCGTAGTCCTCGGCGGCGCCGCGGGTATACACCTGTGCGTTGATCGATCCCCCGCCGCCGACGACCTTGCCCTGCGCGAACTGGACGGACCGGTTGTCACAATGCCGCTGCGGCACCGTCGTGTAGCCCCACTGATAGGAGCTGGACGTGAGTTTCGCGAATCCGGCCGGGACGTGGATCAGCGGGTTGCGGTCGTCGCGCCCGGCCTCCAGCAGCAGCACCCGGTTCGCGGGGTTTTCCGAGAGGCGGGCGGCCAGCACGCAGCCCGCGGTGCCCCCGCCGGCGATCACGAAATCGAAGCTGTCGTCTGGTGGCGTCATTGCCGTTGTTCCGTTTCTGGTCGGGGTGCGGGAAGTCCGGCTGGTCAGTGCCGTGCGCCCGGCCACAGCGGACCTCCGGCGAATACCGCCCGCGGAATCGTGCGCAGGTCGCCGACTCGGGGGGTGAATCCAAGGTGTGCCAGCACGTCTCGCTCCAGGTCGAGGCCTTCCGCGATCTCGGTGAGGACAAGTCCGTCGGGGCCCAGCTCGAATACGGCGCGCTCGGTCACATAGACGACCTGCTGGCCGTCGGCGAGAGCGGTTTCCGCGGAGAATGTCCGTTCGGCGACGGACGGCACGAACTTCGCGACGCTGCCCTCCCGGTCGATCCGCAACCGTCCGTCCGCTGTGGACACTTTGAGGCCGCGGGCGGTGAGAGTGCCGCAGAAGACCACCTTGCGCGCACCGCTGACGATGTCGATGAATCCGCCCGGCCCGACCACCTGCCCGGCGATGCGGGAAACGTTGACGTTCCCGTGCTGATCGACCTCGGCCATCCCCAGCGCGGTCACATCGAGCAGCCGGGTCGCGAAGAAGTCGAACTGGGTCGTCGAAGGGACCTGGGCATACGGGGCGCGCGAGAGCCCGAACAACTGCCCGGTCTCCATCCGCCCGCCGACTGCGCCCTGCTCGATGCACAAGTCCACGTCTTCCATCCGCCCGTGGTCGGCCAGCACGTCAACGACCTCCGCGCTCATCCCGAAGCCGACGTTGACCACCATCCCCGGCGTCACTTCCAGTGCGGCCCGCCGGGCGATGACGGTCCGCGCGCCCCAGCTCGCCGTTTCCCCCTGTGCAGCCGTGCGCGACGCAGGCGTGAACTGGCCGGTCAGCCCTGGGTCGTATTCCGCGGCGTAGGTCTGCCATTGGCCGGGTTCCTCGACCACGACGTCGACGAGCGGCGCGGGCAGGTGCACCGACCGGGGCTCGAGCGACCCGGTCGCGGCCACGCGTTTCGCTTGTGCGATCACGATGCCCCCATTGCCGCGGGCCGATGCCGCGACAGCCTGCACATCGAGCAGCGCGGCCTCCTCGGCCAGGCTCAGGTTTCCGCGCAAGTCGGCAGCGCTGCCGCGCACGATCGCAACGTCGACCGCCAGCGGCCGATACCGCAAGTACTCGTGCCCGTCGTATTCGACCAGCTCCACGAGGTCCTCGGAAGCGGCTTCGTTCAGCTTTCCCCCACCGTGGCGCGGATCGACGAAGGTGCCCAGTCCCACCCTGGTGAACAGCCCCGGCCGCCGAGCGCCGCTTTCCCGCAGCAAGGCGCTGATCACGCCGGCCGGCAACGCGTACGCCTCGATCTGGTTCGTCGCCGCCAGCTTCTGCATCGTCTGCGACCACGTCCAATGGCCCCCGATCACCCGTCGCGCCAGGCCGGGGTGGGCGAACCGGTTGAGGCCCTTCGCGCCGTTGTCCCCGATGCCGAGCGCATGGATCACGGTCAGGCCGCGCGGACTGCCGGTCGCGATGAACCGTCGTTCGATCGCGGCGAACACCTCGTCGGCCTCGAGGATCCCGCCGCCGGATCCAGTGAGAGCGAGCACCGCGCCGTCCGGTATCCGGGCCGCGGCGGAGTCGGCGTCGAGCAGTTCAGCTGTGCGAGACATCGTTCACCTCAGGCGCTATGTAATCGCTTACAGAGAGGAAAACTACGTTTCTTGCTGCCCCTAAGTCAATACTGAAATCGCTTTCTCTACCAGGGTACCGGTCCGGCGGAGCCCCGCTCGATCACCTGCACGGCCAGGCAAACCGGATCAGGCAGCGGTTCGCCGTACAGCACCGCCCGCAGCATCTGCCAGGTCCGGTCGCCGAGCGCGCGCTGGTCTGCCGCCGTCGTCGTCAACGCCGGATCCACGTGCCGCGCGAGAGCGATGTCGTCGCAGCCGGTGATCGACAGGTCCTCCGGGACGCGAATGCCACACTGGCGCGCCGCGCGCATCGCACCGATCGCGACCAAGTCGTTGAAGGCGACCAGCGCTGTCGGTCCATGCCGCATCGCGTGCTCGAACGCTTCGTAACCCTGATCAACGCCTTCCCCCGCCGGGATGGCGACCGACTCGAGCCCGAAAGCCGCCGCCCGCTGGACCGCACGCCAACGCTCCGCGTTGTGCCAAGACCCGGCCGTGCCGGCGAGATACGCCAGCCGCCGGTGCCCCAGGCGCGACAGCAAACCGCAGAGGGCGAACGTCGCACCGAACGCGTCGACCGTCACCACAGGCAACGCCAAGCCGGACTCAACTCGGTTCACCAGCACGACCGGCGCGCATTCAGCCGCGAGGACACGGAGATCCGAGACGGCCATCCGAGGTGCGACAACCACGATTCCGTCCGCCTGGCGCAGCAGCCCGCACGCCAGCTCGAGTTCGCTGGACGCATGATTGTCGGCGTCCGCGACCAGGGTCCGCAGGCCGTCCGCCGCCGCATGCACCGTCACCGCCTTCAGAACACCGCTGAAATACGGATTCGCCAGGTCGGGCACAAGCACACCGATCGTGTCGAAGCGACCCGACACCAGCCCCTTCGCGGCAGGGTTGGGCCGGTAGCCCAATGCCGTGACAGCCGCGTGCACCCGTTCGGCGGCCTCCGGCCGCACGGATCGACGCCCAGACAACACGCGGGAGACCGTGGCGATCGAGACGCCGGCCGCTTCGGCCACTGAGCCGATCGTTGCGCGTTGTCGCTCAGGCATCACTCCGCAACTGTAAGCGATTACCATTGACAGCGGTAGCGTCGCTTCTTAGAGTGCCACACAAGCTAACCTTCAGCTTCCCCGCTACCTCAGAGATATGAAATCCTTTACCTAACAGATCTGACGGAGCGCCGAGCCGCTTCGGAGCCGCACCGTCCGGGTCGGCGCACCCGGACACGGCTGGGCACATTACGCCTGTCGGTTCGAGATCTACGACGTCGTGCTCACCGTGGCCGGCAAGACCGGAAGCTCGGCGGAAAACTGCGGAATCAGGTGGATGGACCGTCACTCTGCGGTGTGGCCTCGCGATGATCTCCCTGGCCGTCTGCGTCCGGCCTCGGGAAGATCTTGCGCACCGCCTCCGCCCAGTGCCCGATCTCGAGCCGCGACCACGAGACCACCCCAGATCGGAGAGCACCGAAGTTGGCCCGTTCCGCACCCAACCACCCGATCCCCGCTGTCGAACTCAACGACGGCACCCTCATGCCGCAGCTCGGCCTCGGCACATACCGGATCGCCGACGATGTCGCCCAGACTGTCGTCGCGACCGCGCTCGACGCCGGTTACCGCCATTTCGACCTGGCCTCCTACTACCGGAACGAGCGTGCGGTCGGACTCGCGCTCCGCCGAAGCGGCATCGCACGCTCGGAGTTGTTCCTGACGTCGAAGGTGTGGAACGACTCGCACGGATACGAGCACACCGTTCAGGCATTTGAACGCAGCCTCGCGGAGATCGAGACGGACTACCTCGACCTCTACCTGATCCACTGGCCCGCATCCGATCCGGCGCTCACCCGCGATACCTGGCGTGCGCTGGAAGATCTTGCCCGCGACGGAAGGGCCCGCTCGATCGGAGTGTCGAATTTCAGCACCAGCCAGCTTGAATCTCTCTTGCGCGGGACGACGATCGTGCCCGCGGTCAACCAGATCGAGCTGCACCCCTACCTGCCGCAAACCGAGTTGCGGGAGTTACATCGCGCACAGGGGATCGTCACCCAGGCATGGGCGCCGCTCGGACGCGCGGCCGTCCTGGACGATCCGGTGATTGCCGATATAGCGCGCCGGCATCGGACCACCACTGCACAAGTGGTTCTCCGGTGGCACCTGCAGCTCGGGACCGTCGCCCTGCCGAAATCCGTGACCCCTCAGCGGATCCGGGCCAACGCACAGGTTCACGGCTTCGCGCTTGACGAAACGGATCTGGCCCGGATCGCATCGCTCGACCACGGTCGGCACGTCGGACCGACAGCCAGCGAACCGAAGTAGGCGGACACTGGGAAAGGGCGGAAAATGCACGTCGCACAACGCAGGACCCTCGGCCGGACCGGCATCGACCCGTCGTTGCTGTCCTTCGGCGCAGCGCCTATCGGCAACTTCCTTCGCCCGTTCCGGGAAGCGGATGCGCGAGGGATGGTCGACCAGGCATGGGAACTCGGCATCAGGTACTACGACACCGCACCTCTCTACGGGCACGGGCTGAGCGAGTATCGGCTCGGCCACGCCCTGCGGGAGCGGCCACGGCAGGAATTCTTCCTGTCCACCAAGGTCGGCAGGGTGTTGCGGCCGGCCGCGCCGGGTACTTTCGACTCGGGTTTGTGGACCGACCCCGCCCCGTTCGCGGTCACCTACGACTACAGCTATGACGGGGTGCTGCGATCGGTCGAGGACAGCCTGCAACGCCTCCTGGTCGATCGCGTCGACATCCTTCTGCTGCACGACATCGACCGCTACACCCATGGCGACGCCCAGCCGGACATGTTCGAAACCGCTATGACCGGCGGTGCCCGGGCGCTGGAACGACTTCGGGACGAAGGCGTGACGAAGGCCATCGGCGTCGGTGTCAACGAGGCGGACGTGTGCGCCGAAGCGCTGCGCCGGATGGACGCGGACTGCGCCCTGCTCGCCGGAAGGTACACGCTGCTCGAGCAGGAGCCGCTCGACGACCTGCTCCCCCTGTGCCTTGACCGCGGCATCGGAGTGATCCTCGGCGGTGTCTACAACAGCGGTGTCCTGGCGACCGGCCCCAAGCCTGGAGCGAAGTTCAACTACGCACCCGCACCACCGGACATCCTGCAACGCGCAGGCCGGCTACAGGCGATCTGCGACCGCCACCATGTCCCGCTCCCAGCAGTCGCTCTCCAGTTCGCGGCCGCACACCCCGCAGTCGCCTCGATCTGCATCGGCTCCCGAACACCGGACCAGCAGGCGGCGACCGCGCAGTGGCTCGAGACTCTCCTCCCTGCCGAGCTGTGGCAGGACCTCCGCAGCGAGGGACTGGTCCGTGAAGACGCGCCCACCGCATGACTTCTCCGCGTCGCGTGCACCGACTGACACACGAAGTGCTCCGAGCTTCTCGCGATCCGCTTGCCCCCTGCTCGCGGCAGAGCCGAGTCGCGGGCCAGGCCGCACAGTGGCGCGGACGCAACGGCTGACACCGAAGCCACACCGGCTACTGGCTCGAGGCCTGCGGTGCGCGCCGCCGAGAGCTCCTGCGCGGTCTCGCGCTACACGCCGCTTCGCAGCAGCGAGATGAGCGGCGAGCTCACCGGCGAGGTCTGCGTCCGGCAGGTCTGCGTACGCAGTGGCTGCTCGACCGGCACCGCGGCGGACTCGGCTGCACGTTCGCGAGCGAGACCACGACCGCAACGCGCGTTTGAGCAACTCCAAAGCAGCGCAGGAGAGCAAGCGGAGGCCACGCCGCCGTCACCCCGAACACACTCAACGACAGAGCAGCACTGATTATTCGCGCGCAACGACAGCGAGATCCCGAACCGCAAAGGTGTGAACCGGCGCCCACCGGGTATGCGCCCGTTCGAACGGGTCGCGCGCGGAAGGGCAGAGAGGATGAACCGCTTCCTCGGAATTTATCTCAATGATCAGCTGGCGCTGGGCGTGCTGTGGCGAGAACTGGCCTTCCGCGCCGCACGGAACAACCGGGAGACGGATCTCGCGGCCGCGCTCGACGAGGTCGCCGCTGCGATCGCCGAGGACGTAAGCGCGTTCGAAGGCGTTCTGCGGCGGCTCGGCGTCCGGCCGAATCCGGTCAAGACCTGGCTCGCGGTCGCCGCGGAACGGGCTGGCCGGCTCAAATGCAACGGCCGGGTCCGCGGATTCTCGCCGCTCAGCCGGTTCTTCGAAATGGAGGCGCTCGCGATGGGCATCGAGGGGAAGAAGATTCTGTGGCACACCGTCGCGGATCTCGCGGCCGCGCGGGAGATGCTGCCCGACGTCGATTTCGACGCCCTGCTCGACCGGGCCGAGCATCAGCGGGACGTGCTGGAGCCGTGCCGCCGGCGCGCCGGAGCGGCGGCTTTCCGTCCGTCCGGTGCCGGCCGGTCCTGACTGGACGGTTGCGCGAACGCGTTTGTCCCGCCTCGGCACGGGTATCCGGGCGGACCGACCGAGACCAAGGGAGTCCCGATGTCCGCGCCTGTTCGAGCCGACCCGCAGCCCCGGCCGCCGGGTGGACTGTTCCGGTTGCCCGGGGTGTACCGCCCGCAGCACGACACCGCTCTGCTCGCCTCTGTGCTGGCCGAGGACCCGCGCATCGGCCCCGGGCTGCGCTGCGCGGACCTGGGCACCGGCAGCGGAGCGCTGGCGATCGGGCTGGCGCGGACCGGGGCCGCCGTCGTCGCGACGGACGTTTCGTCGCGGGCACTGGCTTCTGCCTGGGCGAACGCCGTCGTTCGGGCACTGCGGATCGGCCTCGTCCGGGGCGGGCTCACCGCGGCCGCGGCAGCCGGCCCGTATGACGTCGTCGCGGTAAACCCGCCCTACGTCCCGTCCCCGGCCCCGGCGGTCCGCTCGACGCGCGCGTGGGACGCCGGGCCGGACGGGCGCGAGCTGATCGACCCGCTGTGTGCTGCCGCCCCGGCGCTGCTGAACCGCAACGGTGTGCTGTACCTAGTGCAGTCGACGATGTCCGATGTGGACAAAAGCCGGCACGCCTTGGCCGCCGCCGGACTGCGCAGCAAGGTGGTCGCGCGCGCGGAAGTGCCGTTCGGGCCGGTGGTTTCCGGGCGGCTGCGGTATTTGACCGAGCGCGGATTCGTACGGCCCGGGGACCGCACCGAGGAACTGGTGGTGCTGCGTGCCGCGCGATGAACGGCGGGTCCGGATCGTGCCGGACGGGCCGATTCTGGTGGAGGGTCCGGTGGCGGTGTCCACTCCGGACGGCCGCACCGTGCGGTCGGACCGGTTCGTCGTCGCGGTGTGCGCGTGCCGGCGCAGCAAGCGGTACCCGTGGTGCGACACGAGCCACCGCAAGCGCGTCCGCGGTCAGGGCAGCGGCTGACGCAGCGACGAACGCCCGTCCTGCCAGCAGCTGGCCAAATGCTCGTCCAGGTATTCTTCGAGCAACCCGGTCGCCTGGATCCCGAACACGACGTCCGCCGCCAGCTCCGGTTCCGCGGCCAGCAGGCCGCCCGCGACGTCATGCCGCATGACCTGTTCGTGCACGGCGTCCGCCTCGATGTGTTCGGTGTAGAAGAACCGGCAGGCGTCCGGAGCTCCGAGCCGGCGCAGGATCCGGTCCATCCGTCGCGCGGCCGGGGCGGTGGTGATTTCGGCCGCGGCGAAATGCCCGACCAACGCGCCGCGCAACGCCCGGTGCAGACCGAACATCGACATCATGTTCACCAACGCCAGCATCGGTCCCGGCACGTGCTCCAGCAGCGCGAGATAGCCGTTCGGCAGACCGGCCGCGGCGAGCAGGTCCGCGAACAGCGCGGCGTGGACCCGATCCGCGTGCCCGCCGCCGAATTCGTCGAACTCGACGGCCACCAGTCCCGCCTTCGCCGGCCCGGACAGCCGCGGGATGGCCCAGGCGTGCGGATCGGCCTCTTTCAGGTGATAGACCGAGCGGTGCGCGAACAGTTCCCGCACGTGCCACCACTGCCCCTCTGCCACCAGGAACCCGATTGCTCCCGCGGCACCGGTTTCGGTGAGCAGCGCGTCGAATTCGGCCTCGACGTCGGTGCCGCCGGGAAGACTGTCGCGCAACCCGGACTCGAACCGAGACTCGAGCAAAGCCCGGACAGCCAGCAGCTTCGGGTCCCATTCCTGCTCCGCGGCGACCCCGGGCAAACCTCGATAGTGCAGCTCGTAGCACAGGTGCAGCGCGAGATGGAGGTCGTCGCCGAACGGGTCGGCGGCGTCGAGCCCCGGCGCGGCGGGGGCGGCCGAGCCGCGCAATGCTCCCAGGATGGCCGCGGACACCGGACCGCGCGCGCCGGGCAGTGCGGTGAGGGAGGTCGTCATCGGCTCCGGGTACCCGCCGCGGGCCGCGGTCACGCTTCCGAAGGCGCGGCAGTGCGTCTCGCGATCAGCGCCACCGCCCGGTCCAGCCCAGCCCTCCGTTGCGCGACCGAACCGGTGCCGTCGCGCAGAATCGCGGACACCAGCCGGTGCGCCAGCTGATAGTCCCCGGACAACCGCAACGCCGGCTCGACGTAGCTGAGCAGGCCGCGGACCGTGCGCGCGGCGGGCAACGGCCTGGCATGCACCGGATCGACCAGCGCGCCGGTGACGCCGTGCCGCGCGGCTGCCCACACGGCCGCCGCACCGATCTGCGGATCCAGCGGATCCGCCGGGACGCCGCGAGCCAGCTCGTCCAGCGCGGTGGCGACGATTGCGCGGGACAGAACCGCCTGGACCAGCGCGCCGTCGACGGTCAACGGGACATCGGCGACGCGCAGCTCGACTGTCGGGTACCGGGGCGAAGGCCGGGCGAGCCAGAACGTCTGTTTCCGGTCCACCAACGCGCCGCACGTCACCAGCGAATCGACCAGGCGCAGATGCTCGGCGTGCGAGCGGGCAGGCGGGCAGAGCCCGGAGCCCGGAAATCGCGTCTGCTGAGCGGTCCGCCAGCTGTGCAGGCCGGTGTCGCGGCCCCGGTCGAACGGCGAGTTCGCCGACAGCGCGAGCAGCGCCGGCAGCCACCGGGCGAGGCGGTTCACCACGGCGATCGCGGTGTCCGGGTCCGGGACCCCCACGTGCACATGACAACCGCACGCCTCGTAGTCGGCGACCAGACCTCGGTAGTGCTCGTCGATCCGGGCGTACCGGTCCGGTGGTCGCGGTTCGGCGGCCGCGAGGAGCGCGCCGACCGGGCTTCCGGTCGCCAGCAACGCGCACCCCGCGCTCGCCGCGGCGGAGGAGAGCGCTTGTCGTCCGCGCGTCAACTGGTCGCGTACCTCGGCCCACCGCGTGCACACCCCGGTGGCATGTTCCACCTGCGTCGCACGCAGCTCGCGATGCACCGCCGCTCCGTCCGCGAGCGGCCCCGTCGCGGCCAGCACTTCGGCTACGACCGGCATCGGACGCCCGCTGTCCGGGTCGGCGAGCAGGAACTCTTCCTCGACCCCGACCGTCAGCGACTCCATCGGCACCTCCCCGGACCGGTTACCCGCGGCCTGGGCAGGCAATCCTGAGCTGGGACGGGTAGCCAGCCGGGCAGCGGGTAGCCGTGCAGCCATGAACAGGAACAGGCAGTGACGTCGTCGTGGGTGGCGGTGCCGGCCGCGGTCGCCGGGGCATTCGCCTTCGGCACGACCGGCGCGCTGCAGCACCGCAGCGCCCGCCGGACCCGAGGAGCCGGCGCGGTACGGCTGAGCATCCTCCGATCGCTCGCGGCACAGCCGCTCTGGCTGGCGTCGCTGGCCGCCAACGCGGCGGGCGTCGTGCTGCAGTGGGTCGCGTTGAGCACCGGACCGCTCGTGCTCGTCCAGCCGGTGCTGGCCGTCGGCCTGGTTTTCGCGGTGCTCGTGAGTTCCGCCCTGGCGAGACAGCGCCCGGACCGGGTGGTGCTGGCCGGGGCGGCGCTGACCACTGCCGGAGTCGCCGTCTTCCTCTTGCTGGCCCGCCCGCAGCCCGGGCACGGCAAGCCGGCTTTCCCGGCAATCCTGCCGTCCGCGACGGTGCTCGCCGCGATTCTCGCCGCCTGCCTCGTGGCAGCGCTCTGGCGATCCGGCCAGCCACGCGCGCTCGCCCTCGGAATCGCGACCGGCGTCCTCTTCGGGACAACCGCATGCCTGGCCAAGCTCACGGCCGCCGACTTCGCGCACGGCCCGGTCGCGGCGCTGTCGGATTGGCCGCTCTATGCCGTCGCCGGATGCGGGATCGCGGGCTTCGTCCTGAGCCAGAACGCGTTCCGGGCCGGGGTCGCGATGGCTCCCGCGCTCGCGCTGATGCTGGCGCTCGATCCGGTGGTCAGCCTGTTCCTGGGCGCACGGTGGCTGGAGGAGCAGATCTCCCACAACGCCGCCGCTGTCGCCGGCGAAGCGACCGCGCTCGTCGCGCTCGTCGCCGGCATCGTCGTGCTGAGCACCCGGGCGCCGCAAGCGGCTCGCGCGAGCGGCCAGCCGTGAAGCGGTCGGGAAAAACCGGCACGGTGCAGGTCGTCCGGATCAGCGGGCCGCTCGGCATCCTCGCCGGATTCCGGCTGGCCGCCGCGGTGGCGAACGCACAAGGCGACCCCCGGATCCTGGTCATGGTCCTCGATCTGGCCGAGGTTCCCGGTCTGGACGCGACCGGCCTGCGCATCGTCCGCGCCGTGAACGGAGCCTGCGGAGCGGCGCCCGCCCTGCGCATCCTCGCGTCCGCCCCGGTCGAGCACGCGCTTGCCGGGGGAAGGGCTCGACTACCTGCTCGCCAGCGGCGCCGAGGTCCGGCGGCTCCTCGCCTGAGCCCGGGTTTCCCCTTCCCGCTACGGGGTATCCGGCCGGTCCGACGCTCTCCTGGAAAGGCACGGACATGGGCCTTCTTGTCGCACTGCTCGTCATCTGGGTCGCGCTCGCCGTCATCGACATCGTGATCAAGGGACTGTTCTGGCTGATCGTCGTCGGCGCCGTGCTGTTCCTCGCTACGGCGGTGATCGGCTTCGTGAAGCGGGAGGCGCTGGGGCGGCGGCGCGGGTAGATTCGCGGGCATGGAGCACGGTGGGCCGAGCCGGACCGCACTCGTCACCGCGTGGGCCCGCGCCGTCCACCAGGTCGCCGACCAGCCGCGAATCCTCACCGACCCGCTCGTGGCACGTTTGGTCGGCAGCGAAGCCGGTGCGCCCGGAATCGACCGGCCGCGCCGGCTGTTCTTCGCCGCACGCGCTCGCTTCGCCGAGGACCGGGTGGCCCACGCTGTCGCGGACGGCGTCCGGCAGGCGGTGTTCCTCGGCGCGGGACTGGACACCTTCGGCTGCCGCAACCCGTACCCGGATCTGCGGGTGTTCGAGGTCGACCATCCAGCGACCCAGGAATGGAAACGCGAACGCCTCGCTTTGGCCGGGATCGACTGCCCTGCGACGGCGACCTTCGTGCCGCTCGACTTCGAAACCGGAACGCTCGCGGCGGCGCTGGCAGCGGCCGGGTTCCAGCGCAGCGAACCGGCCGTTTTCGTCTGGCTCGGCGTCGTTTTCTACCTGACCCCGGCAGCCGCCCGGGCCACCCTCGACTACATCGCCGGCCAGGCTCGCCCCGCCGAGGTGGTCTTCGACTACTTGCAGCCCGCGGACAACGACGAGGAACGCGCGCACCTGCGGCAGCGGGCCGACCGGCTCGCCGCCGAGGGCGAGCCGCTGCGCAGCTTCTTCGCCCCGGACGAAATCGCCGCGCAGCTTCGCGCGCTCGGTTTCGCCGAGATCGACGACTACCCCGCCGCGGACCTCGTCGCCGGGTATCTCGACGGCCAGCCCGGGTTCGAGGACGAACCGTCCCGCGCGCTGCGCGCGAGCCGCGTCCTGCGTGCCCGCCGCTGACCGCCCGGAACGCGGCTTTTTGGCAGCCCCGCGCTGGGGTCGGTTCGCCGGACACGATCAGGTCCGACGGTTGAGTGCCGGGCCTGCCGGGAAACCGCCGAGGGCACGGTCCGCGACGAGTCCTGCACCCGGAGCCCCGGCACGCGGCTCCGCCCGCCGCCGGGCTCGCCCTGGTGCCCGCGCTCGGCCGGGACGAGCGCTCCGCAGGCGGGCAACGGGACAAGAGGTGGCGAGATGGCCGTTCAGGACGGAAACGTTCCAGCCCGCCGGATCGCCGGCGGGCGCCGGCGCCAAAGCCGGGACGCCGCCGAGGGCGTGCCGTGGGGGCTGCGGGTCGCCGCCGCGGCCGGATGGCGCTTCCTGGTTGTCCTGGTCATGCTCGGGGTGATCGCCTGGGTGCTCGGCTACCTCGCGACCGTCACCGTCCCGGTCGGGATCGCCCTGCTGCTGTCGGCGTTGTTCGCGCCGCTGGTGGACCGCCTCGTGCGCTGGCACGTTCCCCGCGCGGTGGCCACGCTCGTCGCGATCGTCGTCGGGCTGGCCGTTGTCGGCGGAGTCCTCGCCCTGGTGATCACCACGGTCACCGCCAGCCTGCCGCAGCTGCAGAACCAGGTCGGCGCCAGCCTCGCGAACATCAACGACTGGCTGCAGCACGGTCCGCTGCACCTGTCGCACGCCCAACTCCAGCAACTGCTCGACGAAGCCGTGAAGTCCTTCCAGGGCAACACCGCCGAACTCACCAGCCGGGCGATCACCACCGCCGCCACCGTCGGCGGGCTCCTGACCGAAATACTGCTGACCCTGTTCGTGCTCGTCTTCTTCCTCTACAGCGGCGACCAGGTATGGCGGTTCCTCCTGGGCGTCGTGCCCGCCGCCTCCCGCGACAACGTCGATGTGGCCGGGCGGCGCGGCTACGCCTCGCTGGTCAGCTACGTGCGCGCCACGGCGGCAGTGGCCTGCGTCGACGCGGTCTGCATCGGGATCGGCGTGTGGCTGGTCGGGGTCCCGCTCGCGGTGCCGCTGGCCGCGCTGATCTTCATCGGCGCGTTCGTGCCGATCCTCGGTGCGGTGGTCACCGGCGCGGTCGCCGTGCTGGTCGCGCTCGTCGCCAACGGTTTCGTCGCCGCGCTCATCGTGCTCGCCGTCGTCGTCGCGGTGATGCAGCTGGAAAGTCATGTCCTGCAGCCGTTCCTGCTCGGCCGCGCGGTCCGGCTCCACCCGCTGGCGGTGGTGGTCGGCATCGCGGTGGGCCTGGAGGTCGCGGGCATCGCGGGGGCGCTGCTCGCCGTCCCGATCCTCGCCGTCGCCAAGTCCGCGATCGGCTCGTTCCTGCGCGACCCGCGACTCGATCCGGTCGAGGTCGACCCGCTGCGCCCGCGCAACGCGCGCGTCGCGACGGATCGGGCCGAGGAGAACGACGAGCCTGGCGAGCCCCCGCCGGACCGCGTTTGAACCGGCCTGGCGCGGGCACTCTCGGCTATGCGGTTGCGGCGAAGCGACCCGTCCACCCCCGGTCTCAAGCGCCGGCGCCGGGGACGGGGTTTCCGTTATCTCGCACCGGACGGCTCACCCGTGACCGACCCGGACACTCTCGAGCGCATCGAGCGGCTCGTCATCCCGCCTGCCTGGCGCCGGGTGTGGATCTGCCCGCACGGCACCGGCCACATCCAGGCGGTCGGGGTCGACGACGCGGGCCGCCGCCAGTACCTCTACCACCCCGAATGGCGCCGGGCGCGAGACGAGGAGAAGCACGACCGGGTGCTCGCGCTGGCCGGCAGGCTCCCCGGCGTCCGCGACGCGATCCGGAGCGACCTGCGGCGACCGCACCTGGACCGGCTCCGGGTGTCCGCTGCCGCGCTGCGGATGATCGACCGGGGCGTGTTCCGCAGCGGCGGCGAGGAATACACCGAAACGAACGGCTCTCGCGGCGCCATGACGCTGCTCCGCGAACATGTCCGGATTTCCGGCGAGGAGCTCTCTTTCCGCTACCCGGCCAAAAGCGGACTGGTCCGGACGCTGAGCATGCGCGATCGCGAACTCGCGACCGTGCTCGGCTCGCTTCGCCGGTGCCGTACCGGCACCTCGCGCTTGTTCGCCTACCGCACCGCCGAGGGCTGGCGCCAGCTGCACGCCGACGAGGTCAACGAGCGTTTCAAAGAGCTCGCCGGCGACGAGTTCACCGTCAAGGACCTGCGCACCTGGAACGCCACGGTGCTCGCCGCGGTCGCTCTCGCCGTCCGCGAAGTGCCTGCGTCGCAACGAGGACGGGCCCGGGCCGCCGCGGCGGCAATGAAGGAGGTCGCAGAGGAACTCGGCAACACTCCCGCCGTCGCGCGACGCTCCTACGTCGATCCGCGCGTCCTGCGGGAGTACGAAAGCCACCGCACCATCTACCGCACGGTGCGCAGGGCGGACTCCGATGCGGTCGCCGACGACGTGCTGCGCGAGCGGATCGAGAAAGCGGTGATCCGCTTGCTGCGGCGGTCTTCCCGCCGGTGACTGGACAGGTTCCGGATGCTTTCCTCGTGCTGTCCTCGCCGGCGGAGGCCAGGCCTCCGCCGGCGAGCCGGTCAGGCGTTGATCTGCCGGGCTTCGCGGTTGCCGCCGACGGCGATCTTGCGGGGCTTGGCCTGTTCGGCGATCGGCACCCGCAGGGTGAGCACGCCGGCGTCGTACTCGGCCTTGATCCGGTCGGTGTCCAGTGCGTCGCCCAGGAACAGCTGCCGGGAGAAGACACCTCGCGGCCGCTCGGAGACCTGGACCTCGGCGTCCTCGCTGTACTCCGGCCTGCGTTCGGCCTTCACGGTCAGCACGTTGCGCTCGACGTCCAGGTCGATCGACTCCGGCGCGACGCCCGGCAGGTCGAACTGCACCACGTAGTCGTTGCCGGACCGGTAGGCGTCCATCGGCATCACCGCCGGCCGGGTCGCGGTGCCGTTGCCTCCGAAGAACTGCTGGCTCAGCCGATCCAGCTCCCGGAACGGGTCAGTCCGCATCAACATGACCATGCGCCTCCATTCTCCTTCCCCTGCCGCCCGCCGCCCGGCGCACTCGGCCGATCGGAAGCGGGCTCTCCCTGTTTTCTGCCCTGCCAGCCAATCGCTCGGTATTTCTTTCCCGTAGCTGGAGCTGTTCTCCGCTTTCCACTTTGGACTGCCAGTTTCGCCGTACCCTCGGCGATCCGGCCCCGTCGCCGGGACAGCGGCGGGGCCGGGACCAGTTCGGGGTGAAACGCAACTAGGACGAGCTGTGCGCAAGACGGCGCTGCCGGCCACGTCCGGACGCGACGGGATCAGCCGCGGAAATGCGTCGCGAGACGCCGCGCCGGGGCTGTTCGAGCCTCCTCGGCCGCGTGTCGTGGCAGACCTTCCCGCCTGGAGCGACCCGGATCCGGCCGCGCCGTGCTATCACCTCCCAAGCGATGTCATCGCTGTGTTCCGCCGGGTGCGTATCGCGGCGGAGGCGACCGTTGCCGATGCTCCGGCGGCCACGCCCGGTGCAAACCGGGTCCGCCTCGCTCGTCTGCGCCCGCGGGCCGCCGAGGGCCGCAGCGGTCACCGCGCGCCGGAGGAAGCACCGGAACCTGGTCGAAGGCGGCCTCCACGATCGCGCCGAACTTGGCGCGCGGCCAGGCCGCGTCGGCGCAGACCAGCTCTACGAATCCGCGGGGCGGCGCGCCCTGACCGCCCCAGCGGCCGATGGTGTCCGGCATCGTCGATCACTCCCCGGCTCGGTCGTCTCGACACCAGGTCAGCTATCGCCTCTCCCAATTTCTATAGCGCGGACTGTAGATTGTGTCAAGCAGTGAGTCGAGATAATCTTGAGCCGAACCAGCGGCAACGCTGCCGGCGAGGAGGCGCGCATGACCGGACTGGAGAGTCTCGACGATCAGGACTACCCGGCGTACACGACCGGCCAAGCCGCCGAAATGCTGGGCGTGCAGCAGGCGTTCTTGCGCAGCCTGGACACCGCGGCCGTGGTGCGCCCCGAACGCTCCGGCGGCGGGCACCGGCGCTACTCCCGCCGCCAGCTGACACTGGTCGTGCGGCTGCGCCAGCAACTGGACGACGGCCACCCCCTCGCCTCCGCCGCCAGGATCGTCGGCCTGCAGGACGAACTCGCCGACGCCCGCGAGATCATCACCGGACTCCGCGCCCAGCTCGACGAGCGCGACCGCTGACCGGCCGGCGGTTCCCCGGGCCCGGCTCCCGGCAGGTGCGTGCCGGGCGGACCGGCCCGGTCTCCACGAAAGTCATCAGGTACCGGTACTCGTTCTTCTCCGTCATTGGCTAACCGCGGAGAGCAGTCGCCGCCGCGCTGCAGTCCGCAGGAAGTTCGTACCACGAACTGTGCGCTACCCTGGCCAGATGGCGAACAGTGCTGATCAGATGGGCGTCGTCGCCGGACTGGTCCGGTCCGCATTCCTGGTGGACGCCGTTTATGCCGCGTCCGCCCGCGAATACGGGATCACCCAGCAGCAGGGACAACTGCTCTGCGTCCTGATGTCCGGCCCCCTGGGCATGAGCGAGCTGGGCGCCACCCTCGGGCTGGCCAAGTCCAGCCTCACCGGACTGGTCGACCGCACCGAGCGCAACGGCTTCGTCCGGCGGATGGCGGACGAGCAGGACACCCGGGCGGTCCGGGTCGGGCTCACCATGCGCGGACACCGGCTGGTCGACGAGTTCTACGCCGAGACCTGCCGTCGGGTCGACGCACTGGCGGCCGGCCTCGGCGAGACCGAGCGGGAGACCCTGGCCGGACTGTTGAGCCGGGTCGTGGTCGACAACAAAGCTCCCATGGTCTTCCTCGACGCGAACGCCTGACCCCCAAGAACCAGATTGCGGTTCGTATCACGAACTATTATGGTTCGTATTGCGAACTACAGCGCCAAGGGGTGTGGGTCATGAATCGTTCAGTCCTGGTCGGCGGCGGCAGTTACGGCGGCTGGTCGCTGGCCAAAGCACTTGGGCGGCTAGGCCGACGTCGTGCTGGTCGAACCCCGCGAAGCGTTCGTCAACACCGCCGGATCGCTGCGCGCACTGACGCGTCCCGGCCGGGCCCCGAACCCCTGTTCCACGACCGGCCGTTCACCGGCCGGTTCGCTCCGCCGTTCAGCGCCGCCAAAAACAACTGAAAGGCACTGCCATGTCTCTTCCCCCGGTCGTCTTCGGCTTCGGCGCGCACAGCACGATCGCCGACGGACCCGAACTGCTTTCGATGACCGAACAGGCGGATCGCGACGGTCTCGACCTGTTTTCCCTCTCCGACCACCCGTACCTCGGCGAACGCCTCGACGCCTACGCCACGATCGCGCTGGTTCTGGGCCGCACTCAGCGACTCGCCGGCTTCGCCAACGTCACCAACCTGCCGTCCCGGCCCGCGCCGATGCTGGCCCGCGCGGTGACGTCGCTGTCCGCGCTCACCGGCGGGCGCGTCGTGCTGGGGCTCGGCGCGGGCGGGTTGTGGGACCGGATCGCCGACCTCGGCGTGGCCCGTCTCTCCCCCGGCGAGGCGGTCGAAGCCTTCGAGGAGGCAGCGGTACTGATCAAGAAGCTGTCCGGCGGCGGGCCGCCGATCACCTTCCACGGCAAGCACTATCAGGTCGAGCAGATCGAACCCGCCGCAGTGGCCGCGCCGCCGGTGTGGACCGGTTCAGTCGGCGCGAAATCACTGGCCGCCACCGGCCGCGTCGCGGACGGCTGGATCCCCGGTCACGCCGCGGACTGGCTCAGCGAGCGCTACCGGACCTCGCGTCCGGTCGTCGACGCCGCCGCCAAGGCAGCCGGACGAAACCCCGCCGAGATCCGCACGATCTACAACTTCCCCGGCCGGATCACCGAAAAGCCGCTGGCCGCGACCCGTCGCGAGGACGGCCGGTGGATCGGCGGTTCCGTCGAGCAGTGGACCGAGGAACTGACCGGTGCCGTGCTGGAACACGGCGCTTCCGGATTCGTGCTCTTCTCGCCCGGCGGCGGCACGCCTGACCGGGACTCGCTCAGCCGCTGGGGACAGGAGATCGCGCCGGCGGTGCGTGAAGCGATTTCCTGAGCCGGGACATGGCAGTCAACTGTCGGCGCGCACTGTCGTGGCAGTAGCCGGAGGTCTGCTGACTGGGTCGCGCCGACCGGACGCTTCAACTCGATCGAGATGTTGTCGCGGTCCGGGACGCGATTCTTCCTGACGCAACAACAAGGGCCCGGTCCCCTGGGTGGGGCCGGGCCTTGCTTGTTCGAGCGTGGTCGTGGATGCATGAAAAAAGCTGGGCCCCGGGAGAACCTGTTGGGGGTTCTCGACCGGGACCCAGCCTGTTGGTTGAGTTCGGCGGTGTCCTACTCTCCCACAACCCTTCGGTTGCAGTACCATCGGCGCAATCAGGCTTAGCTTCCGGGTTCGGAATGGGACCGGGCGTTTCCCTGACGCTAAAACCACCGAAACACTCCGAAACAACACACACCCGCCACCCGGTATCCGGTGACAGCCGGTGTGGTGTTTCAGAACCGTAGAGTGGATGCGCAACATCTTCGTAGGCAAGTCCTCGGCCTATTAGTACCAGTCGACTCGACAACACATTACTGTGCTTCCATCTCTGGCCTATCAACCCAATCGTCTCTTGGGGGCCTTAACCCACAAAGGGGTGGGATACCTCATCTTGGAACAGGCTTCCCGCTTAGATGCCTTCAGCGGTTATCCCTTCCGAACATAGCCAACCAGCCATGCCACTGGCGTGACAACTGGCACACCAGAGGTCCGTCCGTCCCGGTCCTCTCGTACTAGGGACAGCCTTCCTCAAGTATCCTGCGCGCGCGGCGGATAGGGACCGAACTGTCTCACGACGTTCTAAACCCAGCTCGCGTGCCGCTTTAATGGGCGAACAGCCCAACCCTTGGGACCTACTCCGGCCCCAGGATGCGACGAGCCGACATCGAGGTGCCAAACCATGCCGTCGATATGGACTCTTGGGCAAGATCAGCCTGTTATCCCCGGGGTACCTTTTATCCGTTGAGCGACACCCCTTCCACCAGGAGGTGCCGGATCACTAGTCCCGACTTTCGTCCCTGCTCGACATGTCTGTCTCACAGTCAAGCTCCCTTGTGCACTTGCACTCGACACCTGATTGCCAACCAGGCTGAGGGAACCTTTGGGCGCCTCCGTTACTCTTTAGGAGGCAACCGCCCCAGTTAAACTACCCATCAGGCACTGTCCCTGAACCGGATCACGGTCCGAGGTTCAGATTCCCAATCCGACCAGAGTGGTATTTCAACAACGACTCCACCCGAACTAGCGTCCGAGCTTCACAGTCTCCCACCTATCCTACACAAGCCGAACCGAAAACCAATACCAAACTATAGTAAAGGTCCCGGGGTCTTTCCGTCCTGCCGCGCGTAACGAGCATCTTTACTCGTAATGCAATTTCGCCGGGCCTGTGGTCGAGACAGCCGGAAAGTCGTTACGCCATTCGTGCAGGTCGGAACTTACCCGACAAGGAATTTCGCTACCTTAGGATGGTTATAGTTACCACCGCCGTTTACTGGCGCTTAAATTCTCAGCTTCACCCACCGAAATGAGTTAACCGGTCCTCTTAACGTTCCAGCACCGGGCAGGCGTCAGTCCATATACATCGTCTTGCGACTTCGCATGGACCTGTGTTTTTAGTAAACAGTCGCTTTCCGCTGGTCTCTGCGGCCAACCACAGCTCCACCCGCAAAGGGGTATCACCGCGCTTGGCCCCCCTTCTCCCGAAGTTACGGGGGCATTTTGCCGAGTTCCTTAACCACAGTTCACCCGATCGCCTTGGTATTCTCTACCTGACCACCTGTGTTGGTTTGGGGTACGGGCCGTGCATGCACTCACTAGAGGCTTTTCTCGGCAGCATAGGATCACTCGCTTCACCTCAAACGGCTACGCATCACGTCTCAGCCTNNTGNNANNCGGATTTGCCTNNNTNNCGGCCTACACGCTTACACCAGGACAACCATCGCCTGGCAGAGCTGCCTTCCTGCGTCACCCCATCGCTTGACTACTACGGAATCAGGTCCCACGCTCCACAC
>NZ_KB912942.1:3647062-3649562 GCF_000383915.1 Amycolatopsis benzoatilytica AK 16/65
TCCGTCCGAAGACTTCNNCNNCGGCTTCGGGTGGTTAGTGTCAACCGCCTCGCCATGGGCGCACATGCTCGGGTACGGGAATATCAACCCGTTGTCCATCGACTACGCCTGTCGGCCTCGCCTTAGGTCCCGACTTACCCTGGGCGGATTAGCCTGGCCCAGGAACCCTTGGTCATCCGGCGGCAGAGTTTCTCACTCTGCATTCGCTACTCATGCCTGCATTCTCACTCCCGCACCCTCCACGACTGGCTTCCGCCGCCGCTTCACCGGATGCAGGACGCTCCCCTACCCATCAACACGACTGGACGCCCGCCTCAAGGACGAACGCCGATCTAAAGTGTCAATGACACAGCTTCGGCGGTGTGCTTAAGCCCCGCTACATTGTCGGCGCAGGACCACTTGACCAGTGAGCTATTACGCACTCTTTCAAGGGTGGCTGCTTCTAAGCCAACCTCCTGGTTGTCTGGGCAATCCCACATCCTTTCCCACTGAGCACACACTTAGGGGCCTTAGCTGGTGTTCTGGGCTGTTTCCCTCTCGACGACGAAGCTTATCCCCCGCCGTCTCACTGCCGCACTCTCACACCACGGTATTCGGAGTTTGGTTGATTTCGGTAACCCGGTAAGGCCCCTAGACCATCCAGTAGCTCTACCCCCGCGGTGAAACATGCGACGCTGCACCTAAATGCATTTCGGGGAGAACCAGCTATCACGGAGTTTGATTGGCCTTTCACCCCTACCCACAGCTCATCCCCTCAGTTTTCAACCTAAGTGGGTTCGGGCCTCCACGACGTCTTACCGTCGCTTCACCCTGGCCATGGGTAGATCACTCCGCTTCGGGTCTAGACCACGCGACTACAACCGCCCTGTTCGGACTCGCTTTCGCTACGGCTACCCCACCCGGGTTAACCTCGCCACGCAGCACTAACTCGCAGGCTCATTCTTCAAAAGGCACGCCATCACCTCAACGGCTCTGACGGCTTGTAGGCACACGGTTTCAGGTACTCTTTCACTCCCCTCCCGGGGTACTTTTCATCTTTCCCTCACGGTACTCGTCCGCTATCGGTCTCCAGGAAGTATTTAGGCTTACCGGGTGGTCCCGGCAGATTCACAGCAAATTCCACGAGCTCGCTGCTACTCGGGAACACCGCCAAGGCTCATGCAACTGGTTTTCGCGTACGGGGCTCTCACCCACTCCGGCCGCCCGTCCCAAGGCGTTCCACTAACCAGCACATCAACCCGAGAATCTGTCAGAATTCTCAAGGCAGGTCCCACGACCCCGACCACACAACCCCTGACAGGTATCACATGCAATCGGTTTAGCCTCTTCCGCTTTCGCTCGCCACTACTCACGGAATCACGGTTGTTTTCTCTTCCTGCGGGTACTGAGATGTTTCACTTCCCCGCGTTCCCTCCACACCGGCTATATATTCACCGGCGGGTAACACCACATCACTGGTGCTGGGTTTCCCCATTCGGAAATCCTCGGATCACAGCTCGGTTGACAGCTCCCCGAGGCATATCGCAGCCTCCCACGTCCTTCATCGGCTCCTGAAGCCAAGACATCCACCATGTGCCCTTAACAACTTGACCACAAAGATGCTCGCATCCACTCTACAGTTCTCAAACACCACACCAGAAACAACGTGTGTTGCCTCAGGACCCAACAGCGCGCCAGCGAACAAGAACCCGCCCGGATCCGCGGCCGCCGTTCCACGCGAAGCCGAAGCCCCGCAGTACTAGGTCGGCGGCATCACCACCGCGAGAACCCGTAACCAGTAGTTCCACAATTCCTTGAGCAACCCGGACGGAAACACATTCGGCTTCCGAGCCCGAGCCACCCCGCGCCCTGGTTCCGGGTATCCCGGGGACGCGGATGTGTTGTGCTCCTTAGAAAGGAGGTGATCCAGCCGCACCTTCCGGTACGGCTACCTTGTTACGACTTCGTCCCAATCGCCAGTCCCACCTTCGACCACTCCCTCCCTTGCGGGTTGGGCCATGGGCTTCGGGTGTTACCGACTTTCATGACGTGACGGGCGGTGTGTACAAGGCCCGGGAACGTATTCACCGCAGCGTTGCTGATCTGCGATTACTAGCGACTCCGACTTCACGCAGTCGAGTTGCAGACTGCGATCCGAACTGAGACCGGCTTTAAGGGATTCGCTCCACCTCGCGGTATCGCAGCCCTCTGTACCAGCCATTGTAGCATGTGTGAAGCCCTGGACATAAGGGGCATGATGACTTGACGTCATCCCCACCTTCCTCCGAGTTGACCCCGGCAGTCTCCCACGAGTCCCCGCCATGACGCGCTGGCAACGCAGGATAAGGGTTGCGCTCGTTGCGGGACTTAACCCAACATCTCACGACACGAGCTGACGACAGCCATGCACCACCTGTACACCAACCACAAGGGAAGCCCCATCTCTGGGGATGTCTGGCGCATGTCAAGCCCAGGTAAGGTTCTTCGCGTTGCATCGAATTAATCCACATGCTCCGCCGCT
>NZ_KB912942.1:3650683-3655694 GCF_000383915.1 Amycolatopsis benzoatilytica AK 16/65
GCCTTCAGCGGTTATCCCTTCCGAACATAGCCAACCAGCCATGCCACTGGCGTGACAACTGGCACACCAGAGGTCCGTCCGTCCCGGTCCTCTCGTACTAGGGACAGCCTTCCTCAAGTATCCTGCGCGCGCGGCGGATAGGGACCGAACTGTCTCACGACGTTCTAAACCCAGCTCGCGTGCCGCTTTAATGGGCGAACAGCCCAACCCTTGGGACCTACTCCGGCCCCAGGATGCGACGAGCCGACATCGAGGTGCCAAACCATGCCGTCGATATGGACTCTTGGGCAAGATCAGCCTGTTATCCCCGGGGTACCTTTTATCCGTTGAGCGACACCCCTTCCACCAGGAGGTGCCGGATCACTAGTCCCGACTTTCGTCCCTGCTCGACATGTCTGTCTCACAGTCAAGCTCCCTTGTGCACTTGCACTCGACACCTGATTGCCAACCAGGCTGAGGGAACCTTTGGGCGCCTCCGTTACTCTTTAGGAGGCAACCGCCCCAGTTAAACTACCCATCAGGCACTGTCCCTGAACCGGATCACGGTCCGAGGTTCAGATTCCCAATCCGACCAGAGTGGTATTTCAACAACGACTCCACCCGAACTAGCGTCCGAGCTTCACAGTCTCCCACCTATCCTACACAAGCCGAACCGAAAACCAATACCAAACTATAGTAAAGGTCCCGGGGTCTTTCCGTCCTGCCGCGCGTAACGAGCATCTTTACTCGTAATGCAATTTCGCCGGGCCTGTGGTCGAGACAGCCGGAAAGTCGTTACGCCATTCGTGCAGGTCGGAACTTACCCGACAAGGAATTTCGCTACCTTAGGATGGTTATAGTTACCACCGCCGTTTACTGGCGCTTAAATTCTCAGCTTCACCCACCGAAATGAGTTAACCGGTCCTCTTAACGTTCCAGCACCGGGCAGGCGTCAGTCCATATACATCGTCTTGCGACTTCGCATGGACCTGTGTTTTTAGTAAACAGTCGCTTTCCGCTGGTCTCTGCGGCCAACCACAGCTCCACCCGCAAAGGGGTATCACCGCGCTTGGCCCCCCTTCTCCCGAAGTTACGGGGGCATTTTGCCGAGTTCCTTAACCACAGTTCACCCGATCGCCTTGGTATTCTCTACCTGACCACCTGTGTTGGTTTGGGGTACGGGCCGTGCATGCACTCACTAGAGGCTTTTCTCGGCAGCATAGGATCACTCGCTTCACCTCAAACGGCTACGCATCACGTCTCAGCCTCATGGAACACGGATTTGCCTATGTTCCGGCCTACACGCTTACACCAGGACAACCATCGCCTGGCAGAGCTGCCTTCCTGCGTCACCCCATCGCTTGACTACTACGGAATCAGGTCCCACGCTCCACACACGAAATCCGTCCGAAGACTTCCTCCGCGGCTTCGGGTGGTTAGTGTCAACCGCCTCGCCATGGGCGCACATGCTCGGGTACGGGAATATCAACCCGTTGTCCATCGACTACGCCTGTCGGCCTCGCCTTAGGTCCCGACTTACCCTGGGCGGATTAGCCTGGCCCAGGAACCCTTGGTCATCCGGCGGCAGAGTTTCTCACTCTGCATTCGCTACTCATGCCTGCATTCTCACTCCCGCACCCTCCACGACTGGCTTCCGCCGCCGCTTCACCGGATGCAGGACGCTCCCCTACCCACCCGTGCCACTGCACCAACCCCCGAAGAGGAAGGCGGATGTATTGCACGAGTGACACAGCTTCGGCGGTGTGCTTAAGCCCCGCTACATTGTCGGCGCAGGACCACTTGACCAGTGAGCTATTACGCACTCTTTCAAGGGTGGCTGCTTCTAAGCCAACCTCCTGGTTGTCTGGGCAATCCCACATCCTTTCCCACTGAGCACACACTTAGGGGCCTTAGCTGGTGTTCTGGGCTGTTTCCCTCTCGACGACGAAGCTTATCCCCCGCCGTCTCACTGCCGCACTCTCACACCACGGTATTCGGAGTTTGGTTGATTTCGGTAACCCGGTAAGGCCCCTAGACCATCCAGTAGCTCTACCCCCGCGGTGAAACATGCGACGCTGCACCTAAATGCATTTCGGGGAGAACCAGCTATCACGGAGTTTGATTGGCCTTTCACCCCTACCCACAGCTCATCCCCTCAGTTTTCAACCTAAGTGGGTTCGGGCCTCCACGACGTCTTACCGTCGCTTCACCCTGGCCATGGGTAGATCACTCCGCTTCGGGTCTAGACCACGCGACTACAACCGCCCTGTTCGGACTCGCTTTCGCTACGGCTACCCCACCCGGGTTAACCTCGCCACGCAGCACTAACTCGCAGGCTCATTCTTCAAAAGGCACGCCATCACCTCAACGGCTCTGACGGCTTGTAGGCACACGGTTTCAGGTACTCTTTCACTCCCCTCCCGGGGTACTTTTCATCTTTCCCTCACGGTACTCGTCCGCTATCGGTCTCCAGGAAGTATTTAGGCTTACCGGGTGGTCCCGGCAGATTCACAGCAAATTCCACGAGCTCGCTGCTACTCGGGAACACCACCAAGGCTCACGCAACTGGTTTTCGCGTACGGGGCTCTCACCCACTCCGGCCGCCCGTCCCAAGGCGTTCCACTAACCAGCACATCAACCCGAGAACCTGTCAGAATTCTCAAGGCGGGTCCCACAACACCGCACACACAACGCCTGACAGCTTGACATGTGCACGGTTTAGCCTCTTCCGCTTTCGCTCGCCACTACTCACGGAATCACGGTTGTTTTCTCTTCCTGCGGGTACTGAGATGTTTCACTTCCCCGCGTTCCCTCCACACCGGCTATATATTCACCGGCGGGTAACACCACATCACTGGTGCTGGGTTTCCCCATTCGGAAATCCTCGGATCACAGCTCGGTTGACAGCTCCCCGAGGCATATCGCAGCCTCCCACGTCCTTCATCGGCTCCTGAAGCCAAGACATCCACCATGTGCCCTTAACAACTTGACCACAAAGATGCTCGCATCCACTCTACAGTTCTCAAACACCACACCAGAAACAACGTGTGTTGCCTCAGGACCCAACAGTGCGCAGTGAACACGAACCCGCCCGGATCAACCCGCCGGCGTTCCACGCGAAGCAAGCTCCGCAGTACTACCCGACGGCGTCACCACCGCGAGAACCCATAACCAGTAGTTCCACAATTCCTTGAGCAAGCCCGGCAACACCGCGTGCGGGTGTTAAACCGTGCCCACCCCACGCCCTTGGTCCGGGCATCCCGGGGGCGTGGACGTGTTGTGCTCCTTAGAAAGGAGGTGATCCAGCCGCACCTTCCGGTACGGCTACCTTGTTACGACTTCGTCCCAATCGCCAGTCCCACCTTCGACCACTCCCTCCCTTGCGGGTTGGGCCATGGGCTTCGGGTGTTACCGACTTTCATGACGTGACGGGCGGTGTGTACAAGGCCCGGGAACGTATTCACCGCAGCGTTGCTGATCTGCGATTACTAGCGACTCCGACTTCACGCAGTCGAGTTGCAGACTGCGATCCGAACTGAGACCGGCTTTAAGGGATTCGCTCCACCTCGCGGTATCGCAGCCCTCTGTACCAGCCATTGTAGCATGTGTGAAGCCCTGGACATAAGGGGCATGATGACTTGACGTCATCCCCACCTTCCTCCGAGTTGACCCCGGCAGTCTCCCACGAGTCCCCGCCATGACGCGCTGGCAACGCAGGATAAGGGTTGCGCTCGTTGCGGGACTTAACCCAACATCTCACGACACGAGCTGACGACAGCCATGCACCACCTGTACACCAACCACAAGGGAAGCCCCATCTCTGGGGATGTCTGGCGCATGTCAAGCCCAGGTAAGGTTCTTCGCGTTGCATCGAATTAATCCACATGCTCCGCCGCTTGTGCGGGCCCCCGTCAATTCCTTTGAGTTTTAGCCTTGCGGCCGTACTCCCCAGGCGGGGCGCTTAATGCGTTAGCTACGGCACGGACAACGTGGATGTCGCCCACACCTAGCGCCCAACGTTTACAGCGTGGACTACCAGGGTATCTAATCCTGTTCGCTCCCCACGCTTTCGCTCCTCAGCGTCAGTATCGGCCCAGAGACCCGCCTTCGCCACCGGTGTTCCTCCTGATATCTGCGCATTTCACCGCTACACCAGGAATTCCAGTCTCCCCTGCCGAACTCAAGTCTGCCCGTATCGACCGCACGCTCCACGTTAAGCGTGGAGATTTCACGGCCGACGCGACAAACCGCCTACGAGCTCTTTACGCCCAATAATTCCGGACAACGCTCGCACCCTACGTATTACCGCGGCTGCTGGCACGTAGTTAGCCGGTGCTTCTTATCCAGGTACCGTCACTTGCGCTTCGTCCCTGGCGAAAGAGGTTTACAACCCGAAGGCCGTCATCCCTCACGCGGCGTCGCTGCATCAGGCTTGCGCCCATTGTGCAATATTCCCCACTGCTGCCTCCCGTAGGAGTCTGGGCCGTGTCTCAGTCCCAGTGTGGCCGGTCACCCTCTCAGGCCGGCTACCCGTCGTCGCCTTGGTAGGCCATTACCCCACCAACAAGCTGATAGGCCGCGGGTTCATCCTGCACCGCCGGAACTTTCCACCACCGAGGATGCCCCCGATGGTCGTATCCGGTATTAGACCCAGTTTCCCAGGCTTATCCCAGAGTGCAGGGCAGATTACCCACGTGTTACTCACCCGTTCGCCACTCATCCACCACCGAAGCGGTTTCAGCGTTCGACTTGCATGTGTTAAGCACGCCGCCAGCGTTCGTCCTGAGCCAGGATCAAACTCTCCAACAATGCTGTAAAGTTCGATCGAGACTATTCTCAATCACATTCTCAAAGGAAACCCCGACGAGGGGGTTTCATATATAAGCTCTACTGGCTTAGTTCACTAGCACACTGTTGAGTTCTCAAGCAACACACCCCGAACCAGACCCGGAAAAACCGGACCAAGCTCGATGCGTTATTTCAAGCTTTTTGTTACCGGAGAAGTACCTTACACCCGGCGAAACTCGAGGCT
>NZ_KB912942.1:4255794-4430938 GCF_000383915.1 Amycolatopsis benzoatilytica AK 16/65
CCGGGAGTCAGCCCGAGAAGCGTCACCGCCTCGTCGTTGGCCGCGATCACGTTCCCGCCCCGGTCCATCGCCAGGAACGGCTCGGCGACCTGATCGCATTTCCGGTTGAACTCGGAGATCACTTTGTCGGCCTCGTAGATGGCACGCCGGTAGATCTCCTGCTCGACGCAGGCGGCCGCCTTCGTCAGCCACGCCGGCACCAGCTCGGACAGCGCCGCGTTCCACCGCGAAATGTTGATCGACGCGACCGGCGAACCGGTCACCACGTCGCGGATCGAGATGCCCGCGCAGGACCACCGGTGGAACGCTTCGCACCAATGTTCCGGCCCGGTCACGGTCACCGGACCGGACACCTCCAGCGAAGTGCCCATCCCGTTCGTGCCGGTGCACTGCTCCGACCAGGAGGACCACGGGGCGAGGTTGTGCAGCTCGGCCCGCCGCTGCGCGCTGGGGTCACCCCAGGCACCGAGAACGCGCCCGTCCCCGTCCGCGACGGTGACAACGGCGCCATCGTGGTCCACTTCACGACCGGCCAGCGCCCCAAGGCCGCCGAGCGTCGTGAAGATGACACCGTTGTCGAGCCGCTGGACGTCGTCGCCCCTCGCTCCCGGCGCGACATCGAGAGTCCGGTCCACCTCGTACCGGTCCCGGCAGCGGTACCAGGACGCCAGGATCTCCGGGCGAACGCCGGTTTCGATGTCCTCGCCCGCGGCGAAGCTCTCCCAGGCCCGAGCTACTTCTCTCGCTGACGACGAGGCTTCCAGAGCACCGCCCGCCGGAATGCCGCGTCTGCCGGACTCACTCGGTGCAATCGCCAACGGCGGCACGCTCACGGTCATCGCGACCTCCTCGTCGCCTCGAGCACCAGGGCCTCAGGGACCGCCGGGCTGTGACAGCGGTTACAAACGTAGCTCGGAGCAGCACATCATTACAAGACATGACCACGTCGTCCGGTTACCAAGTTGTAGACAAACAAGATCAGTCTCGCGCCGCCCACAGGCGTTCCAGATTTCCCATCAGGCGGGACAACTTGCCCGGCTCGTGGCCGAGCAGCGAAAAATCGTTCCGCACAACGCCGCCCAGGTCAAGCCGCACGCCGCACCCTTCGAAGAGTAGGGCAGGCCAGCGCTCTCCGGGCCGGTGCGCCGCTAGTGCGCGGACGACCGCCGGTCATCCTCGTTCCGCAGCCGTTCATCCGGCATTCGCCCGCAGTCATCCCGCTTGGCTTGCCGCCGCGCCGACCCGAAGCCTAGCTTCCCAGGGCAGCCAACCGACCCGGGCTGCACTCGTTCGGATCGGCACCGGACCAAAGGCGGTCTCACATGGCGGACGTACGCCGACTCGATTCGGCATCACGCAACCGTGGCGAACCAACGGTGCACCAAGCCTGGGAACGTTTCGTCCGGGGCGAGGACGACCTCCGCGGCGTGCGGCCCGAGGTCGCGATTTCCTGGCACCGGTGCCGGGACCAGTTCCGGGTCGATCCCCTGCTCACCGAAGCGCCGGTCGCCGTCGCCGAAGTCGACCAGGCGCTGGAGCGCGACGTCGTCATCGCGGAACTCGGCTTCCGCGCCGCCGCGCTCGCGCACGAGGTCAACGCCGGCGGCGGCATCGTGACCATCACCGACGCGAGCGGCCGCGTCCTGGCCCAATGGGGCGACCCGGCCACTCGCACCGTCGCCTCCGCGGCCAACCTGGCACCGTGGTTCTGCTGGTCCGAGGGGGCCGCCGGAACGAACGGCATGGGCACCGCGCTGATGTCCTATGCGCCGGTGGTGATCCGCGGCGCGGAACACTGGTGCCAGGCGTTCCACGAGTGGAACTGCGCCGGCGTCGCGATCCGGGACGTGGTGACCAGGGAATCGGTCGCAGTACTCAACATTTCGTGCTGGCGCACCGATCTTCCCGGCGCGGCCGGGGCTTGGCTCAGCAACGCCGCCACGATGACGCAGCGCATCCTGCGCCGGCGTGCCCAAGACGACGGCACCCAGCTGATGGCGTCCTTCAACGACGCCAGGGCGCGCTCAAGCGCGGCGCTCGCGGCAGTCGACCCCTCGGGGCGGGTGGTGCTCGCCGACGACACAGCGAGCGTGCTTCTCGGCATCCCCGGCTCGACGCCCGCCCCCGATCCCGCAGTGCGATGGAAACCGGAATTGCCCGAGTTCATCCAGGCTTCCGTCTATGCCGCGAAAGAGGCGACGCGCAATCACGACTGGCTCGGCTCGACGCAGATTTTCACCCGGCTCGCCGCCGAACCCATCCCGATCAGCTTCCGGCCGGTGTTCCTGTCCGGGCACCTGCTGGGCAACCTGGTGACCTTCGGCGCGTCCGAAGGGGTTCCGCTGCCCCGGTCCGGCGAGGACCGCCCGCTGGGGGCGCAGCCGCACCGAATGGTCGCGACCCGAGAGAACCGGATGGTGCTGCTGCGGCATCCGGAAGTCTCGTTCGCCCAGTCGGACGGCAACGACGTGTGGCTGTCGACCGACCAAGGACGGCTGCGCTCCGCCTCGCCCGGCCTCGACAAACTCGAAACCGAACTGGGCGACGCCGGCTTCCTGCGAGTGCACCGCCAGTACGTGGTGAACCTGAGCCGCATCCGCGAGGTCGAGCGGGGGTTCAAGGGCGAACTGTTCCTGGTCATGGACGACCAGGAACAGACCATGGTGCCGGTTTCCCGGCGGAACACCCCGGCGGTGCGGCGGGCGCTGGCGATCTGAGGCGCTTCAGCCGCGGTACCGGTGCACCTCGCACACGCAGTACATGAGACGGCAACTGCAGCACGCCGGCTTGCCGGCGCACACGATGCACGGCCCGCACTGCACCGGCTCGGTATGACGCGCACGTTCCTGCGGCCGGTACTCCTCCCCGCAACTCCAGCAGGACAGCAGTTCGACTCCAGGTTCCGGCTTCGCCGTTGACGACTGGCTCATTCCAGCTCACCTTTCCGGTCGTTGCCTATCGTGAAAAACGCCCGCCCGGTGCTCGAATCGTCGGGGCGAGTCGAGCACCGGGCGGGCAATAAGAGCATGTCTCGTGTGGTGCAGTTGGCGGGCGGACTCCTCCGTGAAGGGCCCCTTGAGGGAATCTAAGTCCGGTAAGGGGCCCTTCACGGACGTCCGGGAGCGATCTCGGCATCCCCGCCAACGGAGACACGCCCAACGGAAACCACCGGCAATTTACCGGGAGTTTCCCGTGCACACCGCTTCTCCGGTCACAGCGAGAAGGTGATCACCGCGGCACCGTGCCCCTGGCCGGACATGCCGGGGACAATGCCTTCGAGCCAGCCACCCCAGCCGACCGGCACCGTGATGTACTGCTTGCCGTCGATGGAATAGGTGCTCGGGCTGCTGTGGTGCCCGCTGCCGCACTGGAAGCTCCAGAGCTTCTCGCCGGTCTCGGCGTGCAGCGCCATGAACTCGCCGGCGGGCGTGCCGGCGAAAACCACGTTGCCTTCGGTGCTGAGGGTCGACGCGGCCATCGGCAGGTCCATCCGGTAACGCCACTTCTCCTCGCCGTGCGAGTCGAACGCGCTGACCGAGCCGGCCATGTTGTCGATGTCGACCTCGACGGCGGCGCCCCAGTAGGGCATGCCTTCCTTGAACTCGCGACGCCGCCGGGTGGCAGTGGCGCCCACGTCGGCGACCGGCACGTAGAACAGGTCGTGGTTCGGGTTGTACGACGCGTGCGTCCATTCCTTCGCACCGGCCGGGCCGGGGAAGAAGTGGCAGGGCTCGCCTTCCTTGTCCGGGTACTTCCGCGGCGTCACCTTGCCGTCGCGGGTGATCACGCCCCAGTCGATGCGGTCGACGAACGGCGTGACGTGCTGCAGCTCGCCGTTGGTGCGATCGAGGACGAACATGTACCCGTTCTTGTCGAAGTGGGCCAGCAGCTTCTTGCCGTCCCGCTCGAACAGGGTCATCTCCATCGTGGAGTCGTAGTCCCACAGGTCGTGCGGGGTGAACTGGTAGTGCCACTTGATCTCGCCGGTGTCGATGTCCAGCGCGACCACACTGTCGGTGTAGAGGTTGTCGCCCTCGCGGACCTCGCCGTCGAAGTCGGGAGCCGGGTTGCCGGTGCCCGCGTAGTAGAGGTTCAGCTCCGGGTCGAACGTGCCGGTGACCCAGTGGTTCGCACCGCCGCGCTGCCACGCCTCGCCGTCAGCCGGCCAGGTCTCCGCGCCGGGCTCGCCCGGCTTCGGGACGGTGTAGGTGCGCCAGCGCTGTTCGCCGGTCTCGAGGTCCCAGCAGTCGATGTGGCCGCGCACGCCGTACTCGCCGCCGGCCGAACCGGTGATCAGGGTGTCCTTGACGACCAGCGGAGCGATCGAAGCGCTCTCGCCCGCGCGCACGTCGCCGATGGTCTTCTGCCAGACCTTCTGGCCGTTGGTCGCGTCCAGAGCCACCAGCTGGGCGTTCTGGGTCACCATGTAGACCTTGCCGTTGGCGACCGCACAGCCGCGGTTGACATTCGCGCAGCACAGCGTCACGTCGACCGGAATCGCGTGCTTGTAGCGCCACAGCTGCTCGCCGGTACGCGCGTCGAGTGCCCAAAGCCAGCCGTCCCAGCCGGTCACGAACATGACGCCGTCGACGACGATCGGGCACGCCTCGAACGCGTAGGTCGAGGTGGAGGCGATCACGCCGGTCGCGCTCGCCTGGTGGATCCAGGCGACCTTCAGGTCCTTGACGTTGTCGGCGTTGATCTGGTTCAGCAGACTGTGCCGCTGGCCGTCATAAGCGCCGTAATAGGTGATCCAGTTCTGCGATTCGTTGCGCGCCTGAAGGATGCGCTCGTAGTTGATGCCGCTCGTCACGTCCGGAGCGCTGTGCGGCATATTGGAAAGCTTGCTGTGATTGAACGCTCGACCGGCATCGACATATTCGAGGGTCATGGCTGTCCTCCCTGTTTACGGCCGCGGCTGGGCGGGTCGGTCGAGTTTGGCTTCCGGCGGCACCTCGCCGGTGACGACGATGGCGCCGGTCAGTCCCCGGCCCTCGTCGTTGCCGGCCGGCGAGCCGTACCAGTAGCAGCCGGGGCCGTCCAGCTCGATCCGCGCGCTGCCCTTCGAATGGTTCAGCAGCCCGATGAACTGCCGGTCGCCGTTGCTCGGGAGCAGGCAGGCGTGCGTGTTCTTGTCGTCGTTGATGATGGTCAGCTCGAGGATGCCGCCGTGCGGCATGATCAGGATCCCCGGCTCCCACTGCATCGCGTCCTCCGGAATCCGGATGGTCGCTTCCATCGTGCCGTCGGCGCGCTCGATCGCTTTGCCGACCGAACCCGTGCCGAGCACGGCTCCGATGGTTGCCTTGTTCTGTCCGCTGAGTTCCGCCAAGAGATCTTCTCGCTCCTGGGCAATGGTCATCGGACGTCACCTCCTCGTCAGCACACATGAACCTTCTGACAGTTTTCCGAAGCACCCGCATCAATTACCGGGATCGACCGGGAAGATTCCCGAGCCGGTAACGAATTCCGACCCTACGCCGGAGCAAGGAATCCCGATATCCGTTGCCACCGAAGGGCGGATCGCCGCCGTTCCCCGGCGGACTGGTACCGCTCGTTGGCGCCGGACCGCCTCAGAACAGTCCATAATAGACACGCCGGGGGCAGCGTCAGCGCAGGTCGAACCGGCCGAGTTCCATGACTTTTCCCCAGGCAGCGGCGAAGTCCCGGACGAACTTGCGGCCGGAGTCGTCGCTGGCGTAAACCTCGGCGATCGCCCTCAGCTCGGGGTGCGCGCCGAAGACCAGGTCGACCCGGCTCGCCGTCCACTTCGCCTCGCCGGTCGCCCGGTCGCGGCCTTCGTAGCCGTCCGCGCTCGGCGCCCACTCGGTTCCCATGTCCAGCAGGTTGGCGAAGAAGTCGTTCGTCAGCGAACCCGGCGCGGCAGTCAAAACCCCGGCTGGGGAATCGCCGTGGTTGGCTCCGAGCACTCGCAACCCGCCGACCAGCACGGTCATCTCCGGCGCGGTCAGGGTCAGCAGGCTCGCCCGGTCGATCAGCAGGCGTTCCGGCGGCGTGCGGCACCCGCTGCCCAGATAATTGCGGAACCCATCGGCCGCGGGCTCCAACGCGCCGAAAGACACGACGTCGGTCCATTCCTGGGTCGCGTCGGTCCGTCCGGGCCGGAACGGGACATCGACCGGAAATCCCGCCGCCGCGGCGGCTTGTTCCACCGCGGCGCATCCGCCGAGCACGATCAGGTCGGCCAGCGAGATCCGTTTGCCTGCTCGCGCGGACGCGTTGAATCGCCGCTGGATCGCTTCCAGCGCCGGCAGAACGACGGCCAGCTGCTCGGGTTCGTTCGCCGCCCAGCCGCGCTGCGGTTCCAGCCGGATCCGCGCACCGTTCGACCCGCCGCGTTTGTCACTGTCCCGATAAGTCGACGCGGACGCCCACGCCGTCGAGACGAGCTGCGCGACGGTCAGGCCAGAGCCGAGGATTTCCTCTTTGAGCGCGCCGATGTCGCCGGAATCCACGAGTTCGTGGTCCACCTCCGGCACCGGGTCCTGCCAGATCATCCGTTCCGCCGGCACGAGCGGGCCCAGGTAACGCTCGATCGGGCCCAGGTCGAGGTGCGTCAGCTTGAACCAGGCCCGCGCGAACGCGTCCTCGAACTCCTCGGGGTGCTCGAGGAACCTCCGCGCGATCGGCGCGTAGATCCGGTCCTCCTGCAGCGCGAGGTCGGTGGTGAGCATGACCGGATGGTGTTTCGTGTCCGGGTCGAACGGATCCGGAATGGTGCCCTCGCCCTGCCCGTCGCTCGGAATCCACTGCCACAGGCCCGCCGGGCTGAGCTCGACGTCCCATTTGTACTGGAAGAGGGTCTCGAAAAAGGTGTGGTCCCAGGTGACCGGGGTGCGGGTCCACATCCCCTCCAGCCCGCTGGTCACCGCGTCCGCGCCGGTGCCGCTGCCGTGCCCGCCCAGCCAGCCCAGGCCCTGCGCGGTCAGCGGCGCGCCCTCGGGCTCGGGACCGCCGGTCACGTTCGGGTCCGCCGGGCCGTGCGTCTTGCCGAAGGTGTGCCCCCCGCCGATGAGCGCCACGGTTTCCTCGTCGTTCAACCCCATCCGCTGGAAGGTCTCGCGGATGTCGCGACCGGCCAGCACCGGGTCGGGATTGGTGGCCGGGCCTTGCGGATCGACGTAGATCAGCCCCATTTCCTCGGCTGCCAACGGCTCGTCGAGCTCGTGCAGGCCGTGGTGGCGTTCGTCGGACAGCCACTTGCGTTCCGGGCCCCAGTACGTCTCGTCCGGCTCCCACCCGTCGGCGCGACCGCCGCCGAACCCGAAAGTCTGGAAACCCATGGACTCCAGCGCCCGGTTGCCCGCGAAGATCATCAGGTCCGCCCAGGAGATCTTGCGGCCGTGCTTGCGCTTCACCGGCCACAGCAGCCGGCGTGCCTTGTCCAGGTTCCGGTTGTCCGGCCAGCTGTTCAACGGTGCGAAGCGCTGCATTCCGGCACCGGCGCCGCCTCGGCCGTCGCTGACGCGGTAGGTTCCCGCGGCGTGCCAGGCCATGCGCAGCACCAGCGGCCCGTAGTGGCCGAAGTCGGCCGGCCACCACGGCTGCGAGGTCGTCAGCACCTGGTCGATGTCGCGCGCCAGTTCGTCGAGATCGAGCTTCGCGAAGTGTTCGGCGTAGTCGAAATCCGCGCCCATCGGGTCGGCCGCGAGATCGTTTCGGTGCAGCGCCTTCAGGTCGAGCCGGCGCGGCCACCAGTCGTCGGATTTCCCGCCCGCCACCGGCGGATTCCGCCGGCCGGACCGGCCGGAGCCGGCCAGGACCTGGTCGTAGGTGCGATAGACGTGGGTGTCGGGATTCTCGGGCATCGCTGTCCTCCCCCCGTCGTTCAGTCGAAGGCGAGCGGCAACAGGATCGCCGCGCCGACGAGCGAGATGCCGCTGAACAAGTCCGCCCGGATCCGGATGACCTTGGCGGCCATCCGGCCGACGAACAGCCCGGCGAGCGACAGCACTACCGTCATCGCGCCGAACGTGAACATCGGTACCACCAAAGAGAATCCGGCGATGCCCAGTCCGGCCCCGGCGAGGAAGTTGTCGACGGTCAGCGAAAGCGGCAGCCCGAAGAGCGTGACCCACGGATGGTCCAGGTCTTCCGTTCCCGCCTCCGGGTTCCGGATCGCCGAGACGATGAAATACACGCCGTACAGCCCCAGCGCGGCCACGCCGAGGTACTCGGCCCAGCCGCCCAAGAATTCGCCGAGGTAACGGCCGGCGAACCCGCCCAGCAGCGGGCCCAGTGCGTCCCACAAGCCGAAGACCAGGGCTACTTGCACCGCGCGGCGCCAGCCGAACGGAATGGTTCCGATCGCGATCGACGAGCGGAAATTGTCCAGGCTGAGGCCGAACGCGAGGGCCATCAGCGGAAGGAATTCGAGATTCACGGGGACCGCCTCTCCAGGGATCGAGCGCGCTCAGAGATGGGCGCGAGGCCCCGCGTCCGGGACCTCGCGCCCATGCCTTCTTGAGGAACGCGGCCAGTGCGGCCGGGCTGGTCAGCGCCGGTAGAAGTAGCCGGTCGCCTCAGCACACACCTCGATGACCGTGTACTCCGGGGTTTCCCACATGATGTCGCCCTCCTTCTGCTGGCTGCTCCCGAAAACCGATCGATCTCGACGACACCGTCACGAAATCTCCTGGTCACGGACCAGCTTCTTCGCCTTAACACGGCGCCAGCAACCGCCAGGGCACCAGCGGTCGGCAACCGGTGCCGAACGGCGTCCCGCCGTCGACGAGCGGAATCGGCCGGGCCACCGTCGGCGGAGAGCGGACCGCGCACGCCGTCCGGCCGCGGCGGCCGGCGGCGACTGCTGCTGCGACGGCAACGGCGGCGGCAACCAGGACCGGCCTATAACGCATTCCAATGCCCGGCAGCCGAATTTTTCCGTCCACTCCGCCTAACGCGACATTAGACTCGCCGCCGTGCGAATCTACCTTGGCGCTGATCACGCCGGACTCGAATTGAAGAACCATTTCGCCGAGCGGCTTTCCGGCCTCGGCTACGACGTGACCGACGTCGGTCCCGCCGCCTACGACGCCGGCGACGACTACCCGCCGTTCTGCGTCGAGGCAGCGCGCCGCGTCGTCGCCGACGAAGGCAGCCTCGGCATCGTCGTCGGCGGTTCCGGAAACGGAGAACAGATCGCCGCCAACAAGGTGCCCGGCGCTCGCGCCGCGCTGGCCTGGAACGAGGACACCGCGCGGCTGGCACGCCAGCACAACAACGCCCTGCTGGCCGGCATAGGCGCGCGGATGCACACCGTTGAGGAGGCCGATCGCATCGTGGACGCTTTCCTCACCACCGAGTTCGAGGGCGGGCGGCACCAGCGCAGGATCGATCTGCTGTCGGAGTACGAACGCACCGGCGAACCGCCCGCCCTGCCCGGCGAATGACCGTCGCGCTGCCGCTATCCGTCGTAGGACAGCGGCAGCGTGACACCGAAGACCATCAGGACCGCCATCGCGGTGAAGCAGACGCCGACCAGGAGGTCGGTGTTGATCTTCGGAATGAAGTCGACGAACCGGGCGACGGTCCGGCCGATCTGGTGCCCGGCCACCGACATCACGAAGGTCGCGAAGGCGAAGAGGATCGGCGCGAGCCACGGGTTGTAGCCAGCGACGCCGAGTGCCGCGCCGGCCGCGACGTTGTCCGCGCTCAACGGGATCGGCAAACCCCACCGTGCCCACTTGAGATCCGGGTCCGCGCGGTCCGGCGAGACCACCGCCCGGACGACGAGGAAGACCCCGTAGGCGCCGAGCCCGATGATGATGATCGTGTCCGCGCTGCGGTCGATCTTTTCGCTCAGCACGTGCCCGAGCAAAAGACCGGCCAGCGGCGCGACGCCGTCCCATGCCGAGAAGATGGCCGAGGTCTTGACCGATTGAGCAAAGCTCGGCTTCAGCCCGCCAAGCACCAGCGAGCTGCGGAAGTTGTCCAGGCTCAGCACGAATCCGATCGCCAGCAGTCCGAACATGGCACATTCCCTTCTCTCGACGACCGCGCCCGGCTCACCGGGCGGGTCGCTCCGGACCGGCGACGCCAAGCTGCTGTTCGATCCGTTCCCACAGCTGTGCGTCGCCGGAAATCGCCCGGCCGTCGTCGCGAGCCGTCCACGCGGAAGCGATGACGACCTGGAGCGAGCGGCCGTTGTCGCCGACACTCGGCAGGCAGGGGACGTCGTCCGGCCCGAGATCGACAAGGTGCTCGGCCGAGGTGCTGTCCAGCCGCAGCGCGGGGGCGAGCAGCCCGCCCACGTCAGCGGCGACATACGTCGGCCGGGAACGCCGCTCGGCGAGAGCCAGATCGCGGAGCCGGGAGGATCCGCTCAGCACGAAGAGCGAGTCGAGGCCCGCGGCGTTCGCGCCTTCGATGTCGGTGCCCAGCAAGTCCCCGCACACCAAGGTCTCTTGCGGAGCAGTGCCCAGCCGAGCGCGCGCCAAGTCGAACAGGGCGGCCTTCGGCTTGCCTACCACGTGCGGGGACGCGCTGGTCGCGGTCTGCACCAAAGCGACCAGCGCGCCGTTGCCTGGCGCTCGTCCGTAGGGCGTGGGCAGCGTGAGGTCGACGTTCGTGGCCACCCAGGCAGCTCCCGCTTCCACCAGGTAGCCGACAGCCGCGAGCTCGCGCCAGGTGATGTCGTAGCCGAGTCCCTGCACGACCGCCTCGACCGCCTCGACCGACGCGCCCGCCGAGTCCGCGACCCGGACCGGTGTCAATCCGGCTTCGGCCAGCGCGTGGGCGACGCCCGGGCCGCCGACCGCGCACACCCGCGCGAGGGGAGCCAGCCGCTCGGCCAGGTAGGCCGCGGCCGCCTGGGAGCTGGTGACCACCGACCAGCCGGACCCGGCGACGCCCAGCTCGCGCAGGTGATCAGCGACGTCCGAGGGAGGACGAGACGCGTTATTCGTCGCGAAGACGACCGACAGGCCGCGCGCGGTCGCCTCATTCAGGCTCTCGACCGCGTGCGGAACGGCGGACGGCCCGCGGTACACCACACCGTCGAGATCGCAGATCAGCCCGCGGTAGCGAGCGAGCAGAGGTTCGGTACCACCCATGGCCGCGCTACCTGACGTACCGGTGTTCGGACTGGATCGTCCGCACCGTGTCCGGATTCGAGCACAGCACGAGGGACCGGGTGGTCGTGCAGCCCGCGCCGTCGTTCCGGATGCCGCGCAGCAGCTCGCTGCTGGTCACGCCGGAGGCACAGAAAACCACGCTCCCTTTGCCCACCAGGTCGTCGGTGTGCAGAACCCTGGTTGCCTGCCGTGCCGGGTCCTCGGGCGCCAACCGGGCCTGCATCGACCCGCCCAGGCAGGACAACGCGGCGGCGGCGATGACGCCCTCCACGGCGTTCCCGGTGCACAGAAACAGGTCGGCCGGATGCTCGGGCCGCGCCGCGGCGACGGCGCCCGCGACTTCGCCACCCTCCAGCAAGTGGACCCGCGCGCCGGCATCCTGGATTTCGCGTGCCAGCTCCACGTGCCGGGGCCGGTTGAGCGTCGCGACGACGACGTCCGACACCCGGACCCCCTTGGCCCCGGCGATCATCCACAAGTTCTCCGCGACCGGGCGGGTGATGTCGACGACGTCGGCGAATTCGGGACCGACTGCCAGCTTCTCCATGGTCTGCTGCGGCGACGGGGCGAACATCGCACCTCGCTCGCTGACCGCGATCGCGGTCAGCGAGCGGGGCACGTCCCTTGCCTCCGAGAGCGCGCCATCGCCGATGCTGAGCGCGATATCGCACACCGGCCCTTCGCCAGTGCCCGCCTCCGCACCGTGGAAGAGGGCGGGCGATTCGCCTCGCGATCCCACCCCGAGCACGACTACGCCGTCCATCGCCACCGAGCGCAGCGAACTGTGCATCGCATCTATGGCGGCCAGTTCGGCGCTGTTGTCGCGGTGCCCGGCCCATCGTCCGGCCGCGAGCGCGGCCGCCTCGGTGATGCGCACGAGCTCGAGGGCAAGGGCGTCGTCGGGGCCCCTGGTGCCTTCCGCGGTGGCCGGGCCCCATTCCTGACTCTTCATCGGCATCCATCCCTGTGCGCGAACGGGCAGATTTCTTTGGCCCAGCCCGGCCGATGCGAGCCGCGGCGCGCATCGGCCGAGCTTGCTCATCGAGCCGCGGCGTTCGCCACAGCCCGGTCCGAAAGCGCCTTCTGCGCCGCTTCCCGCTTGCGGTCGTCGCCTCGCCAGGTCTCCAGCGCCGGCCCGACCAGCGCCCGGCCGAACGAGTACGTCAGCTCCCACGGAAGCGGGTCGAGCTTCTGCATCGCCGCGAGGTGCTCGGTCGCCTTTTCCGGGCTTTGCCCGCCGGACAGGAAGGCGATGCCCGGCACGAACGTCGGCACCGTCTCCCGCAGAGCGTCCACAGTGGCCTTCGCGACCTCCTCGACCGAAGGCTGCTCCGGGCAGTCCTTGCCTGCCACCACCATGTTCGGTTTGAGGACGATGCCGTCGAGCTGCACCTGCATCAGGCTCAGCTCGTCGAACAGCGAGCGCAGCACGGAGGTCGTCACCTGCTTGCACTTCGCGAGCGAGTGGGAACCGTCCATCAGCACTTCGGGCTCGACGATCGGCACGATGCCGCCTTCCTGGCACAGGCCGGCATACCGCGCCAGTGCGTGCACGTTGGCCCGCACCGCGCGGTCCGAGGGCAGACCGTCGCCGATCGTGATCGTCGCGCGCCACTTGGCGAACGTCGCACCGAGCGCCGCATAGTTCTTCACGCGATCGCGCAGCCCGTCGAGCCCTTCGGTCACGTTCTCGCCCGGTGCGCCCGCCAGCGGCTTCGCGCCGGTGTCGACTTTGATGCCGGCGAGGATGCCGAGATCGGCGAGAAACTGGGGGAACGTCTGTCCGTTGGACAGCTTCTGGTGGAAAGTCTCGTCGGCGAGGATGATGCCGCTGACCGATTCCGAAAGCTTCGGGGTAGTGACGATCAGCTCCCGGTACACCCGCCGGTTTTCCTCGGTCGCTTCGACGCCCACGCCTTCGAGCCGGGAAGACATCGTCCCGATGCTCTCGTCGGCGGCGAGGATTCCGCGCCGGTCGGACACCATGATGCGAGCGATTTTGTTAAGAGTGGACATCGATTGTTGCTCCTCCTGTGCTGGTGACTTTCGGGCCAGGCTCCGCGCCTGGCATCGGACTGCCCTTCGACGCCGCGATCTCGACCAGTTCCCGCGCGTGCGCTGGCAACCCACGGCGTTCGCTCCACGCCGCGTAAATAGGCTTCGCCGGCATCTCCTGCTCGACCGGGACGAGCCGGAGCCTGCCGTCGGCGATTTCGGACCGGACGGTGGAGATGTTCAGCACGGTCACCCGCCGGCCGGTGGCGACCACCTGCTTGACAGCCGCACTGGACGGAAGCTCGACGTAGCTTCGCGAAGCGCGCGCGGAACCCAGCAGTTCGTCGGTGAACTCCCGGAGCCCGGATCCCCGCTCGCGCAACACCAGCTGGGCCGAGGCCAGCTCCTGCACCGTCACCGGTCCGGGCCGCTTCGCCCACGGATGCAGCGCCCCCACGACCACGGACAGCTTGTCGTCGCAGATGTACTGGGTGACCAGGCCTTCCCGAAACTGTTTCGGCAGCTGGCTGCCGGCCTGACACCAGCCGTCGATGAACGCGACGTCGGCGTAGTCCGCCCGGATCAGCTGGCGCAGCTCGTCGACACGGCCGGTCCGCACCTCCACCCTCACCTCGCCGAACGAGAACCCGGAGCGGTTCAGCCATTCCGGGATCAGGTGTTCGGACACTCCCGGGCTGCCCGCGACCCGCAACCGGCTCGCGGTGGAAGAACCGGATCCGAACTCCAGCAGCTCCCGCGCCGCGTGCATCACGTTGCGGGCGTACTTCGCGAGCATTTCCCCTTCCTCGGTCAGCTTCGACCCGGTCGGGGACCGTTCCAGAAGCCGCAGGCCGAGCCGGCGTTCCATGGCACTGATCCGGATGCTGGCCGCCGGCTGGGAAAGGCTGTGCGCTTGCGCCGCCTTCCCCACGCTTCCGTAGCGTTCGACGGACAGCAGCAGATCGAGGTCGGCGAGCTGAGGCATTTTTGAGGGAAGAACCACGATTTCCCCTCTCGCTCCGGAATACGTCGTACCGTGCCCGTGGGCAGAACACTGACGGTGCGCGGACTGCGCGACCCGCGGTCAGGGGACCTGCGGTGTGCACTGAGCCTGCACTGACCGGTCGGCCTGGTCAATTCGCGGGACACGAACGTAGCCGCTGCGGAGACGAACGGTGTGCAGCACGTCACCTGCGGGTTTTCCGGCCGGCGCCAGCGGCCGCCGATCGAGAAAAAACCTTGCCAGAAAAGGGTTTTTACCCGTTCGACCCGGAATAACCGCCGCCCGTCACCATTTCCCGGCCGCCGGTCTCAGATCGGTGGCCGCCCTTCCGTCGCGTCGGAGATGCTTCGCGGCGAAGCACTCGCCCGAAATCCTTCTACAGGAGGAAATAACGTGAAGTGGGAAACGCCGTTCTACACGGTCGTCGAGGTTTGCGCTGAAGCCACTGGTTACTTCTACCGAGGCTGACCGCAACTCCAGCCGGCGCAAGGCTTCAGTCTGCCCACGCGACTGAAGCCTTGCGCCTTCCAATCACCTCGTTCGATGCGCGGCGTCGCACACTCGGGCCGCGCGCATGATCAGAAGCTCGGTGCGTTCCTCGCGGAGGACTTTGGCGACGTTCTCAGGCAGCAAAGTGCTGTCCAGCAAGCTGTCGGTGCCTGCCAGCACGCTCTGCTCAGCGGTGGTGAAGTGCGGATAGAGAGCGCGCGCGAATGCCACCGCGAACTCCAGTTCAACCGCGCCCGACATGCTTTCCAGCGCCCTCAAGTAGCGGTCCGCGTACGGCGTGAGCAGCGCCTCCTGCTCGGGTTGCGGCAGGCCCGCCATGATCGCTTTCCGCTCGGCGAGCGAAAAGTCTCCGTGAAACAGCCGCTCCCAGCTCGCTGCTTTGGCTGCCGCCGCGGGCCGGACGGCCTCGGCGGTCAAGGCATTCCGGCGGCCACGGTCGCCGGGGTCCGCCTGCACCACGGCATCCAGACACCCGTCCAGGTCTCGCCCCGTCGACGCGAGGCGGAACAGCGCACGCCATCGCAGATCCAGATCCACTTCCAGGTCCGCCCACGGCGAGCGGCCGTGCACGATTTCGCTCAGCAGAAGGTGGTCCTCGGCTGGGACGACGCCGACCAGGGCACGGGCGAAGACCAACTGGCGATCGCTGCCCGGCGCTTCGGCAACCAGCAGCGTCCGCACCTGGCGTGCCAGTGTCGCGAGCATCTCCGCGCGGTGAGCCGGATCCCCGTAGACCCGGACGGCCCGCACCGCGCGATCCAGCAGCGCTTCCAGTACCCCGACATCGCCCTCCCCCGGCCCGTGCGCGAGAACGGCCCGGGCATAGCTCCGCGCTGGCAAGCGCGCGTCGAGCACTTCGTCCCACAACGCTCCCCAAACGACTGCCCGGGCGCGCTGATCATCCAGTGCGGACAAGCTCGCCAACGCTTTCTGCCGGGACCGGGCATCCAGCCGGACCTTGACGTAGCTCACCGCATCGTCATTGGGCACCACTAGATCCGCACTGCCGAAGCCGGTCAGCTCGCGCTCGGCCGGACCGAGCGAAACGTGCGCGCGGCGCCGCAGCACCATGGTGCCTTCGTGGTCGTCGAACGCGGCGACCCGCAGATTCAGGTCGCGCGGCGGAATATCGGCATGCTGGACGAGGCGGTCCCGGACCATCTCGACGGTGTTGATGCCGCTGCTCAGCAGCCATTCGTCCACCCACCGGTCGACATCTTCGCCGGACGCCCGCCGCAGCGCGGCCACGAAGTCGCCAAGGCCGGCGTTGCCCCACGCGTGCGTCCGCAGGTAGCTCCGCACCCCCGCGACGAACGAGTCCCAGCCCAGCCGCTCCGCCAAGTCGTGCAGGACCGCTGCGCCTTTCCGGTACACGATCGGGCCGAAGTTCGATCGTGCCGCGTCGGTGTCGGCGGTGTCCACCCGGATCGCGTGGCTCGTCGGCAGCTGGTCAGCGTGCCGGGCGATGGGCAGGTTGTGATGCGCGAAGCCGGTCCAGCCTTCGCCGTACCCCGTCGCTTCGGGCTGTGCGACGACCGACATCATGGTCGCGAATGCCTCGTTCAGCCACAGGTCGTCCCACCAGCGCATGGTCACGTAGTCGCCGAACCACATGTGTGCCATCTCGTGCGTCAGGAGTTCGGCTCGCCTTCGCCGCGTATCGTCGGTGACCCGGTGCCGGAACAGGAACCGCTCGTTGAGCGTGACGCAGCCCGGGTGCTCCATGCCGCCGAACGCGTACTCGGGGGCGAAAACGTGGTCGTATTTGGCGAACGGGTAGGGCAGGTCGAACAGCTGCCGGTAGAAGTCGAGCCCACGGCTGATCACGTCGAAAAGCTCGGGCGCCTGGCGGGACAGTTCGCGGTAGAGCGAGTTCCGCGCGTACAGGCCCAGCGGCAGTCCGTCGTGCAGGGCTTGGACGCGGCGGAACGGGCCGGCGGCGAACGCCAGCAGATAGGTCGGCAGCAGCGGGGTCCGCCCGAAGCGCCAGCCAGTGCGGTCGTCCTCCAGCGACACCAGCTTTTCCGGGTCGGTGTTGGCGACCACCGTCCAGTAATCCTCCGCGGTCACCGTCAAGTCGACCGTTGCCTTCAGATCAGGCTGGTCGAAGCAGGCGAAAACGGTGTGCGCCGCGAAAGGCTCGAACTTCGTGTGCAGATAGACCTGCCCGTCGAGCGGGTCGCGGAAACGGTGCAGGCCCTCGCCGGTACGCGAATACCGTGCGGTCCCCGCCACCCGGACGGTGTTCTCGCCCTCCCTCGCGGCCAGGCAGATGCGTGTCCCGGCCTGCGCGGCCGGCCCCAGCTCACGGCCGTTGCACTCCACCGACGCGGCCGTTCCCGCGAAGTCGAGGAACACCTCGCCAGGTTGAGCCCGGAATCGGACGACGGTGGTCGTCGCGAACTCCCGCTCGCCCGTCGTCAAGTCGAGTTCCACCTCGTACTGGACCTCTGAAACCCTCGCCGACCGCGCCGCCGCCTCGTCCTTCGTGAGTTTGCTGCCCGCCAGCGACATCCGTCAGTGCCCCCGCACGGCCGGACGCCGGTAAATCAGGTCCGCCGCCTCGCCGTTGCTCTGATTGGCACGGACCAGGGCGTCCTGGACCAGGTGGTGGTCCGGCGAGTGCTGGCACACCGGGTCGGTGCGGGCCGCGTCCCCGGTCAACGCGAATGCCTGGCAGCGGCAGCCGCCGAAGTCGATTTCCTTGCGCGGACAGCTCCGGCACGGGTCCGGCATCCACGCCGTTCCGCGGAACGCCTCGAATGCCTCGGATTTCGTCCAGATCCACTCCAGGTCGTGCTCGCGAACCGAGGCGAAGGTCATCGTGGTGATCTCGGCGGCCACCGGACACGGATACACCGTGCCATCCGGTGCGACGGTCAGCGCGTTCTGCGCCCAGCCGCCCATGCACGGCTTCGGATACGGCTCGTAGTAGTCCGGCAGAATCCAGAGGAGTTCCATCCGCTCCCCCAGCTCGGCCTTCCGGCGTTCGTACACGGCGACCGCGTCGTCCAGCTGGGCCTTGCTCGGCATCAGCAGCTCGCGGTTGCGGAGCGCCCAGCCGTAGTACTGGCTGTTGGCGAGTTCCAGCCGCTCGGCGCCCCACTCCACGCAGACGTCGATGATCGCGTCGAGCCGGTCCAGGTTCAGCCGATGCAGCACCACGTTCATGTTCAACGGCAGGCCAGCGTCGCGGATAATGCGCGCGGCGGCCACTTTCTTGTCGAACCGCTTGCTGGCAGCGACCAGGTCCGTCGACTCGGCGGCGTCGCCTTGAATGCTCAGCTGGGCGCTGTTGAGCCCAGCCGCGACCAGAGCTTCCGCCCGGCTCTCGGTCAGCCCGAGCCCGCTGGTGATCAGGTTCGTGTACAGGCCGAGGCGGCGGCACTCGGCGACCAGCGTCTCCAGGTCGCCGCGCACCAGCGGTTCGCCGCCGGAAAAGTGCACCTGCAGGACACCGAGCCCGGATGCCTCGCCGATCACCCGCAACCAGTCCTCGGTGGCCAGTTCCTCCTGTCGATCAAGAAGATTCAGCGGATTCGAGCAGTAGACGCAATGCAGCGGACATTGATGCGTGACTTCGGCAAGCAGGCCGTAGGGCTGCGGCATCCCGTTCATGCGACGACCACCCAGCCCCGTCCCCGCGCATCAAGCAGGAATTTCATCACGTCGTTCGCGAGATCGGCGGCCTCGAAATCGCGCTCGAGCTGCTCGACCACCTGCCGCACGGTGCGGCTGCCGTCGCACAGTCCCAGTATCGCTGCCCCGGATTTGTTCAGCAGCACCACGCGTTCGGGCAGCAGGAGCAATTCGACGTCCCGGACGTTGTCGTGCTTGAGCATCGCCTTCGTCGCCAGCTTCGGCACGGCGGTCAATTCGGACTCGTTCATCACGAGCTCTTGCGGTAGGCGAGTTCCACGGCGTCCAGCAGGCTCCAGAGTACGTCGCACTTGAACTCCAGCGCCCGGGCGCACGCTTCCTGCTGTTCCTCGGTCTTCGCGTTTTCGATCACCAATTCGAGCAGGTGCGCGATGTCCTTGGGCTGCTGGGTGAGCCGGGCCCGGAAGTACTCCAGGCCCTCCGCCGCAATCCACGGGTAATGGCGCTGGACATCGGTGATCCGCCTGCTGAGCAGGCCCGGCGCGAACAGTTCGGTCAGCGCGGACGCGACCGCCTCCAGCCACGGCTTCTGGCGGCAGAAGTCCACGTACGCGTCCACCGCGAACCGCACGCCGGGCAGAACGGTGTCCACGTCGTACAGTTCTTCCCGGCTCAAGCCGACCTCTTTCCCGAGGCGGACCCACTTTTCGAGGCCGCCTTCGTCGCCGGTGCGGCCGTCGTGGTCGGTGATTCGCGTGATCCACCTGCGCCGATCGTCCCGGCCGGGGAGCTTGGTGAGGATGAACGCGTCCTTCTTCGGGAGGTTCATCTGGTAGTAGAAGCGATTCCGCACCCATCCGCGGAACTCCGCCTCGGACAGCTCACCCGCGTGCATCCGTTCGTTGAACGGGTGCAGATGGTGGTACCGCTTCTCTCCGATGGACCGCAGGTACGCTTCGAACTCCTCCGCAGACCTGACGCTCATACTTCCACCTCCAAGCCGGCTCGGCCGATTTCGATGCCCAAGTCCGTCACCCAGCGCCGTTCCGCGGACTCTTCGTCGAGAATCGGGTTCGTGTTGTTGATGTGCGTGTAGATCTTTCGCTTGGCGGGCAGCGCGGCGAGCGCGCGAGCCGAACCGTCGTCCCCGCTGACCGGCAGGTGCCCCATCGAGCGGCCGGTCCGGCTTCCCGCGCCCGTGCTGGACATTTCGTCGTCCGTCCAGAACGTGCCGTCCACGAACACGCAGTCGGCCGAAGCCACCTGCTGCTCGAACTTCTCGTCCCACCGCGGCAACGTCGGCGCGTAGACCGCGATCCCGCCGGTCTCCTTGTCCTCCAGGCGGTAGCCCACCTCCCATTCCGCCGACCGGTCGCGAAGCTGCGAATTCCCCACGTAGCGGGGAGCTTTGGAACCAGTCAGGAAGGCGGTCACCCGCACCCGGTCGTCCAGCTCGACCGGCTTGCCGACCTGGACTTCGGACCAGGAAAGGTCCGCGTAGTCGCTCAGCAGCTCCCGCACCGGGAACCAGAGGTGCAGCGCCTCCAGCACGGGATACGTCCCATACACCGTCAGCGACGATTCCTCGCGCAGCATCAGCAGGCCGATCGTGTGATCGAACTCCGCGTCGGTCAGCACGACTCCGGCGACCGGCGTCTGCCGGATTCCCGGGCCGGGATGCAGCACGGGATGTGCCGCGATCTGGTGGTGGACGTCCGGAGTCGCGTTGAACAGGAACCACTGGTCTCCGTCGCCGGACACCGCGATCCCCGCGTGCGCCGTCCCGGACTCCGGCTTCGCGCGGGCCTTGACGCACCCGGCGCAGGCGCAATTCCACTGCGGATAACCGCCGCCCGCCGCGGCTCCGAGGCAATGAATCAACATCCGTCAACGCCGGCCGCGGAGTACGGGAGGCACTTCGGCCACCGTGGAATCCGGCATTTTGCGCCTCATAACGTCCTCCCGCACTGTCGACCGGTGACAACGGCCGGACGAACAGGCGCCGTTGCCCGCCGAGGTTCAGCCGGCGCGATTATCCGGTATCGTCGCGGCTGAACTCGGCTATTCTTCGGAAAGCTTCTTCGCTCGTATCGGGGCGTGGCAACCGCTCGGGCACGACCGGAGCCGAATCACGGACGAACGGCGGCCGCGCCGCGACGAGCGGGAAACCGTGCACACCGGTGCCGGCGAGAGCCGGGAAGTGCGTGTGACCAGCGAATCCTCCACGCTCGCCGCACCCGCTGGCCGAGGTCTGTCCCGCCGCGGAGGCACCGAGCACCGCGCCGGGACGGCCCACGGTTATTGATTGTTCCTATCGGGGGATTGTTTTTTCTCATGCGGCGTGGTGTTGCCGGGTTCCGGCGGCCGGGCGATGGTTGGTGACCTGTCTCGTTTTCCCTTTCTACGGTGAGGAGTTTGTCGTGCGGTTGCAGGTTGCGTTGGATGTGCTGGATTTGGGTTCGGCGTTGGCGTTGGCGCGTCAGGTGGCGGGGGAGGTGGATATTTTGGAGCTGGGGACGCCGTTGGTGAAGTCGGCGGGGATTTCGGCGGTGACGGCGGTGAAGGCGGCGCATCCGGACAAGCTGGTGTTCGTGGATTTGAAGACGGCGGACGCGGGGGAGCTGGAGGCGACGCTGGCGTTCGAGGCGGGGGCGGATCTGGTGACGGTGATGGGGGCGGCGGACGACGACACGGTGCGGGGGGCGGTGGCGGCGGGGCGCAAGTACGGCAAGGAGGTGGTCGCGGACATGATCGCGGTGACCGAGGGCCGGGTGGCGCGGATTCGGGAGGTGGCGAAGCTGGGGGTGTCGTTCGTGGAGATCCATGCGGGTCTGGACGAGCAGGCGCGTCCGGGTTATTCGATCGACACGCTGCTGGCGGACGGGCGCGAGGCCGGGGTGGCGTTCTCGATCGCGGGCGGGGTGAAGGCGGCGACGATCGGGCTGGTCAAGGACGCGGGTGCGGCGGTGGCGGTGGTCGGGGGCGGGATCTACAACGCCGCCGATCCGGCAGCCGCCGCGCGTGAGCTGCGCCAGCTCGCCGCCTGACCCACCCGCCCGATCAACGAAGAGAAGGGAGTCGGCGTGGAAGTCCAGAACTCAGCCGCGAGCAGCAGCTACGGCTCGTTGATGCTCCAGGCCGCCGGAGTGCTGCGGCTGCGCTACGTGAAATGCCGGCTGGACACCAGCTTGTCTCCGGACGCGGCGGCCGAGCTGGCCTCCGTCTTCGAGGGGATCGCCCAGGGGGAGCCCGCGTTCGACCAGATCGATCCGAAGGAAGCGATCGCACTGGCCAACCGGCTCATCGACGACGACCATCCGGAGCTTTCCCACCTGTGGCCCAAGGCCCGGTAACCCCGTCCACGGATCATTCGCAACTCAACGAGGAGTACACGATGACGACTGCCGAAGCCACCGAAGCGCCCGCGCGCACCATTCCCGAGGGCGATCCCGCTCTGATCGGCGTGCCGACCTTCATCGTCGGCGCCACCGCGCTCGGCCTGGTGCTGACCGGTTATGTGCCGGCCAGCGCCGTAGGGGCCTCGATCGCGATCATCCTGCCCGCCACCGGACTCGGCCAGCTCGTCGCCGCGGTATGGGCCGCGGCGCTGGGCCAGAGCGCCGTCGCCTCCGTGTTCGGCATCTTCGCCGGGTTCTGGCTCAGCTACGCGGTACTGGTACTCGGCCTGACCCACAACTGGCTCGGCATCTCCGCCGACGCCGCGGTGTCCACCCAGGGGCTGTTCCTGACCGCCTGGCTGGTCATGATCGTCCTGCTGACCCTGGCCAGCCTGCGGCTGCCCGCCGCGTTCACCCTGCTCTTCGCGCTGATCGACCTCGCGCTCGCGCTCGTGCTGTTCGGCACCGTGAACGGCTCCGCGGGCCTGACCACCGTGGGCGGCTACGTCGTGTTCGCGTTCACCGCGGTCGGCGTGTACCTCTTCCTCGGTGCGATGTCCGCCGCGACCGGCGGGCGCCCGCTGCCGCTGGGCCGACCAGTACTGAGCTGACCGGGACGGGGCGGCCCTCCGGCCGCCCCGTCTTCGCGTGTACCGCAAAGGAGTTGATCTGTGACCTCGCCGACCTTCGTCATCATCGGGGCTGGACTGGCCGGGGCAAAAGGGGCGGAAGCGTTACGGGACAAGGGATTCGACGGGCGAATTGTCCTGGTCGGAGACGAGGAGCACCTGCCCTACGAACGGCCGCCGCTGTCGAAGGACTACCTGGCCGGCAACATCGCCCGCGACAGCCTGTATGTCCACGACGCGACCTGGTATGCCGAGCAGAACATCGAGCTGCGCACAGGAGTCCGCGCGACCGGCCTCGATCGGGCGGCGCACCAGGTGAAACTCTCCGACGGGACCAGCCTCGGCTACGCGAAGCTGCTTCTGGCCACCGGTGCCAGCCCACGCAGGCTGCCCGGCGCCAACGGGGTCCACTACCTGCGCCGCGTTGAAGATTCCGATTGGCTCAAGGGCCTGTTCACGACCGCCAGCAGCCTGGTCGTGATCGGTGCCGGCTGGATCGGGCTGGAGACCGCGGCCGCCGCCCGCCACGCCGGGCTCGACGTGACCGTGGTCGAGGCGCTCCCCCAGCCGCTGCTGCCCGCGCTCGGCCGCGAAGTCGCCGCTGTCTTCGCCGACCTGCACCTGCAGCACGGCGTCGATCTGCACCTCGGCGTCCAGGTCGACCAGGTCGAGCGAGGCAAGCGCGTGAAGCTCGCCGACGGCACTGTGCTCGAGGCCGACGCGGTCGTCGCCGGGATCGGCGCTCAGCCCAACACCGGCCTCGCGTGGGGGTGCGGGTTGCGAGCCGACAACGGGCTGCTGGTCGACGCGAGCCTGCGCACCAGCGACCCGGACATCTTCGCCGCCGGGGACGTGGCCAACGCCTACCACCCGCTACTGGGCCGCCACCTGCGAGTGGAGCACTGGGCGAACGCGCTCAACCAGCCCGAGGTCGCCGCCGCCGGCATGCTCGGCAAGAACGATGTCTACGACGAGCTGCCGTACTTCTACACCGACCAGTACGACCTGGGCATGGAGTTTCTCGGCACGGTCGAGGGCTACGACCGCGTCGTGTTCCGCGGCGACGTGCCCGGCCGCGAGTTCATCGCCTTCTGGCTCAAGGACAATCGCGTCCTCGCCGGGATGAACGTCAACGTCTGGGAAGTCACTGAGCCGGTCAAGGCGCTCATCCACTCCCGCCGCCCGATCGATCCGGCTCGCCTCGCCGACCCGGAGGTGCCGCTCGACCGCATCGCGACTCACTGAGAGCGCGCGAGCCGGGCACCGTCCGCTTCGGACAGTGCCCGGCCTGCTGCTGTCCTCAGTGCCCGCGGGCGATCCATTCCGACAGGTGCGGCGCCTCGTCGCCGATCGTCGTGGCATCGCCGTGTCCGGTGTGGACTTTCGTGTCGCCGGGCAGGGCGAGCAGCCGGTCCCGGATCGAGGAGATGATCGTCGGGAAGTCCGAAAAGGACCGTCCGGTCGCGCCGGGACCGCCGGAGAACAGCGTGTCGCCGGAGAACAGGGCACCGGCTTCGGGCAGGTGCAAGCAGATCGAGCCGGGCGAATGGCCCGGGGTGTGCACGACCCGCAGCTCCGTGCCCGCGACCGCGATCCGCTCGCCGTCCTGCATGGACCAGAACTTCTGCTCGGGGTGGGTGAGCTCCCACAGCGCCTGGTCGCCGGGGTGCAGCAGCACCGGGGCGTGCAGGCTCGCGCCGAGCGCGGGCGCGACCGTGACGTGGTCGTTGTGCCCGTGCGTGCAGACGACCGCCACCACGTTGCGACCGTTGACGGCCTCGGTGATCGGCTTCTCGTCGTGGGCGGCGTCCACGATCACGACTTCTTCGTCATCGCCGATCAGCCAGATGTTGTTGTCCACCTCCCAGCTGCCGCCGTCGAGTGCGAAAACACCCGAGGTGACGACACGCTCGATGCGCAGGCTGCTCACCAGACCACCACCGACCGCAGCACGTCGCCGGCGTGCATCGCGTGAAACGCCTTCTCCACGTCGGCGAGACCGATGCGTTCGGAGACGAACTTCTCGAGCGGCAGCCGGCCCTGCTGGTGCAGGTCGATCAGCATCGGGAAGTCCCGCTCCGGCAGGCAGTCGCCGTACCAGGACGATTTCAGCGCCCCGCCGCGGGAGAAGAAGTCGATCAGCGGCATCTCCAGGCGCAGGTCCGGCGTGGGCACGCCGACCAGGACGACCGTGCCGGCGAGGTCGCGGGCGTAAAACGCTTGCTTCCACGTCTCCGGACGGCCGACCGCGTCGATGACGACGTCCGCGCCGAATCCGCCGGTCAGTTCCCGCACCGCCGCGACCGAGTCGGTCTCCGACGCGTTGACGGTGTGCGTGGCGCCGAGGTCACGCGCCCATTCGAGCTTCCGCTCGTCCCGGTCCACCGCGATGATCGTGGTCGCTCCCGCGAGCCGGGCGCCCGCGATCGCCGCGTCCCCGACTCCCCCGCAGCCGATCACCGCGACCGAGTCGCCGCGGCCGACCGCGCCGGTGTTCACCGCGGCGCCGAGGCCCGCCATCACCCCGCAGCCCAGCAGACCCGCCACCGCCGGGTCCACCGACGGGTCGACCTTGGTGCACTGTCCCGCGTGCACGAGCGTCTTGTCCGCGAACGCGCCGATGCCCAGCGCCGGGGTCAGCTCGGTGCCGTCGGCGAGCGTCATCCGCTGGGTCGCGTTGAACGTGTCGAAGCAATACTGCGGGCGCCCGCGCTTGCAGGCCCGGCACTGGCCGCAGACCGCGCGCCAGTTCAGGATGACGAAATCGCCCGGCCGCACGGAGTCGACCCCGGCGCCGACGCTTTCCACCGTGCCCGCCGCCTCGTGCCCGAGCAGGAACGGGAACTGGTCGTTGATTCCGCCCTCGCGGTAGGTCAGGTCGGTATGGCAGACCCCGCAGGCCGCCACGGCGACGACGACCTCGCCCGGCCCCGGATCGGGGATCACGATGTCCGTCAGCTCCACCGGACTTCCCTGCGAACGGGCGATCACCCCGCGTACCTGCTGTGGCATTGTTTCTTCCTTCGTGCCGAGCGACAAGCCATGCGCCAGAGCGCATACCGCTCCCGACGCTAGTGCCGCGCCGATCGGCCGCGACCCGGTCGTCCGGCGAGGAATTCCTGGTCTTCCGGCTAGGCGCCCGCCGAGCTATCCTGAGCCGGATGCCTGCCGACTCCCGCGCCGCCGTCGACCTGCCCGGACTGCGCGACGTCGTCGACGGCCCGCTGCACGACATCGCCGGCCGGTTCTCCCGTTTTCTCGCCGAGACCTGGCCGCACCGAGCCCTCGTCATCTTCACCCGGGAGTGCACCGGCCGGCCTCGCAAAGTCGCCGGCGATGCGGAGGCGACGGGCAAGATCACCATCGCCGAGCTCGAAGAGCTGAAGGCAGCCGTGCCGCCCGGCTCCGCGACGACCACGACCGCGCAGCTCGGCGGCGTGGCCCGGCCGGTGTGGTCCGTGCGCGACCCCATCGGCACCCTGCTGGTACTGATCCCCCGGACGGCGCGGAAGCAGGTCCCGCGTCCGGTGCTGCTAGCCGAACTGTTCGGCATCGTCGCGACGTCCATCCGGCAGCAAGTCACGCAAGCGAGCCCGGACTACCTCACCGAGTCCCGGGCGGCGTCGAGCGAACGCGCTCGCACGATCGTCGAAATGGCCGCAACGCAGGAAAGGACTCTGGTCACTGTCCTGACTGCGTTGCGCTCGACCAAACTGGACGCCGAGGGCGCCCGAGCCGCCGCCACCGATGCCGCGTCTGCGGCGCTGGTTGCACTGCGGTCAGCCCACAAGACCGATCTGGCGCTGTCCGAAGAGCTAGTGCACACCGCCTTCGCCCGGCTGCGCCGAGAGGTACGGCAGGTTCTGCGCCACCACGACGCCGAGCTTGAGTTCGTGGAGCCGCAGACCGACGCGCGTCCGTTGTGCGGAGAACTCGCGCCCGCCGCGCGAGCCATGACCTGCACAGCGGTCCTGGCGTTCACTGCTCAGCCGACGTTGACCCGGCTGCGCGTCGCGTGGTCCTGCGACGATTCTTCGCTGCGGCTGGACATCCGCGACCACGAGTCCGGACGTCTCGACGTCGACGCGCTGCACCTGCAACTCGACGGACGCGCGAAGGCACTCGGCGGCACCGTCGAGGTCGACGCGGTATCGGGCTGGGGAAGCCGGGTCTCGATCGTCCTCCCCCGCTCCGCCGCTCGGGACAGCACGGACACCACCGACCTCTCGCAACTCAACCGCCGCGAACTGGAAGTACTGCGCCACCTCGCACAAGGACTGCGCAACAAGGCGATCGCCGAGCGGCTCGACATCACGGAGAGCACCGTGAAGTTCCACGTCGCGAATGTGTTGAAGAAGCTGAAGATCGGCTCTCGAGGAGAGGCTGCGGTCCTGGCGTTGAACGCCGGGATCGCGTGACTGCGTCGTCGTTTGCCGCAAGACCGTCAGCTTCGCGGGACAGATCTACGCCCCCGCCGGTCGCTTGGTCAACGCAGCCAGCGCCGCGCCGGAGACGCCGACCGAAGAAACCGTGTTCAGGACCGCGACCCGATCGCACGCGTGGCTCGCGCCTCGCCGGAGCGAAAGCCGGGAGTCAGCTCGCCCGGTGGCCGGGCACTCACGGCTGCGGCTTCGGCGGCGGCGACCTCTTCGGCGTCGTCAAGCCGCGGGGCCAGATTGGCGCGCGCCTTCCCTCCCGGACGAGCGACTCCTGCTGCTCGGTCGCAGTGATGATCAAGCGCTCATTGACGCCTGGCCATCAATCGACACTTCAGCTGCAGCAAAATTTGCGTCACTTCGAACCGGCCCGGTCGACGCACCGGACTGCCTGATCGCTTCCGCGTCGGGATTCAGTTGTTCCGGGTCACGAGCTTGACACTGGTCCGGCTGTTCCGTGGCGGAGGCCGTCGAGGAGCAGGTCGAGCAGGCGGCCGGCCCGTTCGCGCTGGTCGGGGGCGCTGGTGACCAGCGCGATGCCGGCGAGGCTGAAGCCGACGTCGAGGGGGTCCACGTCCGGGCGCAGGAGACCGGCTTCGGCACCGGCGCGCAGCAGGGCATCGAGCGCGGCGCCGAGCTTGTCGAGGGTCTCGGCAAAGGGGTCCGCACCGGAGGCGACCGCGGCGCGCAGGGCGTCTGCCATGCCGTGCTTAGTGGCTAGGTAGTCGATGAACCGGTCCATCCACTGGCGCAGTGCCCGGTCGGGCGGGTTGCCGGCCAGCAGCTCGACCGCGCTGTCGCAGACCCGGGCCAGCTCGTTGCGGTAGGCCGCCTCGACCAGCGCCTCACGGGTCGGGAAGTGGCGGTAGAGCGTGGCCGAGCCGACGCCCGCGGCCTTGGCAATCGCGTCGATCGCAACGTCCGCGCCCTTCTCGGAGAAGGCGCGCACGGCCGCTTCGAGGATGCGCTCCCGATTGCGGCGGGCATCGGCACGCAACACGCTCGGCTGGGTGGTCAAGGCCGCTCCCTTCGTCGGGAACCAGTCTAGCTGGACAAACGGGGAACTCCCCGATTATCGTGGACGAGAAACGGGGAACCCCCCGGTTACGGGTGTGCCCCGTTGCGCTTCACAGCCAGGAAGGCCCTCAATGACCCCCAACAAGACGGTTGTGATCACCGGCACGTCCTCCGGCCTCGGACTGGCCACCGCTGTCGGTGCCGCGCGGGCGGGCTGGACGACCGTCGCGACCATGCGCGACACCGGCAAGGCCGACGCGCTGCTCAAGTCCGCCGCCGAGGCTGGCGTGGCCGACCGCATCCAGGTCATGCGGCTGGACGTGGTCGACCCCGCGAGCATCGCCGCCTGCCTGGACGAGGTGATCGCTGAGCACGGCCGCCTCGACGCGCTGGTCAACAACGCAGGCGCCGCCCAGGTCGGCACCATCGAACAGAGCAGCCTCGACGAGGTGCGTGCCGCGATGGAGGTCAACTTCTTCGGCGTGGTGGCCACGACCCGTGCCGCCCTGCCGCACCTGCGCGCCTCCCAGGGAAAGGTGGTCACCGTCAGCAGCGTCGGCGGCGTGGTCGGCCAGCCCTTCAACGAGGCGTACTGCGCGGCCAAGTTCGCCGTCGAGGGCTTCATGCAGTCGCTCGCCCCGGTCGCCGCCACCGCCGGTGTCGACATCACCGTGGTCGAACCGGGCGCGGTCGCCAGCGAATTCGTCGCGAACCTCGGCTTGGACGTGCCCGCCCTGCTCGCCGCCGCCGGCCCCTACGCCTCGGCCCTCCAGGCCTACCTCGCCCGCACGCAGCAGTCGTTCGGCAACGCCCAGACCCCGGCCGAAGCCGCCGCTCCGATCATCGACGCCCTCACCAGCGACCACCCGCCCTTCCGCATCCAGACCTCGCAATGGGCCCGCGACTTCGTCGCCACCACACTCGCCGACCTCGACGGCTCCGCCGTCCAAAACCTCACCGGAGGCTGGGTTCGCTGAACCACCCCGCTCACCGGCCGTAAGTTCCGGGCCGGGCAGCGCCGCACAGCGCCGCGGAAGCGGGAAACTGAGCCGTCGCACCCCGGAATACCCAGAGTCCAGCGAGGTGCATGCGAAGCGATCGTCAGCGCCGCGCGTACGCCCATCCACCCCATTGGCCCGCTTTTCAACCCGTGCCCGGTTCCATTCGCGAAAGCAGTTTTCGCGCGACGAAAACTGAACCATCGCCCGACGGTCAGGAGAAATCAAGCGGTGTATCCGGTGATCTTCCCCGAGACCAACCGCTACCGGTGCCCGGTGTCCGGCCGCATTCCCTTGAGCGCGATCTCGGCGAAGCGGCGCGACGCGGCGACGGCCGCCTCGGCGGACCGGCTTTGGATGCCGTTATTGGCCATCAGGACGAGAATCACGTCGTCCAGCACGACGCTCGGATGCACTTCCCCGGCCGCCTGGGCGCGGCGGACCAGCTCGGCGATCGATTCCAAGGCCCGCGCACGGTCGGCAGCGAAATCCAGCGCGTGCGGGTAGGCCGATACGAACGCTGCGGCGAAACCGCGGTTTCGGGCGTGCAGTTCGCAGAGCCGCTCGACGACCGAGGTGAAGCCGTGCCCGGGGTCCGGGTCGGCTAGACCCTCGTCGACGACGGCATAGCAGGCGCGCATCTGCTCGGCGAAAGCCTCGACAACCAGCATTTCCTTCGTGGGGAACCGGCGGTAGAGCGTCGCCGGGCCGACTCCCGCCCTGCGGGCGATCTCCCGCATCGGCACATCGAGGCCGTTGGCTCCGAACAGCGCGCGAGCCGCCTCGAGAATGCGCTCGCGGTTGTCCAGGGCATCCGAACGCAGCAAGTGAGGCAATTGATCGGGCACGATCTCACATTACCCAAGCGGACGGTGGCGTCCGTTACCGTCGATCGAGTGAAAGCAATCGCGGTACAGAATTTCGGCGGTCCCGAAGGACTCGCGATCCTCGACCTCCCCGTTCCGGCGCCAGCCGCCGGGCAGGTCCTGATCGGCACCGAGGCGATCGGCGTCGGCGGAGTCGACACCCTCATTCGGAGCGGCGCGCTGGCCGAGTACGGATTCGCGGAAGGGCACATCCCCGGCGGCGAGGTCGCGGGCATCGTGACGGCAGCCGGCGCGGGCGTCGACCCGTCTTGGGTCGGACGGCGCGTGTGGGGGTTCACCGGCGTCGGCGGCGGCTACGCGGAGCACGCCGTCGTGCCGGAAGCGACGCTCGTCGCCCTTCCGGAGACCCTCTCGGCGATCGACGCCGTCACCCTCGGCAGTTCGGGCGTAGTTGCCCACTTCGGTCTCCGCCACGCCCATTTCGCTCCTGGCGAGTCGGTTCTGATCCGCGGAGCGGCCGGCGGCATCGGCATCATGACGGTCCAGCTCGCCGCACGGGCCGGTGCCGGGGCGATCGCAGTCACGACGTCGTCGGCCGAACGGGGCGATCGGTTGCGCGAGCTCGGCGCGACTCGCGTGCTGGACCGCGCCGGCGAAGGTGCCGAGGACACCTACGATGTCATCATCGACGTCGTCGGCGGAGCGGGCCTGCCCGGGTTTTTCGCCAAGCTGAATCCGAACGGGCGCATGGTGGCCGTCGGTGCGATCGCCGGCGACCCGCCTGCGGATTTCGGCATGAAACTGGTCAAGGCTTTCCAGAAGTCGATGTCGTTCGCGACCTTCAGTGCGAACACAGTGCCCCAGCCGGACCGGCGCGCGATGACCGCGGACCTGTTCGCCGCCGCGACCCGCGGTGAGCTGACGTCCGTCGTGCACACGGTCCTGCCGCTGGACGAGGCCGTGGCGGCGCACCGCGCGATGCAGGCTGGCGAGGTGTTCGGCCGGATCGTGCTCACCCCCGCCGAACACCTCGGCCGAAGCTTGTGACAGATCTGGTTGCGACGTGGCCGCGCCGTACGGTGAGCTCGAACCGGCGCTCCGGGGAACTGTTCTCCGGCTCCGGTTCCTCCAGCATTGATCTGTCGCGGCCGGAACGGACCGAAGCACCGAACCCCATTCGAACGCGATCCCGGCAGCGGACTCGAAATGGCCGCGAACGGGAGTCGATCGTGGAGGAACGCGAGTCACGCGGCGGGCTATCCGGATGCGGGCGGGCGGCCCGGCTGCGCACGGCTCGTTCCGGTCGCCGGTTCCGTCATGGCGTGGTCGCCTCCCAGGCTCCCTTCAGCAGCGCCTTGGTGACGGGTTCGCAGGAATCCTGCGGGTACGTAGGCCCTTTGGCGAAGGCCATGATCACGACATTGCCGTCCCGCACGTACAGCGCGCAGTTCTCGCCACCGGGTTCCCCCTGCGGGAGAAGCCAGTGGCCTTCCTCGGCGTATCCAAGGTTCGGTTCTCGCTTGCTCCTGCCGTCCAGGTAGTACTCCTCGAAGCTGCGTTTCGCTTGCTCGGTGCCGGTTCCCTCGCCCTGGCCGGTGCGGAACAGTTTCCAGTAGACGTCGATGCTGCCGCCGGATCTGTCTTCCCAAAGGCAACGGGTCTGCGGCTCCGACGGGGACTCGGTTCCCGTCGCGAGCGTCGCGCCCGGCGGCAGCGACATCTTCGCGGCGACATTCGTGCAGGAAGGCAGGCCGTGGGTGTACTTGTCGGGCACCGCGCTGAGATTCGCGGTCGACGGTTCCCCAGAAGGCCACGCGAAGTACCCGACGGCCACCGCCGCGACCAGCGTGACGCCGGCCCCGAGCGCCGCAAAGGGGATCCAGCGTTTCGGCCGGGAGGGCGGCGCAGTCCAGGCGCCGCCGGGCGGGAACGGGCCGGCCACCGCCATGCCGCCTGGAGACGGAGGCCCGACATGTGATGCGGGCCAAGCGCCTGGGGCAGGCAAAGGCTGCGCCGCGGCGGAATAGCCGGGCAGCAGCTGATATGCGGCGGGCAGCGGCTGATGTCCGGTGGGCAGCGCCGGCATCCGAGGCTGAGTAGGCGGGTCTGCCCACTCTGCCGGGGCCGGAACACCGGGCACCGACACCCCACCCGACGACGCCACCACCGGACTCGCAACACCAGACACCGACGACCCGGCCGGCGGCGCGAAAGCATCCGGCCGGAGGGGAACGACCTGCACGTCCGGGGAGTATTGCCGGACCATCGCGGTCAGCCGGGCGACGTCGAGCTTGACCCTGGGCACCAGCACCCAGATCGGCGCGAGCGTGCTCGCATCTCCCTGCGGCACAACGTTTCCGCCGAGGTGGATCCGATCCTGGCGCAGCCGCGCGCTGACCTGGACCGCGTGGCCCTGGTCGTCGACCACCAACTCGGCGAGGTCGCCCCAACCGAGCGCCGAGCCGCCGACGTTCACCCCGGACTGGTCGACCTGGAGCGCCGTGGTGCGCCGCTGCTGCCAGACCATCAGCGCCGGCCAGGCAGCGAGCACGGCCACGGCGACACGGCTGTGCAGAAGAAACCCGACCAGATAGGTCAGCACGAGGAGACCGATCAGCCCGCCCCACACGGTCAGCGCCGCCAGCGGGTCGAACGGCTTGGCCACCCGGTACCGGACCTGGCGGACAGCGGTGTTGCGCAGCATGGTGCCCCCGGCGGTCAGCCCCGCACCGATCAGGAGCGCGATCGCCACGACGGGCAGCGGAACGTCGTTGGCGGAGCGGTGGGACGCCCCGAGCGCGCCCATGACGCCGCCGACGCCGACGAGGAGCGCGAGGCCGCCGATCCCGAACATAATGTTGCCGGCCCTGAGCAGTCCTTGGCTGGGGCCCGGCTGTGGCTGGTGCACTCGTCTCCTTCTCCGTACGGCCGTCGCGAACGGCTTACGAAGCGAGGACGGTAGCGGGCGGTGATGAAATCCCCATGACACCAAGCACGCAGGACCACAGCGCCTCGCCAGGCGACGGGTCGGCCCGGGCTACTTGAAAAGCCCGATGGCGCGGGCGATGACGAGCGTCACAGTGATCAACGACACGACGGACTGGATCATCATGACGAACTTGGCCCGGGGCGTGAACGGCAGCACATCGGTCGGGCTGAAGGCGGTGGCGTTCGTATAGGACAGGTAGAGGTAGTCCATGAACACCGGTTCCCAGTCCGCGGCAGCCTCGTCGGGACTTTGCCGCTGAGGAAAGGAAAAGTCCGGGAACGGCTGCCCGCCGGAAAGCCGGGAGAGCGGGCTGCCGCGATCGAATTGCCAGTACCACAGGCCGAAAACGATGACGTTGGTGCCCCAGATCGCCGCGCCGGAGGTCAGCAGCGGCAACGCGTCGTCCTGTTTGCCCTCGATGATCTGCTGGACCAGCCGGACCGCCGACCAGGCGTTGGTGGCGGTGATGATCGCGGTGAACACGACGAGCGCGTGCCGCGCCCACCGCGCCCGTCGGCGCTTGCCGAGCGGATTGGTCGCCACCAAAGCGATCAGGAGCACCAATTCCAGGACAGGCACCGCGCGGTGCCCGGGCGTGAATCGCGCCGGCAGTGCCAGCTGCAGCCCGATCGCGACGACCACCGCGAGGATCACCGGCCAGCGCGACCGGCCGCCGAGAACGCTGTGGGACACCTGGCCGAGCTGGTTGGTCCGGGCCAGCAATCGTTCTACCTGGTCCAGCCGCGCCGCCAAAGCGGCACGCGGGGATTCGTCGGGTCCGTCGTTCGATGTCACGGTTTTCGCGCCTTTGTCAGTAACGGGACTAGCCAGCCGTGAAGACATTGCCACGAAACATCGTCAACGCTCAACCAGTGCACCGAATGTCCATTCTGAGCGAACGCTGAGAATGTGTTGAGAAAGCACTGAGCAAACCTCGGAAACCCGAATTCGGCATTTCGCGATCCGGACAGAATTTCGCTTCGCGGTTCCGGCGGAAGCGACGCTCGCCCGGGTGCCGAGGCGGCGCTCGACGCGCCGCAGCCGAGCCTCCGGCCAGCGCGAACACCAGCCGCGTACGCTTCCGCCCAGAAAAATCCGCCGGGCTTGTCGAATCCAGGTCCCGCTGTTCGTAGCCAGAGTGAGCGGCCGCCCGCGAGGGAGCGGTCCCGACCAGAGGAGATGCTCGCCGATGTCGCACTCGCCGGCCAAGACCCACCGCATGTTCGAGCTCATCGAGCCGATCGCCACCGTCACTTACTCCGAGGTGCCGAACGAGGCGTTCCTGGCCGTGGGCATGCGCAACTACTGGGACGGATACTTCGCGGGCCGCGCCGCGCCGCTCGGGCTGGCATCGGCCGAAGTGGTGCACGCGGTCTTCTACAACTTCGCCGACGGTGAGGTGGCGCGGCACATTCCGTGGGTATGGGGGAAGATCACCCCGCAGGAAGCGATCGCCCTACGCCAGCGCGGCAGCGCCGCCGCGTTGCGGCAGATGATCGGGGACCTCGCCGGCTCCCCAGGCCTGAGGCGGGCCGCCGACCTCGCTACTCGGGCCGCCGTCAGCGCGCCGACCGAAGGCCGAGCCCTGTACGCGGGGCTGCGGGCACTCGACATTCCCGAGGAGCCCGTCGCCAAGCTCTGGCACGCGGCGACGCTGCTGCGAGAGCACCGCGGGGACGGTCACAACGCCGTCCTGGTCGCACACGGCATCGGCGGCACCGAAGCGCACGTGCTCATGGCCCTCGCGCTCGGCATGCGAGCGGAGGAATTCGGCCGGATTCACCACCTGCCCAAGGCGCGGCTGGCCGCCGTCGTCGACGGGCTGCGGGATCGTGGGCTGGTCGACGCTGTCGGCAAGTTCACCGATGCCGGCCGGGAAATCAAGGAGCGGATCGAAGCCCGGACGGACGAATTGGCGGCGCCGGCGTATGACGTGCTCGCCCCGGAGGAACTCGACGAGCTGATCGCGGGACTTGAGCCGATCGCCGCCGCGATACCGGTCGACGATCACTGAGCGGGGCGCTTCACGCCACCGCCGCCGACCTTGCTGCCCGGGACCGGGCGGTGGTGCGCGTCGAGTCCGACCGGGTGTCCGGCGAGGAGCCGGATCTGGACCCGGTCGGCGAGTTTGACCCGGCCGAGATGAGCGTCGAGCTGCCCCGGACGGTCAGGAGTTGTCGCCGTTGCCGCCGAACTTGCTCCAGACCTTGCTCGCTGTGTCGGCGACCGACTCGCCGACTTCGCTGAAGACCTTGGTCAGCGGGTCGGTGGAAGCCGTCCAGGAGTCCTTGTAGGACTTCGCCGCCGACTTCAGGTCGTCCTTCCAGTCCGTGGTCGGCGCGTCCTGCTCGCGGCGCGGGTAATCGCCCGCCAGGATCGCGCGGTATTCCTCGGACGCGGCCCACCGCTGCAGCTGCGTCGCGCGGACCACGGCGAACGGATGGGTCTCGGTCTCGACGTACTTCAGCTTCAGGATGCTGTCCCGGATGTCGTCGACCGACTCGTATTCCGCGCCCTGCTTGAGGAACGACGGGATGTCGATGCGGGACGGGTCCAGCCCGCCGGCGATCTGGATCTGCGCGCGCAGCGCCGCGGCCGGGTCCTGGCTGGAGAGCAGGCCGGCGCGGTCGCACGACAGCTCCGCCTTGCGGTACCACTCGCTCAGCGCCGCGATGATCGCCCGGATGCCGAGTGCGCTGACCGGCGTCCAGGACATCGACATCTGCAGATTGATCAGGCGCACCATGATCGTGCGGTAGACCGCGTGCCCGGACAGCACGTGTCCCATCTCGTGCCCGATCACGAATCGCAGCGATTCGTGGCTCATCTGGTCGACGAGAGCGGTGCTGATCCGGATGAACGGCTCGTCCATGCCGAGCGCGGACGCCTGCAGGTTCGGGTCCTGGTAGACGAACAGGTTCGGCACCGCGGGCAGGTCGAGCGTCTCCGCGCACTCGTGGCGCAGCCGGTCGAGTTCCGGGTACTGGCGCGGGCCGACGCGGATCGACGACGCCAGCGCCATCAGCCGTTCGCCGCGCTCGTTGTAGAAGCCGGAGATCGCCTTGATCACCTGGGCGAATCCCGGCACCGCGCGCAGCGTGGCGAGCGCGCCGCGGTCCACCGGATGCTCGTAGGCGCGAGGGCTGATCCCCGGGAACCGGACGGCATCCCGGCGCGCAGGCTCGATTTCCTCAGTCATGACTCCCCCTGTGGTCGCTCAACGCACCCTACTCGAAACCGATCATCGGCGGCGGCGCGGCGCGAACCGCCCATCGCAGTCCGGACCGGCCCGGACCAGCGGAAAACGCGTCACCGGACCGGGCTGGACGCGGTGAATTCACGACCCGTGCCGTGGGGTTCACGCCTTGCGGCGCAAGGACTCCACCAGGTGCCGCTCCCGGTCGTGGACGAGATAGACGTCGACCCGGGCGATGCCGCCGGCCGGTCCGGGCTGGGCCCAGCCGAACTTCCGGTAGTCGTCCGAGACGGTCCGCGTCTGCGCGTCGTACAGCTCGCCGTTCGGCCCGCGGAACTGGAAGAGGACCGCAGTGCTCCCAGGCGCGGGTTCGTCCATGACGAACCCGCTGACCCCGACGGCGCGGTTGTACCAGGTGATAGTGCCGCCGGTGTGCCCGTGCGCGAACTTCCCCTGGAAGTCCGACTTCGGATACTCGGCCGCGGCCGCGACCCCGGTGGCGGCGACCGCGGCGGCCGCGGACAGGACGAAACTGACGGCAACGCGTTTCATGGCTTTCCCCCCGTAACTGGTCGATTCCGGGCGAATCGTAGCCGGTCGGGGCGATCTTCGAGGCGTTTTCGGCGCATCCCGGGAGCATCGGCCCGGTACTGGCGGCACGAACAACGGCTGAGCCCGGGAGTCCGGGGCGGACCGTCAGCCGTCGTGCCGGGCCGCCGCCCGGACCGCGTCCATCGCCGCGACTTCCTTCGGCGTCCGCCGCTGAGCGCCGACCCCGAGGAATCCGCCTTCCTGGTTCACTTCGGCGACGACGGTGGCGATTTCGACCAGGAACTCCCGGAAATCCGGCAGCTCGGCCGGCGCGGTCCGGGCCACGATCGCGGTCGCCTCCCGGATCGTCTTCTCCGCGAACGGCAGGTAGCCGGCGTACTTGACGCCCGGCCGCAGCCCGGTGTCGAACGCCGACGTCGCGGCCGCTTCCCGGATGAACCGCCGGGGATGCGCGACGCTCGCCTCCCGCAAGGTCTTGATCAGCGCGAACATCTCGTCCGAGTCGAGCCCGCCCACCGCGAGCCCGACGAGGACGCCCGAGGCCATCATCGCCCGCTGCAGGACCTCCCACTCGGCGGCGGTGAAGTCGTCCTCCCCCGCTCCGTCGCGCGCCCGCCCGTCTCGGATCACCTGCATGCCGACGCTCGCCACCAGGCCCGGAATGCTGCGCGCGACGTGCAGCTTCCGCGCCTGCGCCGGTTCCGGCAGCGCTTCCCAGCCGACCAGGTCCGGATGCTCGGCGCCCGGCTGCTCGGCCCGCCACCGGTCGTGCTCCCGCTGGGCCAGCAGCAGCACCTCGGAATCGTCGAACGCCACGGTGAGCGTGGGATCGAAGGCCGGCACCATCACGCAGCCGACCGCCGCCAGGGTCTCGCCGAGCTGCCGCGCCTGCGCGCGGGCGCCGGTCTTGTGCTCCTCCGGCGACTGATCCCACCGGCGGCGGCCGCGGACCCAGTTGCCTGCCTGCCGGACGACACCGTTGCCAGCCTGGCCCTCGGCATCGTGCAGAGCCCGCGCGAGGTCCTCGATGAGCTCGCCGCGGGTGTAGCGGCTGAGGTCCTCGATCAGCCGGTCCTGCGCGACGAGGCGCGCCTTCATCCGGCGGCACTCGTGCAGGATCGCCTCGCCGTTGAGGTAGGTCTGCTCGGACCGCCGGTCGCCGGCCTGGCCCAGCACCCCCTGCCCGACCATGATGACGATCATGAAGATGAGCTGGACCAGCGTGGACAGGAAGGTCATGAACGCGAACGGGTAGGGGTCCAGCGTCTGCACGCCGAGCGCGGCCAGGCCGATCCACGCCACCTGGGTGCCAGCCGCCAGGTAGAACGCCCACATGCTGCCGAGCCGCTCGGTCAGCCACGCCGCGATCCGGCCGTTGACGCTCACCGCGTGGTCGAGCGCCTGCGGCGGGCGCTGCACCCGGTGCTGCTCGATCCACGGGTGCTGGCTCGTCTCCAGCAGGCTGACGCCGCGGCTGAGCGCCCGGTCGTGCTCGTCGAGGTGCCGCTGCAGGTCCGCGATCTGCTCGAAGACCGCCTCGGCGTTCTCGTAGGTCTGCACCGACCGTTTGTCCGCCGCGCCGCCCAGCACCCGCTGGCCGACCAGGATCACCAGGCACAGCACCAGCTGCACCACGTTGTCCAGGAACAGCAGGAACGCGAACGGGTACGGGTCGGCCGCGCGCAGCGGGCCCCAGGTCGCCAGCGCCATCCACCCGGCGACGATCACCAGGACCGCGTACAGCGCGGGCATCGACCCGATCGCGCGGGTCAGCGCCGCCGCGAACGCGCCGTTGAAGCCGATCTGCTCGTCCTCGGTCGTGGCCGGCCGCCGGGGCAGCCGGGGCAACCGGGGCATTCGGCGGCGGTTCACCCGTTCCGTCCGGAATCGGGCGCCGCACCGGGTTTCCGCCGCGTCCGCCTCCGCACAGTGGATCCGCTCCTCGGCACGCTCGAGCCCCTTCCGCCGCCAGCCGGTCTCCGGGGCCAGTATCCCGGCGGACGGAGCGGGGCAGCCGGGCAGCCCGGCGAGCGACCATCCATTGAGGACTCCGCGGCACCGCTTCGCGGCGAAGAAGAACCCCGCGGATCCGCCCGGCCGCCGTGCGGCAAGCTGGCCGCATGTCCACGGAATCCGTGATCGGCAGCCCCCTGCGGGACCAGATCGAAACGTTCGCCGACGAGCACCGCGAAGCGCTTCAGCGGTGTCTCGACGGGCTCACCGAAGAGCAGGCCCGCCGGTCGCTCGTGCCGTCCCGGACCACCCTGCTCGGGCTGGTCAAACACGCCACGTTCGTGGAGAAGGTCTGGTTCGACGAGGCGGTGACCGGCCGCTCCCGCGCCGAACTGGGGCTGCCGGACGACGCGGGCGACTCGTTCCTCCTCGCCGACGAGGACACCGTCGAGTCCGTTCAGCGTGCGCACCGGGAGGCGTGCGAGGCGTCCCGGCGGGCCGCCGCGGCGCTGGACCTCGACGACCTGCTCACCGGCAACCGGCGCGGGCCATTGCCGCTGCGGTGGGTCTACCTGCACCTGCTGCGCGAACTGGCCCAGCACTGCGGGCACGCGGACATCCTCCGTGAGCAGATCCTCGCCCACGACGCGAAATAGCGGCACAGCCGCCAGCGAGGCAGCTGCTTGCGCGCACCTCGGTCGGCAACAGCTCGGTCGGGCAGAGCCATTCCACAATGGACGATCTACCCGGTGAGACCGCGAAGACCAGCGGTGGAGATCGCGAAGAGCGGGACGACAGCGCGCGGATCGTCGCGGTGGCCGAGGCGCATCCGCTGGCGGGCCAGGAAACCGTCGCGGTCGCCGGGTTGCCGTTTCTTGCCTTACCGGCCCACCTGGGTGCCCCGGCTGGACGACCACATCGCACCGCTGTGCCTGCGCGCCGGGTTCCGGGTGCGCGTGATCCAGGAAGCCGTCCAGTTCCCGACGATGCTCGGCCTCGCGCTCTCCGATCCGGGCGCGTTCTCCGCCGCTTCGGCGATCTCGCGCGCCGTCTGTTCCTCAGCGTCGCACCGCTGAGCTTCGGATGATCACCGACGGCCGCAGATTTCAGGAAAATGAAGACGACCCTTGACTCACTGAAAACCAACACTATGCTGAACAACACCAGCGATTCAGTGAAGATCGGGAGCGAGGCCATGACGGCAGCGAGCGAGGCGGACGGCACCCCCGGCGCTTCCATGCTGCACGTCATCGGCGGAAAAATCCGGGCTCTGCGCAAGGAACGCGGGCTCACCGTCGAACGGCTCGGCGAGGTGTCGGGCGTGTCCACCGGAATCGTGAGCCAGGTCGAACGCGGCAAGGCGAATCCGTCCTTCTCCACGCTGGTGCAGATCGCACACGGGCTGGGCATCTCCATCGCCCAGCTGATCGAGGAGGACGGGCATCGCGCCCCGGTCGTGCGCAAGCACGAGCGGCGCCGGATCGACGGGCACGGGCTCGCCGACGGGGGCAGCTACGAACTGCTCACTCCCGACCTCAACGGAGCGCTCGAGGCCACCTGGGTGGAAACCCCGCCCGGCTACGACAGCAGCGAAACCCCCTACCGGCACAACGGCGAGGAATTCGGTCTCATCCTCTCCGGAGCCAAAGACGTGTACCTCGACGGCGTCCGGCACCACCTGGAAGCCGGCGATTCGATCCGGTACGCGTCGACCATCCCGCATTGGTACGTGAACTCCGGCGACGAAACGTGCGTCGCCGTCTGGGTGATCACCCCGCCTACCTGGTGACCACCGCACTCTGAGCACGCGACGGGCCGTCCTGCCCGCCGCGCGGTCGTCCGGCCTGTCCGCCCGGCGGCTTCCCTTGTCCTGCCCTCGGGGCAGACCCTCTGCGCAGACCGCTTTCCCCTAAGGCGGAAACCATGGCCTCCACCTCCACCGAACCCCACCGGCAAACCCGTTCCCTCGCCGCCCGGCGCCCGCTGGTCGCACTGGGCCTCGGCGGCACCCTCGAGTGGTACGACTGGCAGATCTTCGGCCTGCTCTCGGCCTTCGTCGGACCGCAGTTCTTCCCCAACCACGATCCGGTCGCGGCGACGCTCAGCGCGCTCGCGGTGTTCGCCGTCGGTTTCCTGTTCCGTCCGCTCGGCGGCGTGGTGCTCGGCCTCGTCGCCGACCGCTTCGGCCGCCGCCGGGTGATGCTCGGCTCGGTCGCCGCGATGGCGCTCGCGACGCTCGTGATCGCCGCCGTCCCCGGCTACGCCAGCCTCGGCGTGTGGTCGGGAGTGATCCTCCTGCTCTGCCGCGTCGTGCAAGGAATCTCCACCGGCGTCGAAGGTCCGCTCGCGACCGCGTACGCCGTCGAACTCACCGCGAAAGGACGGGAAGGCCGGGCCGCCGGGATCATGAGCCTCTTCGTGAACCTCGGCATCCTCGGCGCCTCGCTGATCAGTTTTCTCACCAGCGCCGTGGTCGGCAGCGCCGCGATGCAGTCGTGGGGCTGGCGGGTGCCGATGGCTTTCGGCGCCGTGCTGGGGATCGTGATCGTCTACATGCGACGCCAGCTGCCGGAAAGCCTGCACCCGTCCGCCGCCGGGCAACGGCCGGCGGAGAGCAGCCGCGAGGTGTGGCGCGGGATCGGCAAGCACTGGCTGGCGCTGCTCGCGATGATCTTCGTCGTCGGCGCGGCGCAAGCCTACAACTACGCCTGGAACGTCGGCCTGCCGACGCTCGCCCGCAGTACCTACAAGGAAAACGCGACCTCCGTTTTCGCCATCACCACGCTGCTCGGAGTAGTCCTGGTGGTCGGCTCGCTCCTGACCGGCGCGCTGGCCGACCGCAGGAAACTGTCCCGTACCTTCGTCGCGACCCGGCTGCTCGCCGTCCCGGCGGTGTTCCTGATGCTGCTGTACGCGGGGCCCGGACTCGGCGGTTTCAGCGCGGTGCTGCTCGGCGGCGGCCTGGTGCTGGTGCTGAACATGACGCTCTACAACGTCGTCAGCACGTCGCTGCTGCCCGCTCCGTGCCGGGCGACCGGCGTCGGGCTCGGGTACGGCATCGGGGTCGCGCTGTTCGGCGGGACGGCGTCGTACCTGCTCGTGTGGCTCGGCCGCTACGGCTCGGCCTGGATGTTCCCCGCCTACACCGCCGCGCTGTGCCTGATCAGCGTGGCCCTTTATCTCGCGGCCCGGCGCCGCACCGGAATCTACGCAGGCGAGTGAGGAGTGCTGATGGACCTCGCAGTGTCCCTATCGAATCTCGACGCACCCGTTGTGCGGCGCAGCGACGTAGTGGTGGTCGGCGGCGGACCGGCCGGCGTCAGCGCCGCGGTGTCCGCGGCCCGCGCCGGGGCCTCGGTGACCCTGCTCGAGCGCTACGCGGCGCTGGGCGGGCTGGCGTCCGGCGGCATGGTGCTGGTGCTGGACGACATGTGCAACGGCAGCGAGGTGTCGGTCCGAGGCATCGTCGCCGAGTACGTCGACCGGTTGCAGCGGATCGGGCTCGCGGTGTACCCGCCCGAGCCGGACCGGATCTCGTCCCCGGAGATGTGGCGGCGGTGGGGACGGTGGGGCGCGTTCGACTTCCACTCGCACGCCAGCCCCAAGCCGATCTGCTACGCCGTCGCCTTCGATCCGGACGGCTGGAAGCGGGTGTCGAACGACCTGGTCCGCGAGGCGGGCGTGCATCTGCGGCTGCACAGCTGGTTCTCCCGTCCGGTGGTCGAGGACGGCCGGATGCGCGGCGTCGTATGCGAAACGAAATCCGGGCCGCAGGCGGTGCTCGGCGACATCGTGATCGACACGACCGGCGACATCGACGTCGCGTCCCGGGCCGGCGCGTCCTACGCCCACGACAGTTATCTGGTCACGCTCGTATTCCGGCTCGGCGGGGTGGACACCGAGGCAGCGCAGCAGTTCGAACAGGACAACCCCCGCGCCGCCAGGGCGATCAACCGCAAGGTGAAGCGGATGCTCGGCGGCGCGTGGGAACTGTGGTGGCTCAAGACCCCGGTGCCCGGGGTGGTGTGGTGCAACTGCCCGCACCTGACCGGCTACGACGGCGCGGACCCGGAATCGCTCACCGCGGCCGAATTCGACGCCCGGGAAAGGATCTCCGCGGCGATCGAGTACGTGCGCGCCGAGCTGCCCGGGTTCGGCGGCTGCTACCTGCTCGACGTGGCCGAACAGATCGGAGTGCGCCAGACCCGGTTGCTGCGCGGCGAATACGTGGTGACGAAGGACGACATCACGCAGCGGCGGCACTTCGCCGATTCGGTCGCCCGCGGCCGCGACTACTACACCCCCTACCGGGCGCTGCTCCCCCGCGACGTCGACCAGCTGCTGGTCGCCGGGCGGCACTATTCGGCCACGCCGGAGGCGCAGCGGATCTCGCGCGAGATCCCGCCGTGCATGGCGATGGGCCAAGCCGCCGGCGTCGCCGCCGGAATCGCCGCCGACCGCGGGCAGACCGTGCGCGAGGTCGATCCCGCGCTGATCCAGGCCGGGATGCGCGCCCAGGGCGCCGATCCGGGCGACGTGCCCGCCCCGAACGCCACCGTGGAACTGGAGGTCGCATGAACGCCGCGCTGCCGCTCGACGGGATCACCGTCGTCGATTTCACCCAGGTCTACCTGGGGCCGAGCTGCACGCAGCTGCTCGGCGACTACGGCGCCGACGTCGTCAAGATCGAGCGTCCCGGCGCGGGCGACCTGTCGCGGTCGTCCATTCCGGACCCGGACGGGCCGGACAACCCGATTTTCCTGTCCATCAACCGGAACAAGCGCAGCGTGTCGATCGACACCCGCACCGAGGAGGGCAGGCGGATCGTCGGCGACCTGATCGCCGGGGCGGACGTGGTGGTGAGCAACTTCCGCTCCGGAGTGATGGAACGGATCGGATTCGGCTACGAGGCATGCCGCCGCCGCAACCCGGGGCTGATCTGGGCGTCCGGCACCGGGTTCGGCGAAGAGGGCCCGTACCGGCACAAGGGCGGGCAGGATGTGATCGCGCAGGCGTACTCCGGCGTGATGTGGCGGCGCGCGTCCGAGGACGTGCCGCTCTCGGTGTACCCGACCACGTTGTGCGACTACACCACCGGGATGCACTTGCTGCAGGGCGTGCTGCTGGCGCTGGTGAGCCGGGCTCGCACCGGCGAGGGGCAGAAGGTCGAGGTGACGATGTACGACTCGATGCTCCACATGCAGATGCAGGAAGCCTGCATGCAGCTCAACCGCGGCCGCGAGGTGAACTGGGCGGCGATGCCGCTGTCCGGCGTGTTCCCGACGGCCGACGGAGCGGTGTGCATGGTCGGCGCGTTCAAGGAGAATCCGTTGCGCGACATCAGCACCGCGCTCGAACTTCCCGAGGACCTGTCGGCTCGGCCGGAGTACTCGACGCTGGAGCTGCAGTTCGAGCACAAACCGGAACTGCAGCGGATCTTCCGCGAGCGGTTCGCCGGGAATACCACCGAATACTGGGTGAAACGGCTGGAGGAACAGGACATCCTGTGCGCCCCGGTGCGCAGCCTCGCCGAGGCGCTCGAGGACGAACAGACCGCGGTGAACCGGATGGTGCTGGAAATGGAGCATCCGACCGCGGGCAGGGTGCGAGCGCTGGCCGCGCCGATCCGGCTGTCCGAGACTCCCGCGCAAGTCCGGCGGGTGCCGCCGCGGCTGGGCGAGCACAACGAGGAAGTGCTGGCCGAGCACGGCTACGACGCCGAACGCATCGCCGCGCTCAAGGCCGCGGGGGTGCTTCGGTGAGCGAAGAGGTGCGGTTCGAGGTCGACAAGCACGTCGCCCGAGTGACGATCGACCGGCCCCAGGTGCTCAACGCCGTCGCACCGGAGACGCAGCGGCGGTTGTGCGAGATCTGGGAAGCGATCGAGCGTGACCCGCAGGTGCGCGTCGTCGTCCTGACCGGAGCCGGGGAACGCGCGTTCTGCGTCGGCGCCGACATGTCGGCGAACGCGATCGAGAAGACCGGGCTGCAGTTCTGGGCGGACGAACCGGAAACCGGGTTCGGCGGCCTGTGCCTGCGCACGACGCTCGACGTGCCGGTGATCGCACGGGTCAACGGCTACGCGCTCGGCGGCGGGATGGAAATGGTGCTGGGCTGCGACATCGTGATCGCGGCCGAGCACGCGCAGTTCGGGCTGACCGAGCCGCGGGTCGGGCGGCTCCCGCTCGGCGGCGGGATCGCGCAGCTGGTGCGCCGGCTCCCGCACACCCAGGCGATGGGGCTGCTGCTGACCGGCCGCCGGGCCGGTGCCGCCGAACTGCACGGGATGGGGCTGGTCAACGAGGTGGCTCCGGCCGGCGAACTGGACTCGGTGGTGGACCGGTGGGTCGCGGACGTCTTGGCGTGCGCGCCGACGTCGCTGCGCGCGATCAAGCAGATCGTGCAGCGGACCGGACAGCTGAGCGCCCGGGAAGCCTGGGCGGCACGGCTTCCGGCGCTGATGTCCGCGCTCGACAGCGAGGACAGTGCCGAGGGCGTCCGGGCGTTCCAGGAGAAGCGACCGCCCGTGTGGCCGGGGCGGTGACGCCGATGCTGGCACCCGGAGTGTGGGGCGTCGTAGCGACCCCGTTCACCGGTTCCGCCCTGGACGTCGACGAACCGAGCTTGGCGCGGCTCGTGGAGCACTACGCCTCGCTCGGGGTCGCCGGGCTGACCGTGCTCGGCGTGTTCGGAGAAGCGGCTCGACTCGACACCGCCGATCGGCGCGCGGTTTTGGAGACCGTGCTCGACAGCGTCGATCTCCCGGTGGTCGTCGGCGCGACCGGGCTCTCCACGGCGCCGGTGATCGAGGAGGTCGCGCTCGCCGCGGAACTCGCCGGGTCGCGGCTGGCCGGGGCGATGGTGCAGGTCAATTCCGGCGATCCGCACGTGCTGTCCCGGCATCTCGCCGACGTGCACGAGGCGACCGGGGCCGGGCTCGTCGTGCAGGACTACCCGCTCGTCTCCGGGGTCCGGATCGCGCCCGCCGCGCTGGCCGCCGCGCTGGCCGCGACGCCCGGCGTGGTCGCGGTGAAAGCCGAAGCCCCGCCGACGACCACCGCGATCGCGACCCTCACCGAAAGTCTCGACGTCCCAGTGTTCGGTGGGCTCGGCGGGCTCGGGCTGTTGGACGAACTCGCCGCGGGCGCGGCCGGCGCCATGACCGGGTTCTCGTTTCCCGAGGGACTGCTCGCGTGCGTCGAAGCATGGCAGGCGGGCGGGTATGCCGCGGCCAGGGAAGCGTTCCTGCCGTACCTGCCGCTGGTGAACTTCGAGCAGCAAGCGACCGTGGCGCTGGCCGTCCGCAAAGAGTGCCTTCGCCGGCGCGGCCTCATCCTGGACGCGGGCGTGCGCCCGCCCGCGGCGTCGTTGCCCGAAGCGCTGCGCGAGCAGCTGCACCGGCACGTCACCGCGGTCTCGACGATGACGGAGGTTGCGTAATGGATCTGGGACTGGCCGGCCGTACCGCGGTGGTCTGCGCGTCGACCGGCGGGCTCGGCGAGGCGGTTGCTCGTGCCCTGGCTGCCGAGGGCGTCCGGGTCGCGGTCAGCGGGCGGCGCGGCGAACGAGCCCGCGCCGTCGCGGCGGAGCTGCCCGGCGCGATCGCGGTCGAGGTCGACCTGACCGCCGAGGAAGGGCCGCAACAGCTCGTCGACGCGGCCCTCGCCGAATTCGGCTCGGTCGACGTGCTGGTGCTCAACGGGCCGGGACCGAAGCCAGGCACCGCGGCCGACACCACGGTCGCCGACGCGGACCTCGCCCTCGCGTCGCTGGTCCGGCCGCACGTGCGCCTGGTGTCGGCGCTGCTGCCGGGCATGCGCGAGCGGGGCTGGGGCCGGATCCTCGCGGTCGGTTCGAGCGGGATCGAAGCGCCGATCCCGAACCTCGCCCTGTCCAACCTGGGCCGGGCCGCGCTGGCCGGGTACCTGAAGACCCTCGCGAGCGAGGTCGCCGCCGACGGCGTAACCGTCAACTTGCTGCTGCCCGGGCGGATCGCGACCGATCGGGTCGCGGCGCTCGACCGGGCCAACGCCGAACGGAGCGGCCGGAGCTCCGAAAGCGTCCGCCAAGCCGCGCTCGCGACCATCCCGGCGGGCCGCTACGGCGACCCGGCGGAGTTCGGCTCGACGGCTGCGTTCCTGTGCGGCGCGCCTGCGTCCTACCTCACCGGCACCGCGATCCGCTGTGACGGCGGCCTGGTGCCGACCCTGTGACTGTCCGCGAAGGAGCCTCATGACCACCACGGTGCAGCACCTCGTCGGCGGCGAGTGGACCGGCGACCCGGTCCGGGAACGGCACAATCCGGCACGCCCCGGCGAAGTCGCCGTCCGCGCGCCCGCCGGCGACAAGTCCACTGTGGACGCCGCACTGTCCGCGGCGGAGCACGCGCGGCGTGCCTGGGCGGCCACTCCGGCCCCGGCTCGCGGCGCGATTCTCCTCGACGCCGCCGACCTGCTGCGTTCGCGGCACGAGACGGTCGCCGCCGACCTGGTGCGGGAGGAGGGAAAGACGCTGGCCGAGGCACGCGGCGAGGTGCGCCGGGCCATCGACGTCCTGCGGTACTTCGGTTCGCACGGCTGGCAGCGCACCGGTGGCGTGTTCCCCAGCGGTACGCCGGGCACCAGCGTGTTCACCCGGCCCGAGCCGCTCGGCGTGGTCGGGCTGATCACGCCGTGGAACTTCCCGATCGCCATCCCGGCGTGGAAGCTCGCCCCGGCGCTGGTCAGCGGCAACACCGTGGTGCTCAAGCCAGCCGAGCTGACCCCCGCGTCGGCCACCCACTTGGCGGCCGCGCTGGTGGAGTCCGGGCTGCCGGCCGGAGTGCTGAACGTCGTGCACGGCAAGGGTTCCGTGCTCGGCGCCGCGCTCGCCGCCGACGAACGAGTCCGTGCGGTGTCCTTCACCGGGTCGACCGAGGTCGGGTTGCGGCTGCACCGGACGCTGTCCGCCCGGCGGGCGCGCGTCCAGCTCGAAATGGGCGGGAAGAACGCGTACCTGGTACTCGACGACGCCGATCCGGCTGTCGCGGCCCGGACGGTCGCGGCGGGCGCGTTCGGGCTCACCGGCCAGGCGTGCACGGCGACTTCGCGGGTCTACTGCACCCCGGGCATCCGCGACGAATTCGTCGCGGCGCTGGTCAAGGAAGCAGAACGGTTCTCTCCCGGCGACGGGCTCGAAGACGACGCCGTGATGGGGCCGGTGGTCAGCTCGGACCAGCTGTCCGCGGACCTGGCCGCGATCGGCCGGGCACGGGAACAAGGCGCCACGATCGCCACCGGCGGCACAGCCGACGGCCCGTTCCTGCCCGCGACGGTGCTCACCGACGTGGACCACGAGCACGACGTCGCGCGCCACGAGGTGTTCGGACCGGTCGTCGCGGTCATCCCGGCCGACGGCTACGACGAGGGATTGGCACTGGTCAACGACTCCAGCTACGGCCTCACCGCCGGCCTGTGCACGCGGGATCTGGCCCTGGCGCACCACTTCGCCGAGCACGCCGAAGCCGGCGTGGTGAAGGTCAACCGCCCGACCACCGGACTCGACCTGAACGTTCCGTTCGGCGGTGTCAAGGACTCTTCGTCGAACACGTTCCGCGAACAGGGCCCGGCCGCAGCCGACTTCTACACCTGGTCCAAAACCATCTATTTAGGACACGATCGCGGTTAGCACCCGGCCTGCGCCCGCTTTGGCGAGCTTCGCATCCGCCGCCGCGCCTTCGCTGCGGCCCGCTCGGTCCGTGAAGGGGTCCTTGAGGGAATCAGATTCCCTCAAGGGGCCCTTCACGGACCAGCCGCCGCTGCTAGAAGTGTTCGGACCAGCGGCAGCGGTCGCCGGGCTACCATGCATCCCGATGGACAAGGACGCCCTGGCCGAGCTTTTCGCCTCCGCCGCGCTCGGCGCGCCGGAGAACGCGGTCGGCTTCGTGATGTGGCGAGTCGTGCACCGCTACGTCCGCGAGATCGACCAGGCGCTCGCCCCGCTGGACCTGACCCACCTGCAGTTCCAGACGCTCGCGCTGGCCGGCTGGCTGAACCGCACCGGCGGCCCGGTCACCCAGTCCGGACTGGCCGCGGCGGGCGACGTCCACCCGATACAGGTGTCGCAGCTGCTCAAAACGCTCGAAGGCAAGGGTTTCGTGGCGCGCGCCCGCCGCACCGAAGGCGACCGGGCCAACCGCGTCGAGGTCACCAACGCCGGCGCGGCTGTCTTGCGCGCCGCGATGCCGCTCGCCGTCGAGGTGCAGCACCGGATCTTCGGCGACGAAGGACTGCCCGGCAGCACCCTGCTGAACACGTTGCTGCGTCTGGACAACGCCTGAACGCGTTGCCTTTCCAACCCCGGCCGCCCGCGCCGGTGCGAGCTGACCGCTAAACCTGCCGGGCCGTCGCCATCGCCCGTTCGGTTTCCCAGAACGCCCGCATCGACACGATCAGCCCCGCGTCGTTCACCCGGTAGACGAACACTCCGTCGGTGTCGACGCGGTACCCGCCGGGCAGGAACGTGGTGATGGTGCCTACGTTCGCCACCTCGGAACCGGCCGCGTGCGAGTCCCGGATCACGAACTCGAACTTCTCGACGTTCCCGATCGTCTTGTCCCAGAACGCGGAGATGCCGTCCGGGCCGTGGTGCCCGGCACCGGTCTCGTCGAACATCGACGGCCCGACCGGGTCCTCGACCACCGCGTCCGGCGCGAACAGCGCGAGCCAGCCGTCCTTGTCGCCGGCGGTCACCGCCGTCATCGACCTGTACGCGGCCTGGCGCGCCGGGGGCTGCTCCTCCGCCGGATCCCAGCTGACCTCGACTCCCATGTCACTCCTCGATTTTCGCGATGACCTCGTCGCCGAACTTGCGGATCGCGTCGATCTTCGGGCCGAGCTCCGCCCCGAACCCGAGCCCTTCGAACACCCACGGCATGGTGATCGCGTCCGTGACGCCCGCCTCGGCCTGCTCGCGGAACCCGTCAAGCCCGAACCGGTCGACGCACACCGCCTGGTATTCGAACGGATCGCCGGCCCGGCCCTGCTCGGCGAGCAGCGTCTTGAGCCTGCCGATGGTTTCGCGGAGCTGGTCCAGCGTCATCATCGCCGACGACCAGCCGTCCGCCACCCGCGCCGCCCGGCGCAGCGCGACCTCGGTGTGGCCGCCGATGTAGAACGGCACGCGCGACGGCGGCGTCGGGCTCATCCGCAGCTTGTCGAAGTCGAAGAATTCGCCGTGGTACTCGACCATGCCGCCGTCGAGGATCAGCCGCAGCACCTCGATCGCCTCGTCGAAGCGTTTGCCGCGCCGCTCATACGGCGCGCCGCACCACTCGAATTCCTCCGGCGACCAGCCGATCCCGAGCCCGAGCCCGAACCGCCCGCCGGTGAGCGCGGCGACCGAATTGACCTGGCGGGCGAGCAGGACGGGGTTGCGCGAGCCGAGTTTCAGCACCGAGGTGTAGAACCGGATCCGCTCGGTCACCGCGCCCATCGACGCGGTCGCGACCAGCGGGTCCACCCAGGGCGTCTCCTCGTCCCAGAAGCGGCTGCCGTCCGGGGTGTAGGGATAGTCGGCGGACACTTTTTCCGAGTAGAAGAGCGAGTCCGGCAGCACGACCGAGGAGAATCCGGCCTCCTCGGCGGCCTGGGCGAGCCCGGCCAGCTGGCCGAGCGGGTTCATCGCGATCGACAGGGAGAACCTCATGCGCCGGACTATAACGTGTTCTAGTTTTGTCGGCCACCGGCCGATCGGGGAACTCTTGGCAGGGCGCCCGCGTTGTCCGTTTCAGAGACGGCAGCACGCCGTCGCCCCAGATCGACAGACGGAGTATCCATGGGCACCGCGATCCTGCTGATCGTGCTGGTCGTCGTGATCGTCGGAGGCGGGCTGTTCCTGGTGCGGTCGCAGGCCGCCGCCAAACAGCGCCAGCTCGACGACGCCAAAGCCGACGCGCGCCGCCTGGTCGAGCGCCTCGGCGGCCAGGTCCTGAACATCACCGGCAACGACACTGCGTCGCAACAGGCGATGGCGGACGCGAGCGAGCGCTACAACGCCGCCGGTTCGCAGCTGGAGCAGGCCAAGACGGTCGAGCAGGCGCGGCTGGTGAAGGAAACCGCTGTCGAGGGCCTGTACTACGTGCGCGCCGCGCGTGTCGCGATGGGCATGGACCCCGGCCCGGCGCTGCCGGACGACGCCGAGCGCGAACGCGCCGGAAAGGTCACCGAACACCGGGAGGTGGACGTCGAGGGCCAGCGCTACGCCGCTTCGCCCGACCCGGGCCAGGAAACGCCGTACTACTACCCCGGTGGTCGCGTCGCGGGCCGTCCGGTGCCGCAGGGCTGGTACAGCGAGCCGTGGTGGAAGCCGGCGCTCGTGGCCGGTGCGTGGGGCCTCGGGTCGATGGTCCTGTTCAGCGCGATGTTCTCCGGCATGGGCGGCATCGCCAGCGCGTCGGCGTGGGAATCCGGGTACGACGCGGGCCAGGCGGACGCCCTGGACGCGGGCGGAATGGACGGCTCGGGCGATTCCGCCGACGCCGGCGGGTTCGATGGCGGCGGCTTCGATGGCGGCGGCTTCGACTTCTGACCGGACACGAGCACGGGCCCGCAGCATCCGCCGCGGGCCCGTGCTCGTGTCCGGCGGTGCGGTGCGGCACCCCGGCTGGCCAAGCGCCTGCCCGGCCGGATGAGTCCGTGAAGGGAACCATCACGGACTCAGAGTCCCTCAAGGTTCCCTTCACCGACCGCCGGAGGCGCGCTCCGCTCCGGCGGGCTCGGCGTCACGCCGGCTGGCACCCCGGACACCAGTACAGGTTCCGCGACACCAGCTCCCGGTGCGCCACCGGCGTCCCGCAGATCAAACACGGCATCCCGGCCCGCCGGTAGACGTAAACCTCGCCCCCGTGCCGGTCCTCTCGCGGCGCCCGCCCCATCGCCTCGGGCAGGTGCTCCGGCGCGACCGTGTCGATCCGGCCGGCCCGCACGCCGTCGCGCATCAGCCGGACCAGGTCCGCCCAGATGTCATCCCATACCGCGCGGTCCAGGTCCCGGCCCGGCACCATCGGCGAAATCCCGTGCCGGAAAAGCACTTCCGCCCGGTAGACGTTCCCTACCCCGGCCAGCACCGTCTGGTCCATCAGCAACGCCGCGATCGTGGTCCGCGACCGCGAGATCCGCTCCCACGCCCGTTCCGGCTTCGCGTCCCGGCGCAGCGGATCCGGGCCCAGCCTGGCCTTGATCGCGTCCACCTCGGCCGGGTCGAGCAGCTCGCACCGGGTCGGGCCGCGGAGGTCGGTCCAGTGCGTCTTGCCGGACAGGCGCATCCGGACCTGGCCCACCGGCTCGGATTCGGGCAGCGGCGCTTCCGCGAAGGTGCCGTACAGGCCCAAGTGGACGTGCACCGTCCCCAATGGACCGTAGTCGTGGAACAGGTGCTTGCCGTACGCTTCCGCGGACTTCAGCACCTGCCCGTCGAGTTTGCCCGCCTCGGCGGCGAACCGGCCTTGCGGACTGCTGACCGCGACCGGTCCGCCGGCATATCGGCGCTGGTGGAGACGGGCCAGCCGATGGAGCGTGTGCCCCTCGGGCATCAGGCCCCCGGCAGGGCCGGCGGGACGCCGGTGCTCTCGAAGTCGAGCAGCTGCTGGACGCGCCGCACGTGCCGCTCGGCCGGATCCGGCTCGGCGGCCAGGAACGCGTCGACGATCTCCGCCGCCTGCGCCTCGGTGTGCATCCGGGCGCCGACACCGAGCACCTGGGCGTGGTTGTGCTGGCGGGTCAGCTCCGCGGTCTCGACGCTCCAGCCGAGCCCGGCGCGGATGCCCGGCACCTTGTTCGCGGCGATCTGCTCGCCGTTGCCCGAACCGCCGATCACGATGCCGAGGCTGCCTTCGTCGGCGGCCACCCGGCGCGCGGTCTCGACGCAGAACGCCGGGTAGTCGTCGGCCGCGTCGTAGACGAACGGCCCGATGTCGGTCACCTCGTGGCCCTGTTCGCCGAGGTGGCGCACAAGGTGGTTCTTCAGCTCGAAACCGGCATGGTCGGATCCCAAGTAGACACGCACAGCGGGAGTGTGCCACTCCGCCGCGGACGCGGCATTCTCTGGGGGGTGGACGTCGGAACGCAAAGCGGGACGGACGTAAGGCTCGAATGGGGCGGCGAAGGAGTCTCGGTCCTCGGCCGGGAGTGCGCCGTGCTGATCGTCGTCGACGTGCTTTCTTTCAGCACCACAACGGATCTCGTCATCGGGCGCGGCGGCCGGGTGCGGCCGCTGCGCTGGCGGGACGAACGCGGCGCGGCCGAAGCCCGCGCCGCCGGAGCCGCGCTCGCCGGTGAAGGCGCCTGGACGCTTCGGCCGTCTTCTGTGACGGAGATCCCGTCCGGCACCCTGCTCGCGCTCCCCTCCCCCAACGGCGCGACGCTCTGCGCGGCCGCGGCCGAAACGAATGCGCAGGTACTGGTCGGTTGCCTGCGGAATGCAGCCGCGACCGCGGCGAAAGCACTGGAAATCGCCGCCGGACGGCCGATCGGCCTCATTCCGGCGGGAGAACGCTGGGGCGTCGACCTGATCACCGACGGCCCGACCTTCGGCCCGCTACGGCCGTGCGCAGAGGATCAGCTCGGCGCGGGCGCGATCGTCAGCGCGCTCCGCGGCGTGCGGTCGGCCGAGGCGGAACTGGCCGCCGCCGCCTACGCGGCCACCGACGTCCCGTCCGCACTCCACGCCTGCACCTCTGGGCGCGAGCTGGCCGCGGCCGGGCACCGGAACGACGTGATCTTGGCTGCCCAGCAGGACGTCAGCGATACCGTGGCCAGGCTGGCGGACGGGATCCTGGAGGCGGCATGCGCTGGACCGAAGTGGCCGACGGCGTTTTCGCGCGCCGCTACGAGGAACTCGACCTCACCACCGGCCTGGTGCTCGGCCAAGAGCGCTGCCTGGTGATCGACACGCGCGGCGACGTCGACCAGGGCGCCGAGCTCGCCGGTGCGGTGCGGGAGCTCACCGGCCTGCCGTGGTCGGTCGTCTACACGCACGCGCACTTCGACCACGCCTTCGGCACCATGCCGTTCCTGCCCTGCGACGTCTGGGCGCAGGCCGGCTGCCTGCCGGAGATGCTGCGCAACGGCGAGGCGGACAAGCGGAAATGGGCCGTCCACTACCGGAATGCCGGCAAACCGGAGATCGCCGACGCGCTGGAACGCACCGGTCTCATGCCACCGGACCGGCTGGTGACCGACCGCGCCGAGCTCGACCTCGGCGGCCGGACCGTCGCGTTCGTGCATCCCGGTCCGGCGCACACCGACCACGACCTGCTCGTGCACGTGCCCGACGCGGCCGTGGTCTTCGCCGGTGACGTCGTGGAGCACGGCCCGGACGGATTCACCGCCTACTCGTTCACCGCCGAAACCGCGCTGGACGCCTGGGCGCTGGCGATGGACGCGCTGCTCGCGCTCGAACCGCGCATCATCGTGCCCGGCCACGGCGACCCGGTGGACCAGGCGTTCGTCCGCAAGCACCGCGACGGTCTGCTGCGCCTGCACCAACTCAAGACAGCGAAGACCGCGCTGGCGGAGGCACTGGACGCGGCACCGTATCCAGCGGAGGTCACCAAAGCGGCGCTGGGCTTCTCGTGATGTTCAGGCCGAGGGGAACCGGCCTGAACATCACGATGCGTCAGTCGAAGTTCAGGTCGCCGGTCCGGGTGCGCTTCAGCTCGAAGAAGTCCGGGTAGCTGGCCATCGCGACCGCGCCGTCGAACAGCTTGAGCGCGTCCTCGCCGCGCGGGATCGAGCTGAGCACCGGGCCGAAGAAGGCGACTCCGTTGACGTGGATCGTCGGCGTGCCGACATCCTCGCCGACCGGGTCCATGCCCTCGTGGTGGCTCTTGTTCAGTGCGTCGTCGTACTCGGTGGACGAGCCCGCCTCGGCCAGCTCGGCCGGCGCGCCGATCGCAGCGAGCGCCTCCTTGATCACCAGGTCGCGGTCCTTGTTGCCCTGCTTGTGGTAGCGGGTGCCGAACTCGGTGTAGTAGTTCCGGACCGCTTCCTGGCCCAGCGCCTGCTCGAGCGCGATCGCCACCCGCACCGGCGCCCAGCCGGAGTCGAGCAGTTCCTTGTACCGCTCGGGCAGGTCCTCGCGGCCCTGGTTCAGCACGGACAGGCTCATCACCCGGAAGTTCAGGTCCAGCTCGCGGTGCTGCTCGACCTCGAGGATCCACCGCGACGCGATCCACGCGAACGGGCAGATCGGGTCGAAGTAGAAGTCCACCTTCGTGGGCTGGGACGCGTCAGTCATCTGCCGGTGCTCCTAGGCGAAGTTCTCCTCCCCGGCGCGCGCCGGGGGACGGGGCCGTCCCCCGCACAGCGGGCAACGTCGCGGACCCGTCGCATTGTTCCCTGGTCGCCGCATGCGGGCGAACCATGATTGGATGCTGGACAACGTCCCAACCGGAACCGAAGACCAGAGGTGCCCGTGCCCGCCCCCAACCTGACGCGTGAAGAAGCCAAGCAGCGCTCCGGCCTGCTGGACGTGTCGTCCTACGACATCGAGCTGGACCTCACCGACGGCAACGGCCGTCCGAGCGAGAAGACCTTCCGCTCCGCCACCACGGTGCGGTTCACCAGCAACCGTCCCGGCGAAGCGTCGTGGATCGACTTGGTCGCCGAAGGCGTCCGCTCCGCCGTGCTGAACGGCGTCGAGCTCGACGTCAGCGGCTATGCCGAGGACAAGGGCATCGCGCTGCCCGGACTGGCCGCGGAGAACGAGCTGGTCGTCACCGCGGACTGCCGCTACATGAACACCGGTGAGGGACTGCACCGCTTCGTCGACCCGGTCGACGACAGCGTGTACCTCTACACCCAGTTCGAGACCGCCGACGCGAAGCGGATGTTCGCCTGCTTCGACCAGCCGGACCTGAAGTCGGTCTACCGCTTGGCCGTGCACGCGCCGCGCGACTGGAAGGTCATTTCCAACGCGATCGCCGACACCGCCGAGGACACCGAGGACGGCGCGCGCCACACCCGGTTCCTCGAGTCCGAGCGCCTCTCCACCTACTTGGTCGCGCTGATCGCCGGCCCGTACGCGGAGTGGCGCGACGAGTTCCGCGACGAGCACCGCACCATCCCGCTCGGCATCTACTGCCGCGCCTCGCTCGCCGAGCACATGGACGCCGAGCGGCTGTTCACCGAGACCAAGCAGGGCTTCGGCTTCTACCACGAGAAGTTCGGCACCCCGTACCCGTTCTCCAAGTACGACCAGCTGTTCGTGCCGGAGTTCAACGCGGGCGCGATGGAGAACGCCGGCGCGGTCACCTTCCTGGAGGACTACGTCTTCCGGAGCCGGGTCACCCGCTACGCCTACGAGCGGCGCGCCGAGACGGTGCTGCACGAGATGGCGCACATGTGGTTCGGCGACCTGGTCACCATGCGCTGGTGGGACGACCTGTGGCTGAACGAGTCGTTCGCGACGTTCGCCAGCGTGCTCGCCCAAGCGGAGGCGACCGAGTACAAGAACGCCTGGACCAGCTTCGCGAACATCGAGAAGTCCTGGGCCTACCGCCAGGACCAGCTGCCCTCGACGCACCCGATCGCGGCCGACATCGTCGACCTGCACGCGGTCGAGGTGAACTTCGACGGCATCACCTACGCGAAGGGCGCGAGCGTCCTGAAGCAGCTGGTGTCCTATGTGGGCATCGAGCACTTCCTGAGCGGCCTGCGGGTGTACTTCGGCAAGCACGCCTGGGGCAACGCGACGCTGGCGGATCTGCTGGCCGCGCTGGAGGAAGCGTCCGGCCGCGACCTGTCGTGGTGGAGCGCGCAGTGGCTGGAGACCACCGGCCTGAACTCGCTGAGCCCGCGCTACGAGGTCGCCAAGGACGGCACCTTCGCCTCCTTCGCGGTCGTGCAGAGCGGCGCGAAGCCAGGCGCCGGCGAATTGCGCACGCACCGCGTGGCGATCGGCGTGTACGACGAGGACGCGGACGGCAAGATCGCCCGCATCCGCCGCGTCGAGCTGGACGTGGACGGCGAGCGCACCGAGGTGCCGGACCTGGTCGGCCAGCCGGCCGGCAAGCTGGTGCTGGTCAACGACGACGACCTGACCTACTGCAAGATGCGGCTGGACCCGGCGTCGCTGACCACGCTGGTCGACCGGATCGGCGACATCACCGATCCGCTGCCGCGCACGCTGTGCTGGTCGGCCGCGTGGGAGATGACCCGCGAGGCCGAGCTGAAGGCCCGTGACTTCGTCACCCTGGTCTCCCGCGGCGTCCACGCGGAAAGCGAGGTCGGCGTGGTGCAGCGGCTGCTGCTGCAGGCCCAGACCGCGCTGAACTCCTACGCCGACCAGAAGTGGGCAGTCGCCGAAGGCTGGCCGGCGCTGAGCGGCCGGCTGCTGGAGCTGGCTCAGGCCGCCGAACCGGGTTCGGACCACCAGTTGGCGTTCGTGAACTCGCTGGCCGGCGGTGTCCTGGACGACGAGCAGCTGACCGTGCTCGCCGGCTGGCTGGACGGCTCGGCGCCGCTCGAGGGCCTCACGGTGGACACCGACCTGCGCTGGGCTCTGCTGCGCGCCCTGGTCGCGCACGGCAAGGCGGGCACGGCGGAGATCGACGCGGAACTGTCCCGCGACGACACCGCCGCCGGCCGCCGCCACGCGGAGCGTTCGCGAGCCCTGCAGCCGACCGCCGAGGCCAAGGCCGAAACCTGGCAGCGCGCGATCTACGACGACGAGATTCCGAACGCCGTCAGCGACGCGCTCATCTCGGGCTTCTCCCACCCTGGGCAGAAGCACCTGCTTGGCGACTACGTGAACCGCTACTTCGAGGTCATCGACGAGGTGTGGGCCCGCCGGTCGAGCGAGCGGGCCCAGCCGACCGCCATCGGCCTGTACCCCTCGTGGGCGGTCGAACCGGCGACCGTGATGGCCTCGGACGAATGGCTGGAGCGAGACGACCACCCCGCCGCCCTGCGCCGGCTGGTGTCCGAAGGCCGCGCCGGCATCGTCCGCGCGCTGGCTGCTCGCGACTTCGACAGCCAAGCCTGACCCGCACGCCAGTCCGTGAAGGGCCCCTTGAGGGACTTAGATTCCCTGAAGGGGCCCTTCACGGCTTCTTACCGGAACTAAAAGGGGCCGGTGCGCATCCAGCGCACCGGCCCCAAAAAACCGCGATTCTCAATGCCGAGGCGAAGCCCCGGCCTGGTCGCTCAACATCCGCAACGCGTTGACCAGCCCGCCGGTGAGATCGCCTTCCTTGAAGGAGGCGACCATGCTGGCGACCGCCAGGTTCGCGCCGCGGTCCGGCAGCCGCGAATGCGCCCGCTCCCCGGTCACGATCTCGATCGCCCGCTGCGCCGGCGAAACCGCCAGCAGCACCGCGTTGGACGGGTCGTCGGTGGAAGCGTGCAGCTTCTCCGCGCCGGCACGAGTGTCCTCGCCCAGGTCTCCGAGGTAGATGCTGAAGCCCAGCCCGGTCTCCCGGGACGCGAACGTCAGCGCCTCGTCCAACCGGGCCAGCTGCTGCACGGTGAACGGCATGGCAGGAACCGACGGCTCGTACATCTTCGCCGCCGAAACCCGCCCGCTGTTGGTCACGACCGTGCCGAAAGGCAGGTCCGCGACCGCGACCGCGCCGGCGTCCGAATGGGTCAGCTCACCACTTGCCACGAGCGCCTCCTGCGGCCGTCGAAGCGCCCTCGGGCGCCGCATTCACCTCGGCGACCGGCCCGTGGCCGGCGCCGACGCCGTCCGGGTTGGCGGTCCACCACATCGCGGGGTACTCCCACGGCTGTCCAGGCCGGTACCGCGGCGTCCCCGAGAACTTCTTCCGCAGGGTGATCGCACCGACCACCAAGTAGATGGCCAGGGGGATGACCGCGTAGACCAGGATCGTGTCGACAACGTTCACGCCGGTGAGCGTATCGGATGCGTTCCGCGGACACCGCACGACACCACGGCCACGGCGACCGCTCGTCGCGGCGGAGGCGCCGTCCGCCGCTTGGCCCGTCGCCGCTGGCACGTTGGGGCGAAGGGCACCGGGCCGAAAGATGGCAACTCGCCGTACAGGCGGCCGCAACGGCCGATGTCGGCTTGTCCAGGCTCTGAAATCCTCGTAGCTTTTTCACCTGTACGGGCCTTGCGCCTCGTTCTCCCGCCCCAGCACGTTACGCACCGGTCCCAGGAGGACACCTCATGCAGAGCGTCCAGACCCCCGCTCAGGCGAACGCCGAGACCATTCCGTCACTCAGCGAGACCGAATTCGTGCCCGGAACGCGGGTCACGTCCGGCACCAGGGTTACGCGCGGCACACGAGTGACCCGCGGAACCCGGGTCACGGCAGGCACTCGCGTCACGATGGGTACCCGGGTCACCCGCGGCACCCGCGTCACCATGGGCACTCGCGTCACCCGCGGCACCCGCGTCACGATGGGAACCCGCGTCACCCGCGGAACTCGCGTCACCATGGGCACCCGCGTCACCCGCGGAACTCGCGTCACCCGCGGAACTCGCGTCACCATGGGCACCCGCGTCACCATGGGCACCCGCGTCACCTGCGGCACCCGCGTCACCATGGGCACCCGCGTCACCATGGGAACCCGCGTCACCTGCCAGGCCGACTACAGCCTCGCCGCCTGACCGCACCGCGCCCGGCCCGGCCATCCGCGGGCCCCGTGGATGCTCCGCACACCGCTCAGGCTCTCCAGACACCGCTCAGGACTCGACGAGCAGCGACAACGTCGCGCAGCTCCCCCGGCTCGCCCCGGCCGCCGCTCAGGCAGCCGGGGCGCCGACGTTCAGCGGCCTCCGGCCGCTAAGCTGCCGATCCGAGGTACGGCCGCCACAACGGGTCCGCTTCCTTCGAATGCGCCAGCAGCCGCCAGTGCGGGCCGTGCGGCGCCCGCGGCACCACCCGCAGCCGCCAGCCGATCTCCGACAGGAGCCGGTCGGCCTTGCGATGGTTGCATTTGGCGCAGCAGGCGACGCAGTTGGTCCACGCGTGCGGACCGCCCTTGCTGCGCGGGACCACGTGGTCGATGGTCTCGGCCCGTCCGCCGCAGTACGCGCAGCGGTAACGGTCCCGGTGCATCAGCCCGGCCCGCGTCAGCGGCACCTGGGCTCGGTAAGGCACCCGCACGTACGTGCTGAGCCGGATCACCGAGGGGACGGGCAGCGAAACCTTCGCGGCGTGCAGTTCCACGCCGCCCGGATCGCCGTGGACGACCTCCGCCTTGCCGCACATCACGAGCACTACCGCGCGCCGCATGGGCACCGCGGTCAGCGGCTCGAAAGTGGCGTTGAGCAGGAGGACCCGGCGGCGGCCCCACGCCGGGGAGACCGGATCGCGGGCTCTACGCTGTCCGGGCGGACGGGATGCTCCCCCTGGACGGGTCCCCGGCCCGGACGGGACGGAGCCGCCGGATGCGGACCCTCCCGGGCAGGCGCGCAGGATCGCCTCCGGCGGCAGCTCGGCCATGGCTTGGACGGTGCCGCCGAGGGGGATGGGTTGTCGGTCTGGCACTCGACCACCTCCACCGGTGCAGGCATAGTCGACCACACATCAGGGCCCCGGCGCACGTGTGTTCTGTGACGTGTCACATACCCGCGACCCGGCGGCCACCCGCCGGCCTCCTGCGCGCCGCCGGGACAGCACGAAACGAAGGGACTTGCTCAGCCAGTGAATGCCGTGCTCAGCGCACCGCCCGCCTGCATCTCCGAGACCGGGACATGGTGCGCCCAGGTGTATTCGGTCACGCACAACGAGTGGCTCGCCGCGTCGGCGGGCTGGCTCGTGACGAAGCCGCTGCGGATCGTCCTGATCCTCGTCATCGCGTTCTTCGTGCGGTATCTCACTCGCCGGATGATCGACCGGGTCACGACGCTGCCGACCTCCTCCAACGGGGAAAGGGGCAAACTGCCCGCGCTGCTGCGGCCGCTGCGCGAGCGCGCGCCGGACATGCTCGGCTCCGCGGTCACCGAACGCCGCCGGCAACGGGCCAAGACGATCGGCTCGGTGCTGAAGTCGATGGCGACGTTCCTGATCTACGGCCTGGCGTTCATCCTCGTGCTGGGCGAGCTGGGCATCGACCTGGCCCCGATCATCGCGTCCGCCGGGATCGTCGGCGTCGCGCTCGGGTTCGGCGCACAGAACCTGGTCAAGGACTTCCTTTCCGGGATGTTCATGATGATCGAGGACCAGTACGGCGTCGGCGACGTGGTGGACATCGGACCGGCCACCGGCACCGTCGAGGCGGTCGGCCTGCGCATCACCACGCTGCGCGACCTGAAGGGCACTGTCTGGTATGTCCGCAACGGCGAGGTGCTGCGGGTCGGCAACTCCAGCCAGGGCTTCGCGGTCGCCGTGGTGGACGTCCCGCTCGGCTATTCGGCCGACGTCGACCGGGCGACCGGAGTGCTCTCCAGCGCCGCCACCCGCGCGGTGGAGAGCGAGGCGCTGTCCGCGAACGTGCTGGAGCCGCCGGAGATGCTCGGTGTCGAACAGGTGACGCCTGAGGGAATCGTGTTGCGGCTGACGGTGAAGGTGCGACCTGGCAAGCAGTGGGCGGTGCAGCGCAAGCTGCGCGGCGAACTGCTCGGCGCGCTCGAAGAGGCCGGTTTCGAGCCGCCGCTCGGCCGGTTCCTGTCCGGCCAGCACGCGGACAAATAGCCAGGGAAGGGCAAGATGGAAGGGTGTCGACTGTGAGCGAGCCGGAACCGGCGAACCTGTACGAGGCGGTGGGCGGCGAACCGACGTTCCGCCGCATCATCAAGCGGTTCTACGAGGAAGTGGCCCGCGACGAGGTGCTGCGCCCGCTGTACCCGGAGGAGGACCTCGGCCCGGCGGAGGAGCGGTTCCGGCTGTTCCTCATCCAGTACTGGGGCGGCCCGCACACCTACTCCGACCGGCGCGGGCACCCGCGGCTGCGGATGCGGCACGCACCGTTCAAGATCGGCCCGATCGAACGGGACGCCTGGCTGCGCTGCATCCGGATCGCGATCGACGAGGAGAACCTGCCAGAGCCGTACCTGGGACAGCTGTGGGCCTACCTGGAAATGGCGGCGAACAGCATGATGAACAGCTTCGTCTGATGAGAAGACGGGTCGCCGGACGGCGGCCGGACCGGCGGCCGGCGCCGTCATGGTGGTCGGCCGCGGTGTTCTACGAGGTCTACGTCCGTTCGTTCGCCGATTCCGGCGAAGACGGGATCGGCGACCTCGAAGGCATCCGCAGCAAGCTCGGCTATCTGGAGCTGCTGGGCGTCGACGCACTGTGGCTGACGCCGTTCTACCCCTCGCCGATGGCCGACCACGGCTATGACGTCACCGACCCGCGCGGCGTCGACCCGATGTTCGGCACCCTCGGCGATTTCGACGTGCTGCTCACCGAGGCGCACCGGCGCGGCATCCGGGTCACCGTGGACGTGGTGCCGAACCACACCAGCAACCGGCACGCCTGGTTCAAGTCCGCGCTGGCGGCCGGGCCGGGGAGTCCGGAACGAGAGCGCTACCACTTCCGCGACGGGCGCGGTCCGGGCGGCGCGGAGCCGCCGAACAACTGGGTCAGCGTGTTCGGCGGCCCGGCCTGGACCCGGGTCCCGGACGGCCAGTGGTACCTGCACCTGTTCGCGCCGCAGCAGCCGGACCTGAACTTCGCGAACGCGGACGTGCGCGCCGACCTGGAGCGCACGCTGCGGTTCTGGCTCGACCGCGGCGTGGACGGTTTCCGCGTCGACGTCGCGCACGGCATGGCGAAGCCGGCCGGGCTGCCGGACATGGACCTGTCCGCGCCGCCGGCCGGCCTCGGCGAACCGGGCGACCCGCGTTTCGACGAAGACAGCGTGCACGACGTCCACCAGCTGATCCGCAAGGTGCTGGACGAATACCCGGACGCGATGGCGGTCGGCGAGGTCTGGGTGCAGGACGAGCAGCGGCTGGCGCGCTACCTGCGCCCGGACGAACTGCATCTGGCGTTCAACTTCCGCCTGGTGCTCACCGATTTCGACGCGGACGCGATGCGCACGTCGATCGAGCGGTCGCTTGCGGTGCCGCGCGCGGCGGGCGCTCCGGCGACCTGGACGCTGTCCAACCACGACGTGTGGCGTACGGCGAGCCGCTACGGCGGGGGCGCGGCCGGGACTCGCCGGGCGCGCGCGATGGCGCTGGTGGAGCTGGCCCTGCCCGGCGCGGTGTACCTGTACCAGGGCGAGGAGCTGGGCCTGCCGAACGCGGACGTGCCGCCCGCGGCGATGGCCGACCCGCGCGCCCGCACCCTGGGTCCGGAGTTCAGCCGCGACGGGGAGCGCGTGCCGCTGCCGTGGGAGGGGACGCTGCCGCCATACGGGTTTTCCCGCACCGCGCGGACCTGGCTGCCGATGCCCGCCGGATGGGCTTCGCTGACGGTCGAACGGCAGATCGAGGACCCGGAATCGACGTTCTCGCTGTACCGCCGCGCGGTCGAGTTGCGCAAGACGCACGCGGCGTTCCAGGCCGGCGACGACTTGGAGTGGTACGGCGCACCAGCGGGTTGTTTCGCCTTCCGGCGAGGCCGCGGCGGGGTGATCTGCGCGCTCAACACGTCGGCGAGTTCGATCCCCCTGCCGCCTGGTGAAGTCCTCCTGACCAGCAGCCCGCTGGAAGGCGGACGGCTGGCCCCGGATTCGGCGGCATGGCTCGTCTGACCCGAGGTCAGACGCTGGTTCCGGCCTCCAGCCCGAGCATCGCGAGCAGGCCGCGCAAGTCGTCCACGTCGTGCGCGTGCACGGCGACTGTCCGGGCGGCGTGCGCCTGTTGGGTGCGCAAGCCCTCCTCGGCGGACACCCGGGCACGGGCGAACTCGCTGGTTTCGGCGGATAGCGGGCGTCGTTCCGAGCGCATATCGCTCCTCGTCGAGATGGAAGGGGCCGACGGCGGGGCCAGACGAACGGCACCGCCGAAGACGACGCCGGCAGCGGGCCGGCGTGCGGTGAGCTTCTCGACTGCGTCCACGCTACTTCCCGCGTCAACTGCCCGTTCACCCGCCCCGAACGGGCGATCAGGGGGTCCACAATGGACTTTTCACCGGCTCGGCCTGGTGCGATCGTCGCCGGCGTGCTTTACTGACGATGGTCGTGTTTTGTGTTCGTGCTGCGGGTGTGCCCGCGGCCACGCTCGCAAGATGTAGCGGGCGTGGTGGCTTTTCCGCCAGCGGAAGGACGCTCCGTCGGTTGCTGACCCGAGATGCCGAGGTGGCATTTCGTTGCTCGCTCGATGGAGATCGTTTTTATGACGCAAGGCACCGTGAAGTGGTTCAACGCCGAAAAGGGCTTCGGATTCATCAGCCCGGACGACGGCAGCGCCGACGTCTTCGCGCACTACTCTGAGATCCAGGGCAACGGCTTCCGCAGCCTGGAAGAGAACGCTCGCGTGGAGTTCGAGATCGGCCAGGGCCAGAAGGGCCCGCAGGCCACTGGTATCCGCACGATCTGAGGATCTTGCCGCAAACCTGAGCAATATCCGGGAGAATCCGGCTGCATGCCCGATTCTCCTTTTCCGGAGAACACTTCCCGGAATCCGGGTGCCCCTGCCGCGGGACCGCGTCCCGCGGCAGGGTGCCCCGGCCCTTCCTCCGCCCTTCGCGAATTCCCTTGCCGAGCCCCGTTTTCCGGGCCCAGGGAACCAGGGCGCGAGACGATCCGTTGACCAGAGCAGGTCGCGACCGGACTCCCCCGCCGGTCGCACGCACGGCACTCTCCACCCGGGCCCTCCCCCGCCCTGGCCGCTGCCCTGCCCGGCCTCGGTCCCGCACCGCGCGGCGACCGGACCAGCTCGACAGGAGCATTCCGTCATCGACACCGCCACCCGCACCCGTACCCCCGAACCCATGCTGGCCGGCCGCAAGACCGGCACCGAGTCCTTCCTGGTGAAACTGTTCGCCGTCGTCCCGCTCGCGGCGGTCGCCGTCGCGGTTCCGCTGGCCTGGGGCTGGGGCCTCAGCTGGCTGGACATCGGACTCGCTGTCGGCTTCTACTGCCTCAGCGGCCTCGGCATCACCGTCGGCTTCCACCGTTACTTCACGCACGGCTCGTTCCGCGCCCGCCGCGGCCTGCGGATCGCACTCGCCGTCGCGGGCAGCATGGCCATGCAGGGCCCCGTCATCGACTGGGTCGCCGACCACCGCCGCCACCACGCCTACTCCGACCGCGACGGCGACCCGCATTCGCCGTGGCGCTTCGGGACCACCCCCGCCGCACTGGCGAAGGGCTTCTGGCACGCCCACATGGGCTGGCTGTTCGGCCGCGACAAGACCAACCCGCGCCGCTTCGCCCCGGACCTGCTGGACGATCCGGACCTGCGCCGCGTCGACCGGCTGTTCCCCGTCCTGACCGCCGCGACCCTGCTGCTGCCCGCGGTGCTCGGCGGGCTGATCACGATGAGCTGGTGGGGCGCGCTGACCGCGTTCTTCTGGGCCGGCCTGGTCCGGGTCGCCGCCCTGCACCACGTGACGTGGTCGGTGAACTCGCTGTGTCACCTGATCGGCGAGCGCCCGTTCGAAGCACGCGACCGCTCCGCCAACTTCTGGCCGTTGGCGATCCTGTCCTTCGGCGAGTCCTGGCACAACTCCCACCACGCCGACCCGACCGGCGCGAGACACGGTGTCGGCCGCAACCAACTGGACATCTCGGCCCGCCTGATCTGGCTGTTCGAGAAGTTCCGCTGGGCCACCCACGTCCGCTGGCCGCGTCCGGACCGGCTGGCCCGCAAGCTCAAGGCCGCCTGAGCTCACTCCGGTCCGTGAAGGGCCCCTTGAGGGAATCAGATTCCCTCAAGGGGCCTTTCACGGCTTCAAGCCGGAACCACCTCGACCACGAACCGCCGCACCCGCTCCGCGTCCGGCGTCACCTCTCCGCCCAACCGCCCCACGACCTGCGCAGCCTCGCCCGGTGCGGTCTCCACCGCTACCGTCCATCCTTGCCGCGCGCTCCACAGCAGCATCAGATCCCGCCCCGGAAACCGCTCCGACCGCCTGTTCAACGCGACATACGCGGTAACAGTGTCGGTGACCTCGCAGGAGGTTCCCCCCGCGGAAACCCCCACCGCGGCAGCGACCTCGCTCACATAAGCCGCCAGCTCCTGCCGCAGCGCTTGCGGATCGTCAGCAGCAGGCAAGGACATCGGGCGTTCAGAACCGGACAGGAGCATGGGTCTCCTTTTCCGCCGCCGCGCACAGGGACCTACGCCACACCTTCGGGACGCGAGAGCTGGCGGTCGCGATGATCGGGGTCGCGCCGGATCGGGCATCCAGCGGCTGGACCGCCCCCGACTCTACCGGTCGCGACAACCCCCTGACCGGATTCGGCTCGCCCAGCCCGCGCGAGAGTGATCCGAAAAGCCGCCAAGCGCTGGTCCGAATGGCGTATCCAGGACCGGCTGTTCAGCGCAGGGAGGCTCGGCTGATCAGCCGCCGTCGACCGATTCCGCGATCGCCGTCGCTACCCACGCCGCGAGCAGCCCGGCCTGCACATAAGGCGCGGCCTCGCCGACTGCCCGCACTGCCTTGCGCGCCCGGCCCGGCTCCCGCGTCTCCGCCGGAACGTCAGGAGCGGCGGGGACAGCATCAGCCGGCCGCTCGGTGCGCCACGGCGTCTCTTCGGTTCGCACTTCGGCGAGGAAGTCCGCCGTCGGGTCGCCGTCCGGGTCGCTCATCCCTTCACGATGGCACCGCCCGCGCGCCGACGCCAGCAGAACCGGTCAGAAGAGCAGCGGCAACAGCGCTTGGCGCCGCTTCAGCACCGCGCCGTACCGGGCGTCCAGCCGCAGCCACGAGTCGGTCGCCGTCACCCGGATGACGTCGCCGTCGATCGACGAGTCGAACAGTCCCATCCCGGACAACGCGAACAGGCAGCGCATCTGCACCTTGACTTCGAGGTCCGCCCCGGTCACGGTCAGCACCGCCTGGTCCATCAGCGACGACGGCGGCGTGCCGTGCGGCCCGGCGTTGTCCCTGGCCAGTGTGACGCCCCGGTCCGCCAGGTCCGACACGACCTGCACTGGCAGCTCGTCGACCAGCTGCCACCGGTCCGACGCCGGCAGCTCCGCGTGCCACAGCAGGTCGCGCACCGGTCCCGGGTCCATCACCTCGCCGCCCGCGACCACCAGGGCCGCGAGCAGTTCGTTGCCGGACACCGTGACGTCCGCCGGCGTCACCGTGCCTTCCACCGCGCGGGTGGCCAGGACTTCGAACGGCGTCGCCGTCCACGCCTCCACCACCTCTTCGCCGCGGCGGCGCAGCCGGACGGCGGTATTGCCGTCCAGCCGCACCGCGCGAGCTACGAACGCGCTGAGCGTCTCGCGATCGCCCGGATCAGGGATCCGCAGCTCAGGCATCGGCGAACACCCGCTTGAGGAACTCCGATTCCGCGTCCGCGAACCGGCGCGGCCGGAGCTTCCCGGTGTCGTAGGGAGCCAGCACCGTTTCCGCGGTCACCGCCACCGCGTCGGACTCGTCCGGGCCGGTGCGCACCACGTAGCCGAGCGTCACAGTGGACGCTTTCAGCTCGGTGAGCTCGATCTCCACCCGCACCGTCAGGCCGGGTGCCGCGACGATCGGCGCGCGGTAGTGCACGCCGAGCTTCACCACCACGACGCCCTTCGGCAGCTCGGCGAGCCCCGCGCGCTCGGCTTCGCCGAACAGCACGGGGACCCGGGCCTCTTCGAGCAGCGTCACCACGTTCGCGTGGTTGACGTGCCCGTAGATGTCCATGTCCGACCAGCGCGGCTGGACGTGGGAAACGAATGTCACCGAACCGTGCTCCGGATCTGCCGGGCGGCCACGGACAGCGTCGCGAGGTCGAGCCGCCCGGAGCGGGTGATCTCGTCCAGCGCCACGCGCGCCCGCGAAAGCCGCGACGCGTTGGCCTTCTCCCATTGCGCGATCTGCTCGTCCACGGACAGGTCCTGGTCGCTGTGCCGCAAGGCGTCGAGCGAGATCGCGCGCAGCGAACCGTACACGTCGTCCCGCAGCGAGAGCCGCGCGAGGGCGTGCCAGCGGTTGCCGCGCTCCAGCGCGCTGATCTCGGTGAGCATCTTGTCGATGTCCAGGTGCGCCGACAACGCGTAGTACAGCTCCGCGGTGTCCGCCGGAGTGTGCGTCGCGTCCAGCCCGACCTGCTGCTCGGCCAGCTCCGCCACCTCGACCACGTCGAGCAGGCCGTAGCTGTGCAGCAGCAGCGCCACCTGGCGGGCGAGTTCGGCCGGGACGCCTTCGGAGACCAGCTCGGCCGCTTCCTGCTCGGCGGCCTCCAGCTGACGGCCGCGCAGCAGTTCGCTCAGCTTCGGGCCGAGTTCCGCGACCACCGGGCCGAACCGGTTGATCTCGGCCAGCGGCGCGAGCGGTTGCGGGCGGTTGGTGAGGAACCAGCGCGCCGCCCGGTCGAGCAGCCGCCGCGTCTCCAGCACCATCCGGTCCGCGACCGCGGTCGGCACGACGTTGTCCAGCGCGTCGATCTCGGCCCACAGCTTCGGCAGGTCGTAGACGTGCGTGACCACCGCGTACGCGCGCACCGCGTCGGTGGCGGTCGCGTTCATCTCCTCCATGAGGCGGTAGACGAACGAGATGCCGCCGCCGTCGACCAGCTCGTTGGTGATCAGCGTGGTGATGATCTGCCGGCGCAGCGGGTGCTGGCTGATCGCCTCGGCGAAGCGCTCCCGCAGCGGGACCGGGAAGTACTCCGGCAGCCGGCGCGTGAACACCTCGGACTCGGGCAGGTCGGAGGCCAGCAGCTCGTCCTTGAGGTCGAGCTTCACGTGCGCGAGCAGCGTCGCCAGCTCCGGCGAGGTGAGGCCCTCGCCTGCCTTCTCCAGCGCGCGGAACTGCGACGGGCTGGGCAGCGCCTCCAGCTTGCGGTCGAACGCGCCCTTCGCGACCAGCGCGGACACCTGCCGCGCGTGCACCGACACCATCGGCCCGGCGTGCGCCCGGCTGACGCCGAGCACCGCGTTCTGCCGGTAGTTGTCCGCCAGCACCAGGGAGCCGACCTCGTCGGTCATCTCCTCGAGCAGCTCGTTGCGCCGCGGGCGCTCCAGAGCGCCGCCGGACACCAGGTGGTCGAGCAGGATCTTGATGTTGACCTCGTGGTCGGAGCAGTCGACGCCGGCCGAGTTGTCCAGCGCGTCGGTGTTGATCTTGCCGCCGGAGCGGGCGAACTCGATCCGGCCGAGCTGGGTCAGGCCCAGGTTGCCGCCCTCGCCGACCACCCGCACGCGCAGCTGGTTGCCGTTGACGCGGATGGCGTCGTTGGCCTTGTCGCCCGCGGCGGCCTGGCTCTCGGTCTCCGCCTTCACGTAGGTGCCGATGCCGCCGTTCCACAGCAGCTCGACCGGAGCCAGCAGAATCGCCTGGATCAGGTCCATCGGCGCGAGCTTGGTGACGCCCTCTTCAAGGCCGAGCGCCTCGCGCACCTGCGGGGTGATCGGGACGGTCTTGGCCGAGCGCGGATAGATCCCGCCGCCCTCGCTGATCAGCGAACGGTCGTAGTCGTCCCAGGAGCTGCGCGGCAGGTCGAACAACCGGCGGCGCTCGGCGAAGGAACTCGCCGCGTCCGGGTTCGGGTCCAGGAACACGTGCATGTGGTTGAACGCGGCCACCAGCCGGATGTGCTCGGACAGCAGCATCCCGTTGCCGAAGACGTCGCCCATCATGTCGCCGATGCCGACGACGGTGAAGTCCTCGGTCTGGGTGTCCTTGCCCAGCTCGCGGAAGTGCCGCTTCACGCTTTCCCACGCGCCCTTGGCGGTGATGCCCATCGCCTTGTGGTCGTAGCCGACCGAACCGCCGGAGGCGAACGCGTCGCCGAGCCAGAAGCCGTACTGCGCGGAGACTTCGTTGGCGATGTCGGAGAACTTCGCGGTGCCCTTGTCCGCGGCGACGACGAGATAGCTGTCGTCGGCGTCGTGGCGCACCACGTCCGGCGCGGGCACGGTCTGGCCCTCGACCCGGTTGTCGGTGAGGTCCAGCAGGCCGGAGATGAACATCCGGTAGCAGGCAATGCCTTCGGAGAGCTGCGCGTCGCGGTCCACGCCGGCGTCGCCGGTGCGGGCCGGCGGCCGCTTCACCACGAAGCCGCCCTTGGCGCCGACCGGCACGATCACCGCGTTCTTCACCGCCTGCGCCTTGACCAGGCCCAGGATCTCGGTGCGGAAGTCCTCGCGCCGGTCCGACCAGCGCAGGCCGCCGCGAGCGACCTCGCCGAACCGCAGGTGCACGCCCTCCACGCGCGGCGAGTACACGAAGATCTCGAACTTCGGGTGCGGCTCGGGCAGCTCCGGCACGCCGCTCGGGTCGAGCTTGAACGCCAGGTACGGCCGCGGGGTCCCCTCCGCGTCGCGCACGTGGTAGTTCGTGCGCAGGGTCGCGTTGATGACCGCGAGCAGCCGGCGCAGGATCCGGTCCTCGTCCAGGCTGGTGACCTCGTCGATCATCGCGGAGATCTCCGCGGTCAGCGATTCCGCGTGCGTCTTGCGGTCCACATCGGACAGTTGCGGGTCGCAGCGGGTTTCGAAGAGCCGCACCAGCTTCGTCGCGACCTCGGTGTGCTTGACAACCGTGTTCTGGATGTATGCCTGGGAGAACGGGCTGCGCGCCTGCTGCAGGTAGCGCGAGTAGGCCCGCAGCACCGCGGCCTGGCGCCAGGCCAGCCCGGCGCGCAGAACCAGCGCGTTGAAGCCGTCGACCTCCGCTTCGCCGTGCCACGCGGCGTGGAACGCGTCCTGGAACCGTTCGCGCAGCTCGACCGCGTCGGCCTCTTCCAGGCCCTTCGTCGCGACGCGCAGTCCGAAGTCGTAGATCCAGCTGGCCCCGCCGTCCTCGCGGAACAGCTCATACGGCCGCTCGTCCACCACCTCGACGCCCATCGCCTGCAGCACCGGCAGCACCTTCGACAGGGTGACGCCCTCGCCGCGCAGGTAGAGCTTGAACCGCCGCTCGCCCGGTTCGGCGTCGGCGGGCAGGTAGAACGACAGCGCCAGATCGCCTTCATCCGCCAGGGTTTCCAGCTTGCCGAGGTCGGCGAGCGCTTCCTCGGCGGTGAAATCTTCCTTGTACGCCTCGGGGAACACCGCGCCGAACCGCTGCCCGCGGTCCACCACGGACTCCTCGCCCATCAGGCCGAGCGGTCCGCCGTCGCCGACGCGTTCGCGGCGCTCGGCGATGATCGCCTCCACCAGCCGGTCGTCCCAGCTGCGCACGACGGTGTTGAGCCGCTCCTGGATCCGCAGCGTGTCCGGTTCGATCGCGTTCGCCGGGTCGGTGTGCACCACGAAATGCACCTGCGCCAGCAGGGTTTCGCCGACCCGCGCGCTGTATTCCAGCTGCGTGCCTTCGAGTTCTTCGAGCAGTACTTCCTGCATCGCCAGCCGCGAACGCGTGGTGTAGCGGTCGCGCGGCAGGTAGACCAGGCAGGAGTAGAAGCGGCCGTACGGGTCCCGGCGCAGGAACAGCCGCAGCCGGCGGCGGTCCGACAGCGTGATCGCGCCGGTGGTGGTGGCGTACAGCGAATCGGTGTCCGCGGAGAACAGGTCGGCGCGCGGCCAGTTCTGCAGGACTTCCAGCATCCGCTGGCCGGAGAAGGACTCCATCGGGAAGCCGGCGCGGTGGATCACCTCGCGCACCCGCTGGCTGACCACCGGGATGTCGAGCACGTTCTCGTGCAGCGCGGTGGTGGTGAACATGCCGAGGAACCGGTGCTCGCCGCTGACCTTGCCGTTGGCGTCGAACGTCTTCACGCCGACGTAGTACGGGTAGACCGGGCGGTGCACCGTGCTCGGGGCGCTGGCCTGGGTGAGCACGAGCAGCGACGGCGCGAGCGCGTCGACCGAGCTGTCCGGCCCGGCCGTGAGGCTGCGGGCGGCGAAGCTGTCCTGGCGCAGCACGCCGAGACCGGACGCGAGAACCGCGCGCAGAGCGGGCTCGTCGCCGCCGGTCTCGGTGCTGCCGACGAGTTCGTATTTGCGGTAGCCGAGGAACGTGAAGTGGCCGTCGGCGAGCCAGCGCAGCAGCCGGGCGCCCTCGGCGACCTGGTCGCCGGACAGCTTCGGCGGGTGCTGTTCGAGGGTTTCGGCGAGCGAGCAGGCGGTCTGCGCCATCTTGTCGGCGTCCTCGACCACCTCGCGCACGTCGCCGAGGACCGAGGAGAGCCGGTTGTCCAGCTCGCGCGCCCGGTTCGGGTCGGTGACCAGGTCGATCTCGACCAGCATCCAGGACTCGGCGGACGCGCCGGCCGGCGGCTCCGCCGGGTCGGCGTCCGGGTGCAGGCCCTCCAGCTCGCCGGTCAGCCCGCGGCTGACCACCACGATCGGGTGCACGATGCGCTGCACCTGCACGCCGTCGCGGGCGAACTCCGCGGTGACGCTGTCTACCAGGTAGGGCATGTCGTCGGTGACCACCTGCACGACGGTCGCGTCGCGCGTCCAGCCGTCCTCGGCGGTGGTCGGGTTCAGCAGCCGGACCGCCGGACGGCCGGGCATCCGCTGCGCGGCGAGCTGCAGGTGCGAACGCACCGCGCCGACGAGTGCCGCCGGATCGTCGCCGACGATCTCGTCGGCCGGAATGTGCCGGTAGTACAGGCGGATCAGGTCCGCGATCTCCGGCGCCTGCGCCGCCGCGGTGGCGATCAGCTCGTCGCGGATCTGCTCCGGGCTGGCCGAACGGCGGGCGGAGCCGGCTTCGGTGCCGACATCGGGCGGGGACGAGACTCCCGTCGAGCTCATTGAGCAACTCTCCAGTGTGCGAGACCGAGACGCGTCCGTCACCACAACGTGCCGGACGACCCCACCCTAATCCGCCCGGGAACTGCGCTGTGCGGGGTAGGGAAAGACTTAAGGTTCGGTTTCGGGGCCGTCGCGGGGGCGGGCGCGCGGGATCGGTTCAGTTACCGACGGGTTCGATTCGAGCGGGCAGCGGCAAAAGGCTTGGCACGAGCGCGGCGGCCGGGTTTCAGTGGGATTTCGGCCGGGTCGGGATCGGTTCAGTGTGCGTATCGCCGGCGGCGGGACAGGCAGAAGGTTGCCTCGGAAGCTGGGAGATTTGCCACCCGGACGGGCTAATTCTTCCGTCGGCGGACGGGCGTCGGAGCGGCGGGCGGGGAATAGGCGCGGAACGCGCTGCGGCTGGTGTCTGACGCGTAACTTCGGTTATGCATCAACGGTCCCGGGACTGCTGCCTTCCGCGGAGCAATCGTTCGGGGAACGATCCCGGGGCGCGTCGGGTTCGCCGGTTCAGCCCTCCACCGCGCAGAACCGGGCCGGGCGATGGTTTCGGCTGCCCTCGCCCGATGCGAGAACGGGCAATCTGCCGCTGCCGCTCGCTTTACGCACAACGGCGCTGGACAGCCTCGGCCGCGGAGCCGGTTCCCGACCTGGCGAGAGAGAAGGAAAAGCTGGCGTCGCAACGAAACTCGGGCGACCGCAGCCGCCGGGACATCGACCGGACCCGGGCAATCCCGTGTTGTTCCTTCGCGAGGCCGCCGAAAACCGCTCGCCCGGCAGCCTGCGACGCACCGGCCGCGAAGTCTCCAATCACCCCGAGCGCATCTCTGCACTGTCGTCGCCGGCGGCCGAACCGCGGCTGATCCCCTCGCGCCGGGCAGCGGCCGACCGGGGTCAGTCGCCGTTGTTGCGGCGGCGGTCCGTCCTGGCCCGTCCGTTGATCGGCTTCGGCTCGTCCGCCGGGCCGAGCCGTTTCACCAGCGCGGCCGCGCTCGCGGTGCCCGCCTGGTGCTCGGCGAGCGCGCGGGCCAGCAGTTCGGCGAGTCCGGCGTCCGGCGGCGGCTCGTCTTCCGCGATGGCTCGCGCGTAGCTCTCCGGGAACGGCTGGTCCGACGGCGTCCACGCGTCGATGTCCGACAGCGGGTCCAGCGCAGGCGGCATCCGCAACCGGGGCAGCCAGGTCTCCTCCACCGGCGACGGCTCCTCCGGGCGCGGCGCAGGGGCCAGTTCCGGCTTCTCCGCCCGCTCGGGTTCCGCCACCACGGGTTCCGACGGCGCACCGGCGTCCGCGTCGTGCGCCGAACGGTCGGCGTCGTCGGCCCGGCGACGGCCCCCGCCGCCTCCGGACGCGGTGATGCCCAAGCGGTCCAGCACCGACTTCGCGGCTACCGAACCGTGCTCGGCGTCGTGCCGGGTCTTGCGGCCGCGCGCGTCCCGGCGGGCCGCTTCTTCCTGGGCCCACTCCGCGCTTTCCCACAGCGGCGCGGCCGGTTCGTCCGCCGGCGCGGGGGCCAGCGGCAGTTCCGGCAGGATGTCCGACAGATCCGGCATCCGCAGCGAGAACCTCGGCGACGAAGCCTCTTCGAGCGGCTCCTCTTCCCGGACGGCGACCTCGTCGACGGCCTGGGCGACCGGCGGCTCCTCGGTCCGGCGCGCGGAAGCTTCCGCCCGGCGAGCCGCCGCCCCCGCCGCGGCCTGCGCCCGGCGGTCCGACACGACCTCGACCGGCGTTTCTTCGGCGGCCCGGTGACCGGAGCCGGCTGGCAGGTCGTGCACGACCTGAGCCGGCGCCTCCTCGCCTGTCCGGGCGCTGGCCGCGTCCGATGCCGCCCAGCGCTCGGACGCGGACTCCATCGCCCGCGTCAGCACCTGCTCCGCGGCCCGGTCCCGATGGCCGCTCACGTCCGTCCGCACGCCAGCACCGGCAGCGCCCTCAGCCCGGCGACCGGAACCGGCCGCCGCCTGGTCCGGGACTTCGACCGCCGTCGAGCCGGCCCGCTTCCGCGGCGCGGGCGGTTCCTCGGCGACCGGACGTCCCCAGCCCGGCACCACCGGCGGCTCGCGGTCTTCCGCACGCCGCCGTCCGCCCGAATGCGGGCGCTCCGCCTCGGCGGGCTCGTCCCGCACGGCCGGGATCACGGACGTCTGTTCCACTGCCGTCTCCGCCGCAGCCCGGCGGAACGACCACGCTGGCTTCTTCTCCGCCGCTGGAGCCGCGGCAGGAGCCGGTTCAGCCACCCGCGCCGGCGCGACCTCGGCAGGAGCCACCGCGACCGGCTCCGGGGCAGCCGGCTCCGCGTCGATCCGGATCACCGGCATCACCGAGGTCACCTCGGCCGCGACGCGCGGCTCGACCTCCATCGACACCGCCCGCCCGGCCCGCGACGCCGACGCCGCCAGCACGTCGTCCAAGTCCATCGAGGCCACCGAATCCGCCCCGAGCTCGCCCGCGATCAGGCCGCACGCCTGCCGCCGCGCCCGAGCGTGGACGTGCTCGGCCGCGCGCGCCCGGTGCAAGCACCCGATGGCTTCCTCCGCGCTGCCGAACCGCTCCTCGATCTGCGCCAGCTCGAGCCACAACCGAGCCGTGACGGACGCCAGCCCGTGCCGGTCGGTGGCCGCGACGGCCTCCCCGACCAGCTCCGCGGCCGCGTCGCCGGCACCGGCCGGCAGGTGAATCCGGGTCGCGACCGCCAGCCGCAGCCACGCCGCCGGCGCGATCCCGGCCGCCCGGACCGGTTCGCGCAGCACCGGCTCGGCGATGTCGTAGGCCATGTCCGCGTCGCCGCGGTCGAGCAGCGTGCTGACCAGCTGCAACACCAGCCGGATCCGGACCAGACCGCCGTCGTCGCCGGGGCGGTCCAGCTTTTCCAGAAACCCGAGACCGGTCCGCGCGGCGTCGGCCGCGGCGGTGAGGTCGCCGTGGCGGCGGCGGTGCGCCGCCGTTCCGTTGCGCAGCAACGCCCGCATGAGCAGGCGGTCGTCCGCGTCCAGCGAGTCGTCGGCTACCAGCAGCCGGTCCGCCTCGACGAGCACCCGGTCCAGCTCCGCCTTCCGGCCGAACTGGGCGAGGCACCCGACGAGGTGGCACAGCGCTTCCGCGCGCAGCGACGGCGGCACGTCCTCGGACAGCACCGGCCGCAGCGCGGCCAGCCCTATCAGCGGGACGCCGAGACTCCGCGCGCACACCGCGAGATCCACGCGCAGCCGTGCCGCCGTGGTCGCGTACCCGGCGTGCTCGGCCGCGCGCAACGCGGCGACCGCACGGCCGACCGTCGAAGTGCGAGCGCCGGTCCGCACGCGGGCGGACACGACGAGCGCTTCCGCCCGGATCCAGTGCCCGTCCGCGCCGGCGGCTTCGGCGAGCGCCGCCGCGCGTTCGCCGAGGACCAGGGACAGCTCGGGCGCCCGAAAGCGCAGCGAGTCCGCCCGGTCGATCAGCCTGCCGAGATCGGCGAGGGTCCCGCCACCGGCAACGGCGGGCCGCCCGTCCGCGGTCGCGGACGGGCTGGGCCGGTTGTGCCTGCTGGTTTCCACTCGGGACCCCCGCCGCCGGTCAGTCGCGCTTCAGCTTGCGGTGGGTGACCCGGTGCGGACGAGCCGCTTCGGCGCCGAGGCGCTCGACCTTGTTCTTCTCGTAGCCCTCGAAGTTGCCTTCGAACCAGAACCACTTCGCCGGATCCTCGTCGGTGCCTTCCCAGGCGAGGATGTGCGTCGCGACCCGGTCGAGGAACCACCGGTCGTGGGAGATCACGACCGCGCAGCCGGGGAACTGCTCGAGCGCGTTTTCCAGCGAGCCCAGAGTCTCGACGTCCAGGTCGTTCGTCGGCTCGTCCAGCAGGATCAGGTTCCCGCCCTCTTTCAGGGTGAGCGCCAGGTTGAGCCGGTTGCGCTCGCCGCCGGACAGCACGCCGGCCGGCTTCTGCTGGTCCGGGCCCTTGAAGCCGAACGCGCTCACGTAAGCGCGGGAAGGCATTTCGACCTGCCCGACGTGGATGTAGTCGAGCTTGTCCGAGACGACCTCCCAGACGGTCTTCTTCGGGTCGATCCCGCCCCGGCTCTGGTCCACATAGGACAGTTTGACCGTCTCGCCGATCTTGACCGTGCCGCCGTCCGGCTCCTCCAGCCCGACGATGGTCTTGAACAGCGTGGTCTTGCCGACGCCGTTCGGGCCGATCACGCCGACGATGCCGTTGCGCGGCAGATCGAAGGAGAGCCCGTCGATCAGGAGGCGGTCGTCGAAGCCCTTGCGCAGCTTCTCGACCTCGACCACGACGCTGCCCAGGCGCGGGCCCGGCGGGATCTGGATCTCTTCGAAGTCGAGCTTGCGGTGCTTGTCCGCCTCCGCGGCCATCTCCTCGTAGCGGTCGAGCCGCGAGCGGGACTTGGTCTGGCGGGCCTTGGCGTTGGACCGCACCCACTCCAGCTCGGTCTTGAGCCGTTTGGCCAGCTTGGCGTCCTTCTTGCCCTGGACCTCGAGCCGCTCGCGCTTCTTCTCCAGGTAGGTGGAGTAGTTGCCCTCGTAGCCGACGACGCGGCCGCGGTCGAGCTCCATGATCCACTGCGCGACGTTGTCCAGGAAGTACCGGTCGTGGGTCACGGCCAGCACGGCGCCCTTGTAGTTGGACAGGAACTGCTCCAGCCACAGCACGCTCTCCGCGTCCAGGTGGTTGGTGGGCTCGTCGAGCAGCAGCAGGTCGGGGGCCGACAGCAGCAGCTTGCACAGCGCGACCCGGCGCCGCTCGCCTCCGGAGAGGTGGGTGACCGGCTCGTCCGCGGGCGGGCAGCGCAGCGCGTCCATGGCCTGCTCGACAGTCGCGTCGAGCTCCCAGGCGTCCGCGTGGTCGAGCTCCTCCTGGAGCTGGCCCATCTCCTCCATCAGCGCGTCGCTGTAGTCGGTCGCCATCTGCTCGGCGATCTCGTTGTAGCGGTCGAGCTTCCGCTTGGTCTCGCCGAGACCGTCCTCGACGTTCTGCCGGACCGTCTTGCTCTCGTCCAGCTCCGGCTCCTGCATGAGGATGCCGACCGTCGCGCCCGGCTGCAGGAACGCCTCGCCGTTGCTGGCCTGCTCGATCCCCGCCATGATCTTGAGAACGGTCGACTTGCCGGCGCCGTTCGGGCCCACGACGCCGATCTTGGCGCCCGGGTAGAACGCGGTGCTCACGTCGTCGAGGATCACCTTGTCCCCGACGGTCTTGCGCACCTTCTTCATGGTGTAGATGAACTCGGCCATGACAGCGATCGTAGAGTGGCTCCTCCGGCGGCCTGACGGCGGTCACCACGGTGCTACCGAGGGTCAGGCCGAGATCACGCGGACGACATCAAATCCGGCGGGTCACTCGGCCCGTTTGCCCTCGGCGAGGTTCTTCAGCATGGCGTTGTAAGCAGCCAGTTCCTCGCCGCCGGTGTTCTCCTCGCGCCGGTCTCGCCGCTTCGCCTCGCGCTCGTCCTGGCGCGCCCACTGCACCAGCAGCGCGATCAGCACGAGCAGCACCGGCACCTCGCCGGACGCCCAGGCGATGCCGCCGCCGAGCCGCTGGTCGGTGAGCAGGTCGCCGACCCACGGCAGCTTCAGCGACGTGTAGAACTCGCGGCCGATCACCGTCTGCATGTTCATCAGGATCACGCCGAAGAACGCGTGGAACGGCATCGCGCCGAACATCATCGCGAGCTTGCCGATCGGCGGCAGCCGCCGCGGCGCGGGGTCGACGCCGATCACCGGCCAGTAGAAGACGTAGCCGACGAGCAGGAAGTGCGCGTTCATCGCCAGGTGCGCCCAGTGGTAGTTGAGCGCGTTGTCGAACAGCCCGGAGAAGTACAGCGCGTAGAACGAGCCGACGAACAGCAGCAGCGCGACGATCGGATTGGTCAGGAACCGCGACACCGGCGAGTGCACGGCGGCCAGCAGCCACTCGCGCGGTCCGGGAGGCGCGTCGCGACCGGCCACCGGCAGCGCGCGCAGGGCGAGCGTGACCGGGCCGCCGAGCACCAGCAGCACCGGCGCGACCATGGACAGGAGCATGTGATTGCCCATGTGCACGCTGAACATCGCGGGCGCGTACCGTCCGATGCCCGAGGACGTGGCCAGCAGGATCACCACGCAGCCGGCCAGCCACGACACGAGCCGGCCGACCGGCCAGGAGTCGCCGCGCTTGCGCAGCCGCCGCACGCCGAGCAGGTACAGCCCGGCGAGGACGATCGCGAGGGTCCCGTAGACGAGGTCGAAGCGCCAGTCGGTGAGCAGCCGCCAGAACGTGGGCGGGCCCTGCAGGTCGTAGCCGATGAGGAGTTCGACCGTGCCGGGCTGGGTGGCCGCGTCCGCCGGCGGCGGCGTGCGGGCCAGGCCGGACGCGATGCCGATGGTGACGAACATGATCAGCACTTCGACCGCGGCGAGCCGGAGCAGCTGGCCGCCGCCCTTGCCCTCGACCAGGCCGGTGACGCCGCGGCTGCGCTGCTGCTGACCGAAGACTCCGAGCAGCAGCAGCGCGACGATCTTGGCGACGACGAGCAGGCCGTAGTCGGTGGTGAACAGGTCGCCGAGGTTGATCCGCACCAGTGCGTTGACGATGCCGGAGATCGCCATCACGACCCAGCAGACCAGCGCGAGCTTGGAGAACCGCTGCGCGGCGAGGCGGAGGTTCTTGCCGCGCCGCCAGCCGAGGGCGAGCAGGGCGAACAGCCCGCCGACCCACAGCGCGGCGGCGACCAGGTGGAACAGCAGGCTGTTGGTGGCGAGGTCGTGCGAACCGCCGCTGGCCGAGTGGCCGGTGACCGCGACCGGGATCAGGCCGGCCACGGATACGAAGAACAGCACCGCGGTCCAGCCCCAGCTGAGCACCAGGCGGCAGCCGAGGGCGAGCAGGATCGCGATCAGCGCGGTCCACAGCCACGCCTTGGGCTGCTCGATCGCGTCGATGAGGCTGAGCAGCGCGTCCGGGGACAGCACCTCGCCGAACGGCTTGCCCGCACTGTCCGCGGCGGTGAAGGCGACCGACAGGATCGCGGCGCCGAACCACACCCACGCGGCGATCCCAGCGGTCCGGACGGCCGCGTAGCCGTCGGGGGCCAGCGTGCCGGATTTCTGCGGCGGGACGAGGAAAGCAGCCAGCAGCAAGGAGCCGACGCAGACCACCGACGCGGCTTCGGCGAGTACGCGGACGACCGTGACGCCGTAGCGCGTGACGAGCCCGGGGTCGGGCAGACCGGCGATGACGTAACCCGCGCCGCCAGTAAGTGCGACGAGCCCGACCGCGACCACCGCGGCGAGCACGACGCCGACCGACAGCAGCGGAAGCACACTCGTGCGGCGTCCGGCGGGTTTCGTCACAGGTTCCGAGCTCACGCTACGAGACTAGGCCGGTCCGGTCCGGCCTAGCACGGGGGTGCGGCTATCGCCTCGCCACGTTCGCACTGGTCGAGCCTGGTTTCCAGAGCGAATCCGGTACCCGGCAAGGCATTCCTCTATGCTCCGCCGGTGACCAGCAGCCGGCGGCGCCGCCCGACGCTCGACGACGTCGCGCGCGCGGTCGGAGTGTCGCGCGCCACTGTGTCCAACGCGTACAACCGCCCCGACCAGCTGTCGGCGCAGCTGCGAGAGCAAATTCTGCGCGTGGCGGGTGAACTCGGTTACCCCGGGCCGAACCCGACCGCCCGCAGCCTCGCCACGAGCCGTACCGGAGCGATCGCGTTCCTGCTCGATTCGTCGCTGTCGGCGGCGTTCTCCGACCCCGCCCTGTCGATCACTCTGGACGCGCTGGCGAAGACCGTCGAACCGACCGGAAACGCACTGCTGTTGCTGCCCGGCCGCGAGGGCCAGGACGGCCCGCCGGCCGCGCAAGTCCTGGCGGCGCAGGCGGATGTCGCGGTCGCGTACTCGCTGTCGGACGGCACTCCCGCGCTGGAAGCCGTGCAGGCACGGGGATTGCCGCTGGTGGTCATCGACCAGCCGGCGCTGCCGGACGTGGCGAGAGTCGGCTGCGACGACCGCGGGGGCGCCGCCGCGGCCGCACGGCACCTGGTCGAACTGGGACACCGGCGGTTCGGGATCCTGGCCGCGCCGCGACTTTCCGGCACCGAGCCGACCAGCGCCTTCCATGGCACCCGGGAACGCTTGGCCGGCTACCTGTCGACGCTGTCCGCGGCCGGGGTCACCGACATCACGATCACCGCGGCGCCGTGGCTGTCGGCTTCGACCGCACGGGCGAGTGCCGCGGAACTGCTCGCCGCCGTTCCGCGTCCGACTGCCTTGCTGTGCATGTCCGACCAACTGGCGTTCGCGGCCATCGCCGCAGCTCACCGGCTTGGGCTGCGGGTTCCGCAGGACGTTTCGATCGTCGGTTTCGACGACACCCCACAGGCCGCGTGGTCTGAACCACCGCTCACGACGGTGCGGCAGGACCTGGCGGGCAAGGGCCGGGCCGCCGGATCGCTGATCCTCTCGGCACTGGCCGGGGAGGTCCCCGGCGGCCCGCTGTCGCTGCCGGTTTCGCTGATAGTCCGGGAAAGCGCGAGCGCGATTTAGCAAGACCGTTCGCCGATCTGTGGACAACCGAGCCCCATTCGAGTGACGGGGAACTACTTGTCCACAGACGTAGTAATGCGGGCAGACAAATCCGCCGAAACCCGCCATCGTTGGACACCTGCCCGGTTTCCGGCGCCCCGCCGCCGGTTCCCGGTTTCCGTCGCATCGAGGAGGGGAACCCCGAATGTTTCACCGTCTGACTGCCCGCCGTCCGCTCCCTGCTTTGCCGAGGTCCGGCCGTCGTTCGCCGCTGCGGACACCCGCCCGGGTGGCCGGTGCGCTGACACTGGCCGCCGCCGGGTTGCTCGGCGGTTCCGGCCTGGCACAAGCAACTCCGACTGCCGACGACGACGCTGCTGTTTCTGCCGCCGGCGCGCCTGCCCCCGCGCCAGCCTCTTCGGCTGGCGCGGTGCCCGCGGCCGCCGTCCGGGCAGCTCCCGCAACCGAAGATCCGGTGTGCACCGCGGGAGAGTTCTGCCTGTGGGACGGAGAAACGTATTCCGGCACCGCCCAGAGCTACGATCTCCGCACCGTCAATCCGGGTGATTGCATTCCCCTGCCCGAGGGATTCCAGGCGCATTCCTTCGTCAACCGGATGACCCGCGACGTCACGATCTACCAGGGAACGGACTGTTCCACCGAGGGAGATTTCATCACCTACCCAGGCGGTGGCACGTACGTTCCGCAGTCCCCGTTCGCAGTCCGAGCCCTGAAAGTGTGGGAGTAACCCGAGACCGGGCCCGGCGAACCCCCGGCTAGCTCCAGGCCGAGTCGACTCGCAGCCGACCGTGCGCCGGTCCAGGGGGGCCGCACCCCGAGCGGCCCCAGGCCCGTGGACGCGCGACCCCCACGTCCACGGGTCCCCATCCCCTCGCCTCCCGGCACCGGCCCCGACCCGGCACCGGGAGGCGAGGCCCGGGAACAGACCCTTTCCGGCCGGGCGGTCGCGCCGCTTCTTCCGGATCGCACCGTCCGCTGCCTGGCGACCGCGACCGAACGAACCCGAACGGTCACGCCTCGTCTCCACCCGCCTTCCCTGGCCGACACTCCGCCCGATCGCCCCGTCCGCCCGAGCCCGCGCCCCCAGCACGCCGGCCCCGGCACCGCAACCGCCGAACCGCCCAACCAGCCCAGGCACCGGCTCACGACAACATCACAAGATCGGCACAGTCCCCCCGTCCCGCACCGCCCGCCGACCCCCTCCGACCAGCGCTTCAGGAGTCCCCCATGTCCGCCCCGCCCGCCCGGCCGGTCTTCCGCGCGACAAGGCCACTGCCCCGGTGCCGCGTCCGACCAGCACAAACGCGCACCTTCGCGTGCCGTGGCGATCCGCACCCGAACAAACGCAAATCCGGCGAAGCGAACCTGAAACGATTCGACGGTGTCGAACGATCGAGAGATTGGCGATGACTAAGCTGCCCTTGCTGGAGGTCAGCAGCGGTCGACCGCCCGAGCCCTCGTAGCTCAGCCGGATAGAGCAAGAGCCTTCTAATCTCTAGGTCGCAGGTTCGAGTCCTGCCGGGGGCACTACCAGGGGAAACGCTGTGCGCGTCACGAGCACAGCGTTTCCCCAGCAAGAGATTTCACGGTTGACGTCGGCGGCATGGAACCCCTCGCCGAGGTCCATGAACCGGACACCGACCTCTCCACGCTGCCCGCGCTCCTGGACGACTGGAAGCGGTCTCTGCTCGCCCGGAAGATCGCCTCCAGCACCGTAGCCCTCTACCTGCGACATGCCCGTTACCTCGTCCAGTGGCTTGTCGAGCGCGACCTGTCGCTCCAACCGGAGGAGATCGGGACGGCGGACCTCGAGACCTACTTCGCCGAGCTGCTGAACCGCAAGACACGGCGCAACGGCCGAGAAGGCGAGACGGTCAAGCCCGCCTATGCGGCCGCGCAGTACCGGTCCATGCAGCAGCTGTGGACCTGGCTGGAGGACGAGGGCGAGGTCACCGTCAACCCGTTCCGCAAGATGAGGCCGCCGCGCTTCGAGACGCCGACGCCGCCGGTCCCGCCGGACGACGCGATCGCCGCGCTCCTCGCGACATGCAAAGGACGCACGTTCGAGAACCTGCGCGACGAAGCGATCATCCGGCTGTTCGCGGACACCGGCGTCCGCGTCGGCGGACTTGCCGGCGTCACCCTCGGCGACCTCAACTTCGACACTGACACCGTCGAAGTCACCCTCAAGGGCGGGCGCCGCCTCGTACTGCCGTTCGGGGCCCGGACATCCGATGCGCTGCGCCGGTACCGGAGAGCGCGGGCCAAGGAGAAGCACGCTGAACGCTATCGCGCGTTCTGGCTCGCCACCCGCGCCCGCGGCCCCCTCAAACCCGGCGGCATCCGACAAATGCTCGAGCGACGCGCCGCACGAGCCGAGGCCGACACCGGCATCCACCCCCACTCGTTCCGACACTTCTTCGCGCACAACTGGCTCGCCAACGGCGGCGAGGAACAGGACCTCATGCGACTGATGGGGTGGAAGTCCCGTTCGATGGTCGCCCGCTACGGCGCCTCGAACGCCGACGAACGCGCCCGCGATGCACACCGACGCCTGGGCCTTGGAGACCGGCTGTAGAGCGGTGTTGCCAAGAAAGCAGCCTCGGCGGGATCTTGCGCTCACGCCCCAGAGCCCTGAACAGGACAACGGACCTTTGTCTAGCAAACCTCTTCAGTGCAGTACATTCGAGTGCCAAGGGGGTCTTCAGCGTCGACGACTTGCCCGCCGACCCGGAACCGCCAGAACCGGCGAGGCCGATCGAACCCGATGACTATCGCGATGTGCTCGCTACGGCGTTGTTCGACCCAGCTCCGGACGGAACGCTGATCTTCCGGCATCACCAGTACATCGAGGCTTCAATCGGCCTGCCGCCAGGGCAGGGAGCTCACTGCCGGCCTCGATGGCTCCCGCGCCGAGTCTGCTGTAGATGGTGGCGTAGGCGACGGCTCCGGCGGTGTCGAGGACTGCGTCGATCAACGCCTCGGCGCAGGCGCCTTTGAAGGTGGAGCACCATGACGTTCACCGCTCAGCGGTGTCAGGCTTCACCGATCACGTGCAGCCACGTCACTTCGCCGGAATCCGGCAGCTCGCCGAGCGCGCGCGTCTCACGCGCGATCCGCTGCAGGACCTCGTCCCTCGTCCCGCTCCACGCGACGAAGTCGGGATCGCCTTCGACGAGATCCCCGGGAACCGCGCCCCGGTCCATGAGGTCCCCGATCAACGTCAGCAGCGCCGAGATCTGCTGTTCCAGGGTCGCGCCCTTGCCCGCCATCGCAGACGCCACCGCGGTCACCGGCGACATCCCGACCCAGTCGTCCTGGGCATACTCGACCAGATACTCGACGTCATCCGCGAACTCGACTGGCGTCTTCACTGCTTTCCCTCGCTCTCGATGTGATACCGCTTGACATTGTTCAGACCCTCCACGCGGTTGATGTCAAGGGTGTCGCCGCCCGAACCGCTGTACGTCCGGTAGGTCACCGATGCGCGCGGATCGTCGCTGATCCTCCACGTCTCCACCGTGCCCTTCGGCGTGTGCGCCACCTTGTCCGGCGGCCCCAGCCTCGCGCGCGCATCGTCGACCATCTTGCCGAGCTCGACCGTATCGACGACCTTGACGCCCCTGCTCTTCCCCTGGGTACCCCGGATCGAGCCGTTGTCGTCCGTGACGATGTCGTGTACGGCGGCGATTCGCTCCTCGCGCGTTTTCGCGACCTTGGCCTCGGGCACATGCTCCCCGCCGGCGCGCTCCCCTTTGCCGAGCAGGTCCTTCGCCGCCTTGCCCGCTCCGAACAGCAGCAGACCGCCGACCATCTTCCCGAGAGCGCGATCCCCGTGCCCGCTCGCCCAGTCATCCCAGGCGACTACGTTCTTGAACGTCTCCACCGGATGCGTGACGTTGTGCGCCATCGCCACAACCGTCTCGCCGGGGTCGGAAACCAGGTTCCACAGTCCTTCGCCAGCACCCGAAATCGTGTCCCAGATCCCGCCGAAGAAGTTGCCGTCCGATTGCTTCTGAGAGTCCTGCGGAGCCAGGGACGCCTCGAGACGAAGCGCGTCCGCACAGGCGTTTCCGGCCTCCTGCAGCTGCTGCCGCGCCCGCCCCAGCATCTCCCGCGCTTCCTGCCGCTGCGCCTCGCCGGGGTCTGCGAATGGCGGCGGCTGAACAACCGTCGGGTCGCCCTTCTGCTGGTGTTCCCGCGTCTTGGCCTCTGCGTCGGCGACCGCTCGATCATGGGCGGCCTTCGCCTGCGCTGTCGCGCCGTCTCCTTGCTGCCATTTGGCCACGGCTTCCGCGGCTTGGCTTTGCGCCCACTGCAAGGTGTTGGCGAAATCCTCGAGCGCCTGGGCACCATTCTGCAGCGAATCGGAACCCTGCAGCCAACGCGGCACCTCGGTCTGGTGGTCCTCGTGGAACTTGTCCGAAGCCTGGCCGGTCCAGCTGCCCGTATCGATGCGCTTCAATGCGTCCCCGACCGACGTGACGGTGTTCGCGCGCGCCTTCATCACCCGCACGTTCTCGAAGACCGCGGGCGGATCGCCGGGAACCAACGCTTTCGGATCCGACGTCTCGCCGAGTTCGCCCATCAGTAGCCACTCATCGGCTGATCAGGCGTGACCGCGTCCGTGCCAGGATCCACCTTCAGCGCTCCCGTATTGCTGTGCTCGACGGCCCGGTATGCCTGCGCAGCCTTGCCCAGCATGTCGCCAAGGTCATTTGCGCGGTCGCACAGAGCATCCAGCCCCACGCTCCATTGCCCGCAGAAGTCAGCGAGGGCATCGTGCACTCCGCTGTGGCCGTACAATTCCGGCTCGCCGCACAACCCGCGCAGCTCGAAATCGTCCTGGCTGCGCCACAGATCCTGCATGTTCTTCGACGCAGCTTCCAGCACGCCGACGTCGACATGGAATCCTGGACCGTCCATAGATCTCCCCTCTCCATCCCCGCGGACCCACCCAGGCCGCCAAACCCCTCACCCGTTCTGCGGACGCCGCGTCCCGGCAAGCTCAGCCCAGGCACTCGCCACACCGTCCGGCGGAGCCATCCGTGCCAGTATCGGAAACCGGTGCTCGTCGGCCGGATCGAGCATCAACCCGACCCCAGGCGGCACCAGACTCAACAGTTCGGCACCCGTACAAGAAATGAAGAAGCCGTCGCCTGCGTATGCGACCAACCGCTCGGGAGTCGAGAAGACCGGCATCCACCGGCCCCGCGAACCCGTGTCGGTCACGAGCAACCCCGGCTGCTCGGTCCGCAGCGTCCACACCACCGCGCTGGCGAAACCGTCCATGAAATCGCCCGGACCCCGGTACCCCTGCCATACCTCCCGGGCGAGAACCGCCAGCGGCGCATCTGCCTCTTGCCAGCCCACGGCCGACACTATACGTGACCACGCGGGTGCGTGGAGCCATCTCCGGGAAGAACGCCGTTGGTACCCGGACACGACCCGGACCAGCCATGAGTCAGCGACCCGGGCATGCCGACGTCAGACCCGCAGCCAACCACGCGAGAAACACAGCCTCCCCCGAACGGGGTACGAGCTGCAGGACGACCGCCTGAACCTGAACGGCATCCGGCTCCTGCTCGTGAAGCAAGCCACTCCCGGCAACAGGTCCTGGCACAGAACGATTCGGAGACGGCGGGGCACTACCGCTCGCAGAGGGCGTGCTCGATGACCGTGGCCAGCGGGTCCGTCTCGCCGATGTTGTCCAGCGTGAACGTGTTCACGCTGATCATCACGCTGCGCGTGCCGTCCTCGGTCACGCCGTTGCCGGTCAGGAAACCGTGGACGCCGCCATCGTGTCCCCAGTACCCGCCGCACGACGTCGGGGTCCAGGACAAGCCGAGCCCGTAGCCGTCGTCGCCGGTTTCGCCGACGCGCACGATCTTCTTCATCTCGGCCAGCTGGGCGGGACGAAGCACTTCGCCGGCCATCAGCGCTTTGAGGAACTTGTTGCCGTCCTCGGTGGTGCTGATCAGTTCGCCGTCCGCGCCGCCGCCCATCGCCTGGTTCATCGAAGTGGCGTCCACTCGCTCGCCGGGCTTGTCCGTGCCCGGGACCGGGAATCGGTGGTAACCGCGGGCGTGCGGGCCGGGAATGCGCGGCGACGTGCCGGGGGCGGAGGTCCCGTGCAGGCCCAGCGGCCGGATGATGCGGTCGCGCACCTCGTGCCGCCACGACTGGCCGGTCACTTTCTCGATCACCATCCCGGCGAGGACGTAGTTGGTGTTCGAGTAACCCCAGCTCGTTCCTGGCTGGAAATCCGGCCTGCGGGACACCGCCTTCTTCACCGCGTCGGGCGCGCTGAGCCGGTCGTAACGATGCTCGAAGAAACCCTTCTCGTCCCCCAGTTCGGACAGATCGCCGAAGTAGTCGCGCAAACCGCTGGTGTGCTGCAGCAACTGCCGGACGGTGATGGCGCGGCCGTCGTTGCCGTTGCCCGCCACCAGCCCCGGAAGCCACCTGTCCACGGTGTCCTCGAGCGAGAGCCGTGCTTCGCCCACGAGCTGCAAGACGGTGGCGGACACGAACGTCTTGGTGAAGCTGGCGATCCGGAAATGCGCGTCCCAGGGCACCGGCGTCTTCTTCTCCAGGTCGCCGTACCCGCTGCGGACTCTGACCCGGTTCCCCGAGGAGGTGGTCGATTCGATCAGCACGCCGGGCGCGCCGTTGGCCACGAGCTCGTCCGCGTCGCGTTGAAGGGCGCTCTCCGAGGACGCGGCAGCGACATCGGCAGGCACCGGAATCCGCTTCGCACCGGGGGAAAACGGGCGGCCGCGGCGGTCACTGCCGTCGTCATTCGCGAGTGGCACAGAGTTTCCCTTCCCGACGGATTGCGACACAGATTGCCGTTTGGCGCGGCAGAGCTGGGCGTTCAGGTGCAGTATAGCCGGAATCTTCTTCCAGCTCCAGGAAGTTCCACCGGAAGAACTGGTGGAAGTTTTCCGTCTTGCGGTTGATTTCCCGTTCTTTTTCAGTCTGACCTGTTAGGTTTCGCTACATGGACAAGCGGGAGGAGTGTTTAGCATGGAGAAGAAAAGCGGTGCGCGAACCGGAGAAAAGGAATGAGCGCGAGGATCGGGCGATCGTGTGCCGCGGCGCTGCCTGCCACCTTGCTCGCCGGCCTCGCCACGCCGGCTCTCGCGGCCGGCGCCGAGCCGCCTCACCGTCAGGCGCTCCGGACGGTGATGGACGAACTGACCGCCGACCGGGCCGCCGGTGTGCAGGTCCGGGTGCGCGACGAGCTCGGCGACGGAGCGGCAGCGCCGGGTTGCGCAAGCTCGGCGAACCCGGTTCGCCGTCGGCCAAGGGGCGATTCAGGATCGGGAGCATCACGAAAACCTTCGTGGCCGCCACGGTTCTGCAGCTGGTGGGCGAGGGCAAGCTCGGACTGGACGATCCGGCGGACAAGTACCTGCCGGAGTTCGCGCTGGGCAAGAGGATCACTGTTCGCATGCTGCTGCAGCACACCAGCGGCTTGTTCAATTACACCGGCGAAGAGAAGCCCGACGGAACCATCGAGCCCGGCATTCCCATATCCGGCAAAGAGTGGCTGGACAAGAGATTCCACAACTATCACCCGGAAGAACTGGTCCGGCTCGCTTTGTCGAAGCCCGCCAACTTCCAGCCGGGTGCGAAATACTCCTATTCGAACACGAATTACGTACTGGCCGGCTTGCTTGTCGAGAAGGTGACCGGAACCCCGTACGGTGTTCAAGTCGCTCGTCGCATCATCAAGCCGCTGGGGCTGGATTCCACCGTCGTCCCGGGCACGAACCGGGCCATCCCCGGCCCGCATGCGCACAATTACCTGACCTGCCGCCAGGGTCCTGCGCTCACGACGGTCGACGTCACCGAACTGGACCCGTCGCAGGCGTTCTCCGCCGGGGAAATGGTCTCTACCACGCAAGACCTCGACACGTTCTTGTCTTCGCTGCTCGGTGGCAAGCTGCTTAAGCCGGGCTTGCTCGCCGAAATGCTCAAGACCGTGCCCGCCAGCAATCGCACGGGGTACGGCCTGGGTATTTCCGTGACCGAGTACGCGCCCGGCTGCATCGGCATCGGTCACGGCGGCGACATCCAAGGAACCTCAGCCGACATGATCAGCACGGCCGACGGCAGGCGGCACGTTGAATTCTCGGTGAACGCGGGCATCCTCGAGCCGGGCTCGAAGACGGAGGAAAGGACGGCGGCCGCGGAGTCGAAGCTCGTTGTGCATGCGCTGTGCGGGTCACGCGCGGAAGGAGGGCACCGATGAAGTCCCTGGTCCGTAGGGCTGTGGTGCTGTTCCTGAGTTCGGCTTCGCTGCTGAGCGGGACCGCAGCAGTCGCGAACGCCGCAGGGCCGCCGCTCGAGTGGCGGCCCTGCGCGGAGAAGCCCGAGGTCGAGTGCGCCACGTTGGCGGTACCGATCGACTACGCGAAGCCGGACGGGGAGACGCTCGGCCTGGCCGTCTCCCGGCGCAAGGCGACCGATCCGGCGAAACGGATCGGAGTGATGCTCATCAACCCCGGCGGACCAGGCGGCTCCGGCGTGGATATGTCGTTCGACGCGCCCAAGGACTTCAGCCCGGAACTCCTCCGGCGTTTCGACGTCATCGGGTTCGACCCGCGTGGTGTCGCGCGCAGCCGGGCGATCGTGTGCTCGCGGGAAATGCTCGGCAAAGAACCGACGCGGCACCCGGCGAACGCCGCGGAGTTCGACCGCTACGTCGCCTACAACAAGGACCTCCGCGAGGACTGCCGCCGCCGCACCGGCCCGGTGTTCGACCACGCGTCGACAGCCGAGGTCGCGCGCGACATCGAGGAGATCCGGCGGGCTCTCGGCGAGAAAAAGATCAGCTACTACGGTGTTTCGTACGGCACGATCATCGGCCAGCACTACGCGGAACGCTACGGCGACCGGATCCGCGCCATGGTCATCGATTCGAACATGGACCACAGCGCCGGCACCCGCCAGTTCGTCGAATCCTCGGCGCGGACCGCTCAGGATTCGCTGATGGAGTGGGTGAAGTGGAACGACCGCACGCCGTCGTCGCCGCTGCACGGGCAGGATGCTGGAAAGGTCTGGGAGGACCTGCTCGCGAAAGCCGCTCGGGGCGAACTGCCCGACCCGGCCGCGCCGTCGGGCAACCTGAGCAAGGACAAACTGGCCGAGAAGGCGGTGAGCATGGCCTACGGCCCGGATTGGAAAAAATTCACCGCCGAAGTGATCTGGCTGCGGGACGGTGCACCGACGGCGGCACGGACGGCCGGCACGACCGAGAATGCGTTCGCCGGGATCTTCTGCAACGACTACGACCTGCGGGTCCGTTCGTACCGGGAGTACAACACGCTCGTCGATCTCGAGACCCGCGTCGCTCCCCGCGTCCCCGGGTCCGTCCTCGGACACGGTGCCATGATGACGTGCCTAGGCTTTCCCCCGGCAAGCAACCCGCAACGGGACCTGAAGATCCGCAACGCGCCGAAGATCCTGCTCACCAACGCCGTCCACGACCCGGCCACGCCGTACAGCTGGGCAGAAAACGCGCACCGACAGTCTCGGGACAGTACCGTCTTCGTCGCCTACGAAGGCTGGGGCCACGGGGTCTACTCGGCCAGTCCGTGCGGGCGCGCGATCACCGACCGCTACCTGCTCGAGCTGAGCCTGCCCGCCGACGGCACCAGGTGCCCGGCCTTCGAAAGCCCGGACACCGCGAGCGGCAAAGCACAGGCAGGCCCTTGGGCCGTCCGCGGCTGGGGACGCGTCAGTATCTGATTCCGCAGCCAATTCTCGTCGTCCGTGAGGGGGTCCCTGAGGGAATCTGATTCCCTCAGGGAGGCCCTCACGGACCTGCACACCGGGCCAGATGGGGATCACTCGCGGCACCCGGGCCGCCGTGGCACAAGCGCACAACCTCGCGATCGGCATGACGCGCTCGCCGATCTGGGCATGCTCCGCAGGCGCGCACCGGGGAGTTCAGGACGGCATTAGCACGAAGAGAGTGGCAACCATCTTGAAGCTGGCCGCGGCGCTCCGCAGCTCTTATCCGCATGCGCGATGCCTGTCTCCGAGGAGGACTGGATACAGGCACTCTGGCGTTGGCGTAGATCTTCGAGACGGGGAGCAGCCCCGGACTCCGGCGGGCCGTGGAGTCCGGGGCTGTGCGCGCCGGAGCGGGGGGTCCTCCCGCGCGCGGAGGGCGGTTCGGGCTCAGGGCCCGCGAACCACCAGGATCAAAGACAGGGCGAGAGTCAGCCTCCCGATCCCCTGTTTGCGGCCGGCCAAGAGAAAACTACGTCATCGGATGTGGTCACAACAGGAAGAACTACCGGAAATTTCACCGGGAGGGTTGCTGAAAGTGGGCCCGGAAACGTCGACGACCTCTGCGACGTCAAGGTTGCGACGACTGCTCGGCAGGATCGAGATTCCCTTGTGCATCCAGGCAAGTTTGGCCCGCCTGCCGCCATCGGGTTTGGCGGTGTTGGATTCATCCAGCCGAGAGCAGTCGATCGAACCGTGGCCGACCGCCGTCCGCACCGAGCATGGCGACCCGGAATCGGTCCGTTGTGGACAGTTGGCCACCCGCTCGCCGACTCTCGGCAGAACGCGGACCTCGTCCAAACCGTGCATGTGCTCACCGATGCCGCCGCAGGCAAGCCCGGGCAGCTCAGAGAATCGCCGGAGAGCACGTTGCGCCAGACCTGCAAACCCACGCCGCAGGATCAAAACTCGGCGCAGGCGGCCATCAGGTGCGGCGGCACCCGCTCGCCGCGTGACCCGGAATGGCACTGATCGAGGCCGATAGCTGTCGCGATGCGTCTTCGCGAGGCGCCGTCAGGCCCGGTCTGAGCGACGGTCGGCGAGCGGCGCGAGAATCGTGTCCAGGCCGAATTCAAAGACGTCCCACTGGGTGAAGGCGGGGAAATCGTCGGTGAGCGCGTGCATGGACGGGTACGCCTCGGCGGGCAGATGCGCCCACTGCTGCCGCACCCGTTCCCAGTGCTGCGGATCCTCGTCCCAGGTGCGCCGGACGGGGTAGACGGTCGCGCAGCCGAGCACGAACCGGATCAGCGTGGCCAGCAGGCCGACGGCGGTGCGGTGATCGACGTTCAGCCGCGCCAGCCGGGCATACAGCTGTTCGGCGATCTTGGCTTCGACGTCGTCGACCTGCCGGGTCGACTGAACGTCCAGCTGCAACAGCGCGGGATACGCGGTGTAAAGCCGGAAGTAGGCACGCATCACCTGGCGGAGCCATTCGACGTCCTCGGTGCCGGGATCGGGCCACTCGAACCGGCCCAGCAGTTCCGTCGTCACCGCGGCCAGGATGGCGTCCTTGTCGCGGAAGTGCGTGTAGAGCGCCATCGGGCGCACGTCCAGTTCCCCGGCGAGCCGGCGGGTGCTCAGCGCGGCGAGCCCGTCGCGGTCGATCAGGTCGATCGCCGTGTTCACGATGCGTTCCGGGCTGAGCGTGCCGCGCGGCGCCCGCGCGTGCGGTGTGTTCTGCGACGACATCCGGCTTCCAGTCTCGTTCGGGCAGGAACGTTCGGCCAAAGTGTATTGACACCCGTACCGTACAGTGTACTTTACACTGTATCATCGGTAGTCGATGCGAGGGAGACCCGCATGTCCGTCGAAGAACTCCCCGCCGAGGTCTACGCCCGCGCGGAACGGTTGCTGCTGCACCACCGGCCCCGGCTGGCCCTGCGCGCGAAGGTCAGGCCCCGCTGGATCGGCGAGACCGATGCGTTCTGGTACCGGGTGGAGACCGAGCGCGGCGGGGAGTTCGTGCTGGTCGACGTCGCGGCCCGCACGCGCCGGCCGGCGTTCGACCACGAGCGGCTGGCCGCCGCCCTGGCGGCGGCGAGCGCGCAGCCGGTCGAGCCGTACGCGTTGCCGTTCCGGGGGATCGAATTCGTTGACGGCGCCGTGGCTTTCGACGCGTTCGGGGCGCACTGGACGTGCCGGCTCGATACCTACACCTGCGCGCAGGACACGGATCACCGCAGTCCGTCGCCGCTGGAACTGGCCTCGCCGGACAAGAAGTGGGTGGCGTTCCGCCGCGCGCACGACGTGTGGGTGCGATCGGCCGAAACCGGCGAGGAATTCGCGCTCACCGCCGACGGCACCCCGGACCGGAGTTACGCCGCGAGCCCGGACTCGGCGAGCAACCGGCACCTGCTGGGCAAGCTCGGGCTGTCGGAGCCGCCGCCGGCGCTGGCGTGGTCGCCGGATTCGACGCGCCTCCTCACCCACCGCCTCGACCAGAGCGACGTGACCTGGATGCACCTGGTCGAGGCCGCACCGCCGGACGGGAGCCGGCCCCGGTTGCACGCCTACCGCTACGCGGTTCCCGGCGAAACCCTCCCGCGCGGCGAATGGTTCGTGCTCGATATCGCCACGCGGACGACCACCCGGGCCGGCGCCGAGCCCTTCCTGCTCCCCTACCTCAGCCCGATCGCCCTCGGCAAGGCGTGGTGGGCGCGCGACGGCAAGACGGTGTACTACCTGGATCAACCACGCGACCTGCGCACCCTGCGCCTGCACGCCCTCGACGCCGCGACCGGCGAGGTGCGCACGATGCTCGAGGAGCACGGCGACACTCGCGTCGAGGCCGCACAGAGCATCCTGCAGAAACCGATCGTGCACGTGCTCGCGGGCGGCCGGGAAGTGCTGTGGTACTCGCAGCGCGACGGCTGGGGACACCTGTACCGCTACGAAGACGGCGTACTGGTCGAGCAGCTCACCAAGGGTTCCTTCGCCGTACAGGAAATCGTGCACGTGGACGAGTCCGAGCGCGTCGCGCATCTCGTCGTCTCCGGCCTGGTGGCGGCGGATCCGTATCGCCGGTCGCTGGTGAAAGTCGAACTGGACGGCGGCGCACTGACCCGACTCGCCGACGACGACCTGGACCACGCGCTCACCACGCCGGACCACGGCCGGTGGTTCGTCGACTCAGCATCCACTGTGGACACTCCGCCGGTCACGACCGTGCGCGGACGGGACGGCGCGGTGCTCGTGGAGCTGGAACAGGCCGACATCGGGCCGCTGCTCGCCGCCGGGTGGACACCGCCGGAGCGGATCCGCACCATCGCGGCCGACGGCGTGACCCCGGTCTACGGCCTGCTGTACAAGCCTTGCGGCTTCGACGAAACGCAGCGCTACCCGGTGCTCGATCACCCCTACCCGGGTCCGCAGAGGCATCGCGTCCAGCCCTGCTTCGAGCAGGGCTTCTACGGGGTCGAAGCCGAAGCCGCGGCCGGACTGGGTTTCGCGGTGCTCGCGATCGACGGCCGCGGAACTCCCGGCCGGGACAAGGCTTTCCACGACTACTCGTACGGAAACCTGGCCACCGCCGGCGCGCTGGACGACCACGTCGCGGCCCTGCGCCAACTGGCCGAGACCCGCCCGTGGCTGGACCTGGACCGGGTCGGCATCTTCGGGCTTTCCGGCGGCGGGTTCACGACAGTCCGGGCGATGGGCCTGTTCCCCGAGTTCTACAAGGTCGGCGTGGCCGAGGCGGGCAACCACGACAACCGCTGCTACCACGCGATGTGGGGCGAAAGCTACGAAGGACCGCTGGATCCCGAGATCTACGCGCGCACCGCCAACGTCGGCCTCGCCGGACGGATCGACGGCAAGCTCCTGCTGATCCACGGCGAGATGGACGACAACGTCACCCCGCACCTGACGATGCGACTGGTCGACGCGTTGATCGAGGCGAACAAGGACTTCGATCTCCTGATCGTCCCCGGCGTCGAGCACACCTTTTTCGGCCGCAACAGCTACGTCACCCGCCGCCGCTGGGATCACCTGGTCCGGCATCTCATGGGCCGACGGCCCCCGGCCGGCTACCAGCTCGCCGACATCCCGATCACGCCCGAGCTGCTCGAAATGCTCGGCGGCTGAACCGACAAGGAGCACGACCCATGCCCACCTTCTCCGCCGACGCGCTGCGGCAACTCTGCGACGACGCCCGCGAACGACTCTCCGTCACCGGAGCCCAGGTCGCGATCGCCAGCGGCGACACGGTGCTGCAGGCCGTTTCCGGCACCGCGAACGCTGAACTCGGAACCCCGGTCACCGACGACACGGTCTTCCAGATCGGCTCGACCACCAAGGTCTACACCGCCGCCCTCGTCCTGCAACTGGCCGACGCCGGCCTAGTCGACCTCGACACCCCGGTGACCCGCTACCTGCCCGGCGTACGCCTGGCCGAAGGGGAACACTGGCGGGACATCACCCCGCGGCACCTGATGTCGATGACCAGCGGCCTGGACAACGGGCCGTACACCGACACCGGCAACGACGACGACTGCATCAGCCGCTATCTCGACCTGCTCGCCGAAATCCCGCTGGCCTTCGCACCAGGCACGTCGTACGGATACAGCAACGCATCCACCAACGTGTCCGGCCGCTTGATCGAAAAGCTCACCGGAACCAGCTGGGACGTCGCTCTGCGCGACCGCCTGCTGCGCCCCGCCGGGCTCGCCGAGTCGGTCAGCCTCTTCGCGGACCTGCCCTACCACCCGACCGCAGTCGGCCACCTGCCCGGAGCAGACGACGTCGTCCGCCCGTGGTGCTTCTCCCGCGGCTGCGGCCCGGCCGGTTCGTCGCTGGCCACCACAGCACGCGACCTGGCCCGCTTCGGCCGGCTCCTCCTGCGCCGCGGCAAGGCAGACGACGGGACCCGCGTGCTGACGGAGAACGCCGTCGAAACCATGCAGACAGTGCAGGCGGACGTGCCCGCCCGCGTGTTCGCCGACTCCTGGTGCGTCGGCCCTTACCGCAAAACCTGGGACGGCGTCGAGGTTTTCGGCCACAGCGGCACCACTCCCAACGGATCCTCCTGCTTGCTCTGGGCGCCCTCGCTCGACGTCGCCGTGGCCACCGTCGTCAACACCCCGTCCCGGGGGTACCCGTTCGCCGACGCGATCTCCGACGTGGTCTTCCGCGACTGGCTCGGCATCGCCAAACCACCCCGGCCCACCCCCGATCCCCGACTCGAACTCGACCCGTCCGCCTACTCCGGCCGGTACCACGCCCACGGCGTGCGGTACACGATCAGCACCGACAACGGCACCCTGCTGCTTGACGCGGAGCAAAGCGACGGCGAGCGGCTCCAAACCGAACTGCTGCCGATCGCCGCGCACCGATTCCTGCCCGCCGACGACGCCGTCACCAGCAACCACACCTGGGACATCGCCTTCACCGTCGGCCCCGACGGCGCAGCCAGCCACCTGCACAACGGCGCTTTCACCGCCCGTCGAGTCCCCTGATTCCACGCCTTGTTCCGCCCGGAGGCACAAAGGCCCTGGTCACAGAGGTGACCAGGGCCTTTATCGCGTGCCGACCACCGTTCGGCAACGGCATCACCCGGGCTGCGGCGAGCGCCGCGTCTCCGGCCGGTTCAGGTCTGCTCCCGCAGTGACGACGATCATTGACGACCACGCCATCGCGAGCGGTTGACCGCGGCTAGCCACTCGCCCTCCCGCGGAAGGCGAGTGGCTAGCTCGTCTCTCGGACGCACCCGCCAGAGCTGGTTCGTCGGACCAGCTGTTTCGCCGGTGTCACCATTCGGACATCGGTATGGCGGACCGTGGCCGGAAGGTGGCGCACAACGTCAGCCACAAGTCGAGCTGCCGCCGCACCGGCTGAGACCGGTGCCGCTGGGTCACGCGGTGAAGCCGCCGTCCACCGGAAGCACCACGCCGCTGAGGTGACTCGCCCGGTCGCTCAGCAGAAACGCCGCCGCCGAACCGACCTCGGCGCCCGTGCCGGCCTTCCGCAGCGGGGTGGCCGCGATCCTCGCCGCCACTCCGTCGGGCAGCGTCCGACGGAGTTCGTCCAGCATCGGCGTTTCCGTCGGGCCGGGAGCGATCGCGTTGACCCGGATGCCGAGCGGACCGAAATCGTGCGCCGCGGTGCGGGTCAATCCGATCACCGCGTGCTTCGTCGCCTGGTACGCGCCCATGCCCGAGCTGCCGCGCACCCCGCCGATGCTGCTCACGTTCACGATCGAACCGGATGCTAGCGGTGCCATCGCCCGGACCTCCTCGCGCAGGCACAGCCACGTTCCCTTGACGTTCACGGTCATAATCCGGTCGAAGTCCTCTTCGGACACTTCGTCCAGCCTGCCCGCCTGGCCCATCGCGGCGTTGTTGAAGGCACCGTCCAGCCTGCCGAACCGCGCGACCGTCGCGGCGACAAACTCGGCCACGCTGTCCGCGGACGAGACGTCGCCGATCGTCCAGTCGACGTCGTGGCCGTCGGCGGCGAGGTCTTTCGCCAGTGCGGCAAGGGGTTCCGCGGTGCGCGCCACGAGCATTACCGAGGCGCCGTCGGCAGCGAACCCGCGCGCGGCGTCCGCGCCGATGCCCGAGCTGGCCCCGACGACCAGCACCGCTTTCCCGGTCAGCAGTCTCATGCCTGGCCTCCGCGCAGTCCCAGGAGCGCCCGGGTGTCGGCCGGGCTCGCGATCGGCTTGCCGAGATCCTCGACGACCGCCCGGATCTTGCGCACCTGCTCGGCGTTGCTCCGCGCCAGTTTTCCCTTGCCGATCCACAGGCTGTCCTCCAGGCCGACCCGCACGTGTCCGCCGAGCCACGCGCTGTGCGTGCCGAACGCCAGCTGGTCCCGTCCGGCCGCGAACGCGGAGAAACAGTAGTCGTCGCCGAAGAGCTTGTCGGCGATGCGCACCATGTGCTCCAGGTTCGCGTGGTCCGCGCCGATGCCGCCGAGCACTCCGAACACGCCCTGGATCAGCAACGGCGGCTTCGCCAGCCCGAGATCGGCGAAGTACGCCAGCGAGTAAAGGTGCCCGATGTCGTAGCACTCGTACTCGAAGCGGGTGCCGGCGGCGCCGAGGGTGCGCAGTGCGTCCTCGATCCGGTCGAACGTGTTCACGAACGGATGCGAATAGGTATTGCGCACATACGGTTCTTCCCACTCGTGGCGCCACTCGGTCACTTTGTCGGCGATGCCCGAGTAGACGAAGTTCATCGATCCCATGTTCATCGACGCCAGCTCGGGTTTCAACCGGCGCGCGGCGGCCAGCCGCTCGTCCATCGTCATCGACGACGCGCCGCCGGTGGTGACGTTGACGACGGCGTCGGTCTGCTCGGCGATGCGCCCGACGATCTTCTCGAACACCTCCGGGTCCGAAGTGGGCCGCCCGTCGGGTTCGCGCGCGTGCAGGTGCACGACTGCGGACCCGGCCTCAACGGCCTCGATCGCCGCATCGGCCACTTCGTCGGCCGACAACGGCAAGTGCGGGCTTTGGGACGGCACGTTCACCGAGCCGGTGATCGCCGTGGTGATGATGACTTTCTCGGCCGTGCGCATCAATTCTCCTCTGCGAGTGCGCGGTAAGCGGCGAGTTTCGCGTCGTCGAGCGGGCCGACGAGGGTGAGCGCGACCTGCGTCGCGCCCGCGTCGTACTGGGCTCGAACGGATTCCCTTATCTGCTCGGGAGTTCCGCATGCGACGAGCGCGTCGACCAGCCGGTCGGATCCGGGCGGGGCGAGGTCGGCGCTGGTGAAGCCCAGCCTGGTCAGCTTCGCGAGCTGGTGCGGCAGTGTCAGGTAGTACGCGAGCCGTTCCCGGGCGACCTCGCGCGCCGCGGCCCGGTCGCGCCCCGCGACCGCCCACTGGACGACGGAGAGGAACAGGTCCGGGCCGACCGTTTCCCGTGCCCATCGCGTGTGCTCCGGCGGGACGAGGAAAGTGATCAGCCCGTCGGCGCGGTCCGCCGCCAGCTTCGTCATCCCCTGCGAGTAAGCGCCCAGCACCCGCGGCACATCGGCCGCGACCTCGTCGATCCCGTCGAGGTAACCACGCAGGAACGGCAACGGCCCGACGCCGCGCTCGCGGACCGCGCCGCTGACGCCGAGACCGAGCACATATCGCCCGGGGTACCCGGCAGCGAGGTCGCGTGCCGCGGAACCGGCCGATTTGGGCACGCGCTCCAACGCCCGCGCGACGCCGTTCCCGACGATCAGCCGTTCCGTCGACGCCAGCACCAGCGCCGCGGTGGTGAACGCCTCCCGCCCGGCGACCTCGGGAAGCCAGACCATGCGGTGGCCGCAGTCCTCGAGAGCACGCACGAAGCGCACGACCCCGTGGTGGTCCAGTTTATCCGGTTCCGAGATCGACAGTGCGGTGCGCGGCAGGACGAGGCTCACCCGTCCGCCTTCCGGAATCCGGCAACCAGCCCCCGGGCAGCCTCCGCCAGCATCGTCGTGTCGTTGCTCAGCAGGACGAAATCGCAGCCGTCCCGCACCGCACGCGCGGCCCGTTCCGGGACCCCGCCGAACGCCAGGCCGCACCGCTTCCCCGCGCTGTGCGCGGCCTCGATCGCGGACGCGACCAGTTCCAGCACTTCGGGCGAGGACGGCGTCGTGCCCATCGACATCGACAGATCCGCCGCACCGACGAACACCGCGTCCACTGTGTCCAGTGCGAGCATCTCGGGCGCCGCCTTGATCGCCTCCACGCTTTCCAGTTGCGGAATGCACAACACGTCGTCGTTTCCGGACGCGAGATACTCCGCGTTCGGGCGCAACCCCCACCCGCCGGCCCGGCTGGTGCCGCCCGCGCCGCGAACGCCGTGCGGCGGGAACCGACACGCGCGGCCGACCGCCGCCGCATCTTCGACCGTGTCGACGTGCGGGACGAGGATGCCCATCGCACCCGCGTCCAGGATCTTCTGGATCGTCGACGGCGTCTTGTCCGGAACCCGCACCAGCGGCGTCATGCCCAGCGCGGCGGCCGAGTTGATCAGCCGGTACGCGGTCTGCAGGTCGAGCGGCGCATGTTCCAGGTCTACGACGACGAAATCGAACCCGGCGAACGCCATGATCTCGACCGGCTCGCCGGACGCGATCTTCAGCCAGGTGCCCACCGGAGTCGACGGCCGGTCGAACAGGCCGCCGCCGGTGCGTCGCGCGCCGCTCACGGCATCGGGTAGTCGTCGGCGTTCAGGACCCAGCCCGGTTTCTCCGAGAAGTCCTGCCGCGGCGGGCTGAAGATGTCGATCAGCTGGTTCACGCCCGGGTCGACGGCCTCGGACGTGTGCACGGTCGGCGGCGGGATGATCGTCACCGACGGGCTGCCGATCCGCACGTGCTCGTCCTCGCGCCAGCCGGTGCGGTCAGGCAGCCAGGGCGTGCGGATGTGGTGCAGGTACTCCCCTTGCACAGCAAGGGAAAGCTGCTCGAAGTCGTCGTGGTGGTGCGGCGAGAGCCGGCGCGGGTCGCGCGGGCCGTCCTGCCGCGGCAGGAAGTTCACCATGAACGAGCGCGTGCGGAAGATACGGCCGAACCGTTTCGGGTCGTCCGGCACCTCCGACAGCGGGTACACCCGGACGCGCGGCTCGCCCGCGGGTTCCGGCCACCGCCGAAGCAGCGCGACGCGAGCGTGGTCCTCCGTGTAGGCGCCGGCATTGGCCGCCCGGTCGCGCCAGGCGGGCTCGGTCGCTTCGACGAGGCGGACGAGCGGGCCGTCGCCGTGCACGCTGATCCGGGACGCGCCGGGCGGCACGACAACCAGTCCCGGAGTGTCCACTGTGGTCGCGCCGGCGTCGGTGAACACGGTGAACGAGGGCGAGGCGTCGGTCACGACAACGGCGAGTTCGCCTTCGAGCGCACCGTTGTCGAGGTCGTCACCCTCGCGGGCCTCGGTGTGGATCAGCACGACGTTCTGCGCCCGCACGATCGGCGTGGCGGTCAGGTCGAGGTATTGGGCTGCGGCGATGTCGGCGCCGGCGTCGGGCCGGTCCGCGGTCGCGAGGGCAGAGCGGGGATCGTCCTTGTCGTACACGGAATCGTCCTTCCGGCCAAGAGGAATCAGTCGTCAAGGTTCAGCAGGTAGGCAGGGTTGTCGCGCACCACGCGGCGCAGGTCCTTCTCCGGCAGACCGAGGTCGAGCAGCGCTTCGCTCACCCGCAGCCATGCGTCGACCGGCTTCGGGTTGGACTTCTGCCCGAAGTCCGAGGCAAGCACGACGTGCTCGGGGCCGAGCGTCTCGATCCAGGTCAGCAGCTGCTTCGGATCCCATTTCTGGGTGCCTTCGGGGTCGTACATGCCGACCTCGTGCTCGATGAACGCGCCGAGCCCGATCAGTTCCCGGCAGAGGTCCAGGTCGGCGCCGATGACGAAGTCGGGGTGGCTCACGACCATGCGCTTGAGGCCGCGCTCGTGCGCTTCCTGGAACAACGTGCGGATGTACTCCGGGTACATGTGGCCGCCGTTGAGCACCGCCTGCTGGTCCTTGATCTCGTCGAGGATCTCCAGCGCCGCGGGCTTGAGCCGGCCGTCGCCGTCGACGATGTCGATCCGCTCCAGCGTCAGCGGCACCGTGGTGGTCGGGAAGGCGCCGTCCTCGGGGTGGCAGTCGATGTGCCGGCCGGACGAGATGGTCGGGAACCAGACGACCTTGCCTCCCATGCGCAGGCACATGCGCACGGCGTGCACGTTGAGCCCGCCGACCGTGCTGTTGAGCGCGATCCCGCCGAAAACCTGCGCCTGGACGCCTTCGAGCCTGCCCTTCATCGCCAGGACATCCATCTGCGTGTTGTGGTGGTGGGATTTGGCGACCATCGCGCGCATCCCGATCCGGGCGCCGTCGGCGGCGGCTTCGACGTGGTCGAACCGCCGGGGGAACGGGCTGGGGCCGGAGTGGACGTGCAGGTCGACCAGTCCGTCGAGGACGGCGGCAAGAGCGGGGCGCGGGCTCATGAGTCACCTTTCGTTCGCATTATGAAGTCGAATTTCACTATAAGACCGCCTGTCAACCCTTCGACCACCCTTGTGCTCGGCATCGGCGCGACTTAGAGTGTTTTGAGTTCACTTCGTGAACATCAAGTTCGAACTTGTCGAGCCCGCCCGGAGGACGCCGATGTCCACACCGCCCAGCTCCGCGGAAACCGCCGTGCCCGCCGGCGCGTCGCACAGCCCCGACCTCGCCAAGGTGCGCGCCGCTGTCCGCGGCGGGACGCTCGCCTACTTTGTCGACCAGTTCGACATCTACCTGCCGATCGTCGTGCTGGCGCCGGCGACGGCGTACTTCCAGTCAGCGAATCTGAGCGCGAGCACGACGGCGCTGCTGGCATCGCTGGTTTTCGCCTCGACGCTGATCGGCCGCCCGCTCGGGGCGGTGATCTTCGGCCACTTCGCGGACACCGTCGGGCGCAGGAAGACGACGCTGGTCGCGGTCGGCGGATTCGGCGTCATCACCCTGCTGACCGCCTGCCTGCCCGGGCACGAACAGATCGGGATGTGGTCAGTCGGCCTGCTCATCGCGCTGCGGTTCGTCGACGGGATCTTCCTCGGCGGCGAATACACCACCGCGGTGCCGCTGGCGATGGAGTGGAGCCCGAAACACAAACGAGGCCTCTACGCCTCGGTGATCACCTCGACCTCGCCCGCGGCCTACGCGGTGATCGCCGCGATCACCCTGCTCATGCTGGAAATGCTGCCGGCCGCCGGGCTGCACAGTGCTTACGTGCAGTGGGGCTGGCGGGTGCCGTTCGTGGTGGGCGCGCTGCTGGCGGTCGTGCTGTTCCGCTACTACCTCAAGCAGGTGCATGAGCCGCCGGTCCAGCTGACCGGCGAGAAGCACAGACTGCCGCTCGTGCGGCTGCTGGTGAAGTACCCGCGCGCGCTGGGCCAGGTGTTCGTGCTGATGACCGGTACCTGGCTGGCGACCAACATGGAAGCCGCGGTGACACCGGCGCAACTGAAGGCGCACCTCCTGCTGTCCAGCAAGGAGGTCACGCTCACGATGCTCGTGATCAACGCGTCCGCCGCGATCTCCTACCCGTTGTTCGGCCTGCTGTCGCAACGCATCGGGCGGCGGCCGTTCTACATCGGCTACGGCTTGGCGGTGGTCGTGATCGGTTCGGGGGCCTACACCCTGCTGATGGTGTCGCACGGCGGTTTCGGCACCGCACTCGGGTTCGGCGTCGTGATCGGGGTGTTCACCGTCGGCACGTTCGGGCCGATCGCCGCTTATCTGACCGAGCGGTTCCCGGCGAGCATCCGCTCGACCGGGTACGGCGTCGGCTACAGCCTCGCGCTCATCGCGCCCGCGTTCTACCAGTTCTACCTCCAGCGGTTCGACGGCGTCCTGCCCGCGCACCTGGCCCCGGCGGTGCTGCTGGTCGTCGCGGGCGCGCTGATCAGCCTGGGAGGATTCCTCGGTCCGGAAACCAAGGACGTGGACATGGCCGACGACCGCACGATCCCGGCGCTGTCCTGAATGGACGTCGGAGGACTCGCCTCGGCGAACCCGGTGTGGGTCGGCTCGTCCGAGCTCACCATGACCCTCGACGGGTTGATCGCCTGCATCGACGCCGGCGCCGGGGCGGTCGTGGCGAAGTCGGTGAACGAAAGCGCCGCGGCACGGCGGCAGCTGGACATCGCGGACTACGCGTTCGTCTCCCCCGAAGGGGAGGTGCGGGCGGGCCCGCCCGAGCGGCGGGACGGCCTGCTGAATCGTTCCGGACTCGCGCAGGTCGAGCTTGCCGGCTGGCTCGAAACACTGGGCGCCGCCGTTGCCCACGGCGCACCTCGCGGATGTCCGGTGATCGGCAGCATCACCCTGGGCGATCCGGCCGAAGCAGCGCTGATCGGACGGGCGATGACAGCCGTGGTGCCCGCGGTGGAACTCAACATCGGCGCACCGCACGGACGTGAGGCGCGCGCGGTGCGTCAACTGACCGAAGCGGACGCGGTGCGCGACGCGGTGCGGATCGTCCGCGCCGCCGTCGGCGTGCCGCTATTCGTGAAGCTGCCCGGGCAAGCCTCTGACGTGGTCGCGCTGGCCAGCGCCGCGCGCTCCGCCGGTGCGGACGCGGTCGGGCTCGTCGGCCGGTACCCCGGTTTTCTGCCCACTGTGGACGGTGACGTGGCACTCGGCTCGTGGGGAGCGTGGGGGTCGCCCGGCTGCCTCCCGATGAGCTTGTACTGGGTCAGCAAAACCTTCCAGGCCTTGGACGTGCCGTTGATCGGCACCAACGGCGCCCGGACCGGCGCCGACGTGCTGCGGTTCCTGGCCTCGGGGGCACGTGCCGTCGAGGTCGTCACAGCGCTGTGGATCGGCGGGCCCGCGGCGCTTCGCGAGCTGGTCGCGAGCGTCGGCGAATGCCTCGACGGAAAGGGCTTCGACGAGTTCGTCGGCAGCGCGGTGGCCGGGGCACGCGAGTACGCCGACCTCGCGCCGCTGCCCTCGCCCGCCTGGCTTCCTTACACCGCGCGCTGGCGGTCGTCCGGACGGTAGTGCCCGCCCAGCTCGTGTGTGAGCTCCCGGGCCGTGTCGACGACGACGCGCAGTTCGGGCGCGTCGTCCGACATCGACAGCGTGTTGTCCGGACCGACGATGGCCAGGGTCGCACAAATCCCGTACTCGTCGAAAACCGGCGCGGCCACCGCGACGATGCCGGGAGTGCTCATCGCCGAGCAATGGCCTGCTTCCCGAACCCGGTCAATCTCGGCGCGGAGTTCGTCGCGCGCGGTGCCGGAAAGGTTGCCGATCAGGCGTTCCACCGACAGCTGGTCGGCGTGGTAGGCAAGGAACACCTTGCTCTGCGCGGTGTCGAGCGGCAAGTGGCTGCCGACCCGCACGGACACGACGACGATCGTGGACACCGTTTCCTCGACCCGCGACACCACCGGCCCAGTCAGCCCCCAGAGGCTCAGTACCGCACTGGTTTGCGTGGCGCGCGAGAGCGCCTGCATGTGCCGCGGCGCGAGGTTCACCACGCGCCGGTGGCCGATCGCGAACGCGCCGAGCTGCAACAGCAGGCCGCCGGGCGCGTAGCCGCCGTCGGCGCTGCGCTCCAGCAGGCCCGCCGCGACCAGGGAGGTGCAGTAGCGGTAGGCCGTGGTGCGGTTGAGCCCGAGCCGCTCGGCGACCTGGACCGCGGTGACCTCGGGCGTGGCCGCGTCGAACAGCGACAGGATCTGGCTGACCCGGCTCACCGCCTGGATGTCCGCCTGGTCGGCGCGAGTTTCGCGGGACCGCGTCGGTTTGGTCACGAAGCCTCCGCCGATGAGCTTGATCTGGGTGTTCACTTCGTGAACAGCACTCGTCAGGCTACCGGACGCCCGGTTTCTCTGCTGCCGCGGCGACCGTCAGCGGGTCCGCCGACCGGCAGGGCCGGGCGCTGCTCGCGATCAGGAACGGCGCGAGGGATTCTCGCGGGCCTTAAGGTCTCCAGTGGGGCAACCGCCTCGTCAATCCGTGTCAGCCGGGCCCGGAGGTCCGCGAAGTGCTCGGTCATCGCGGGCAGGGCGTGTCGCGCGTGAACTGGGCGGTCCCTGCCTAGGGTCAGGGTCTCCGACTCCGCGCACAGTCGCGTCGGTCGGAGCGCGCGGACCTGAAGATCGGCACCGCCGTCCTAACACCTGGCCGAGCGTGCTCAGTTCAGGGAATTCGCGGCGAGGTCGCGAATCAACTCTCGCGCCTCTCCCCCGCACAGCTCGCTCCAGCGGGCGAGGTTGCGGGCAGCGCGCCGCCGGATGTGCAGCGGAACCGATCAGTCGCCGGCCACCGCTCTTGCTCGGGCACCAGCTCAATCTCGATACCCCGACAAACCCATCCAGACCATCGGCGCGACCCCGAGGCCTGCCGAGATCACCGTCCACTCGTCCACGCGTCACGGATCGCATGCGCCGCGCCGAACCGCCCGGAAAGCGGGTCGGCGTAACACCGTTGCAACACAACAGGTTCGGCTTTACGAGCCGGTGTTCCGGAGGAAACGATCCGGACATCGCGGGCCGGTGAACTGGTCTCATCGCCGCAGATGGGGAGGAAACCCGTGCCGGAGATACACTTTCGCATTCGGTGGCCCGATGCCTCCGTTCAGCGATGCTACTCGCCCTCCACGGTGGCGGAGGAGTTCTTCGCCGCCGGGGACAGCTACCCGGTCCCCGATTTCGTCGACCGCAGCCGCGAGGCGCTGGCCGAGGCCTCGGAGCGGGTGCGCCGCATCCGCGGGTTCGGCTGTGTCCGGGCCGCGGCCCAGTTCGCCGACATCCAGGCCCGCGCCCGGTCGTTCGACGACGGTCAGGTCACCGTCGAAGGGTTCGAGCGATGACCGGCCGCCACACCGTCGTCGTGGTCGGCGGCGGGCAGGCCGGACTGTCGATGAGCCATTGCCTGTCCGCCCAGGGCATCGACCACGTGGTGCTCGAGCGCGACACCGTCGGCCACGAGTGGGCCGACCGCCGCTGGGACTCGTTCTGCCTGGTCACTCCGAATTGGCAGTGCCGCCTGCCCGGTTTCCCCTATCCGGGCGACGATCCCGACGGGTTCATGGTCCGCGACGAGATCGTCGCCTACCTTCGCGCCTACCGGGAGGCCTTCGACTTCCCCCTCGCCGAGGGAGTCGAAGCGACCCGCCTGCGCCGCACCGGGGACGGATTCCGGCTGTCCACTTCGGACGGCGAGCTGGCCGCGGACAACGTCGTGCTGGCCACCGGTCCCTATCAGACGCCGCTGATTCCCCGGATAGCCGAGCGGCTGCCCGAGGACGTGGTCCAGCTGCACTCCGCCGACTACCGCAACCCGGACCAGCTGCCGCCAGGCGAGGTGCTCGTCGTGGGCACCGGCCAGTCCGGCTGCCAGATCGCCGAGGACCTGCACCTGGCCGGCCGTCGCGTGCACCTCGCGGTCGGCAGCGCGCCGCGCGTGGCCCGCCGGTACCGCGGCCGGGACGTCGTGGCGTGGCTGGACGAAATGGGCTACTACCGCCGCGGCATCGACGAGTTCGCTGACGCGGAGGCAGTGCGGTTGCGCGCCAACCACTACGTCACCGGCCGCGACGGCGGACACGACATCGACCTGCGCGCCTTCGCCCGGGACGGCATGCGCCTGCACGGCCGCCTCGCCGGCATCAGCAAGGGACGGCTGAGCTTCGCCGGCGATCTGCGGAAGAACCTGAACGCTGCGGACGCGGTGTCAGAGAGCATCAAGGACTCCATCGACGCCTGGATCGCCGCCAAGGCGATCGCCGCCCCGGACGAAAGCCGGTACGTGCCCGTGTGGGAGCCGCCGGACGGACCGTCCGAACTGGACATCGCGCTAGCCGGCATCGCCTCGGTGGTATGGAGCACCGGCTTCGGCCGGGACCACCGGTGGATCGACGTGCCGGTCTTCGACGGCCGCGGCTACCCGGCGCACGAGCGCGGAGTGACCAGCTGCCCCGGCCTCTACTTCATCGGCCTGCCCTGGCAGCACACCTGGGGTTCGGGCCGGTTCTGCGGGGTCGCCGACGACGCGGAGCACCTGGCCGCGCACATCGCCGCCGCGAACCGCCCGGCCGACGGCCTGCACTGGATCGCCGGCACCCCGGGACGCACCTTCCCCTCACTGCCCTCCGGCAAGTCCAGGACGGTGGCCTGATGCCGGTCAACGACGCACACCGCCACCTCGGCGTGCTGCCCGCGTACCCGTTCTACGGCGGACCGGCGGTCCGCCCGGACCTCGGCGCCCGCGCCACCATCGGCGACCTGATCGCCGACCTCGACGCCGAAGGCACCGAACGCGCGCTGGTCATCCCGAACTACGGCGTGCCGGATCCGGCGATCGCCTTCTCCTTCAACGAACTCTGCGTCGAAGCGGCGCAGCGCGACGACCGGATCCGTGCCGGGCTGTGGGTTTCGCCGCTGGAACGCGACGCGGAGCGCACCGCGCACGCGCTGGGCTTGGCCGCGGAGCCGGGCGTGCGGGCGCTGAAACTGAGCTTCCTGCTCGGAGGCCGTCCCACCGACCCCGCGTGCCAGCCTGGCCTCGACCGGATCTTCGCCGCCGCACGGGAACACGACCTCGTCGTCCACGTGCACACCTCCCCCGGCGCGGCCTCGGACATCGACGAGGTCGGAACGCTGGTCGAGAAATACGGCGACGACGCCAAGGTGCACCTGGTGCACTTCGGCGGCGGCATGAGCGGTCACCTCAAGCTGGTGGGCAGCCGGTTCTTCGACTGGATCGCGGCCGGCAAACAGGTCTACACCGACCTGTCCTGGGCGATCGGCTTCGCGCCCCGCTGGCTGGCCGCAGAGGTGGACCGCCGCGGCATCGGCGGCGACCGCATCCTCTTCGCCAGCGACGAGCCGTGGGGCGACCAGGCCGGCGAGCACGCCCGGCTGGCCGCCGCGGCCGGCGACGGCGAGCTCGCGGACGCGGTGTTCCGCGGCACCTTCGAAAAGCTCTACGGGTGAGAAAACCCGTGGTATCCCGACAATCAAGGAGATTCCCGTGTCCGAGCTGACCGAGACCGAACAGCAGAGCCTCGAAGAGATCCCGCACCCGTCCCTGCCCGAGGGCGCCAGCATTTACGGCGGGACCAAGGTGTTCCCGGACTACCAAGCCGAGCCCGGCCAGTCGTACTTCACGCTGGTGCACGGCATCGCGCACGAATCGTCGGTGAGCTTCGTGGCGATCCTGCAGGCGACCCGCGCCCAGCGCAAGGGCTTCGAGTCCGCCATCTACTTCTACGGCCCCGGCTCGATGAACGCCATGGCCACCCGCGGATTCCCGACCACCGGCAACTCCGCGTTCCCCGGCGAGCACAACATCAACGACCAGCTCAAGACGTTCATCAAGGAGGGCGGCAAGGTCTACTGCTGCCGCTTCGGCCTTTCTCTGCACGGTCTGCGGGAGGAAGACCTGATCGAGGGCGTGATCCCGACGCACCCGCTGGACGTGCAGGACGCGCTCATCCACTACGCGCGCAAGGGGGCGATCATCAACTCCACCTACATGTGGTGAACCCGGGCTCAAGGAGAAGGAGGCAGTGCGCGTGAAAACCGACAACCTGGACGCCCGGACCGACCTCGCGGTGCACGGGGTGCGCTGGGACGCTCCTGTGCGGCGGCACAAGGGCGCCGGCCCGAGCGACGACGGCCATCTCGTCGTCGACGGCGCGAACGCGGCGCTGCCGCTGAATCCGCGGAGCCCGTACACGCTCAGGGACGGCCGCGTCTACAACGGACGGATCGACCTGGGACTGACCGTCGAACCGGTATCCCGGCCGAAGTTCTACGACCTGTCCACGGCCGAGGGCGTGCCGTACCGGAAGATCGCGCTGCTGCACGGGCGGGACGTGCTCGCCACGACCGTCGTGCAGACGTGCATCCGCTACGCCGAGGACCAGCGCTGCCGGTTCTGCACCATCGAGGAGTCGCTGAAAGCCGGGGACACCGTCGCGGCGAAGACCCCGGCGCAGCTGGCTGAGGTCGCCGAGGCGGCCGTCCGGCTCGACGGGGTGCGGCAGATGGTGATGACCACCGGCACTACGGCGGGCGCGGACCGCGGCGCCCGCCACCTCGTCCGCTGTGTGCGGGCGGTGCTCGAGGCGGTGCCGGGGCTGCCGGTCCAGGTGCAGATCGAGCCGCCGGGCGACCTGTCGGCGATCGCGGAGCTGCGCGCGGCGGGCGCGACGTCGATCGGCATCCACGCGGAGTCGCTGGACGACGAGGTCCGGCGGCGGTGGATGCCCGGCAAAGGTTCGGTGCCGCTGGCCGAATACGAGGCCGCGTGGGACGAGGCGGTGCGGGTGTTCGGCCGCAACAGGGTCTCCACGTATCTGCTCATCGGCCTCGGCGAGAACCCGGACGAGCTGGTCGCGGGCGCGGCGAGGCTGATCGAGCGGGGCGTGTACCCGTTCGTCGTGCCGATGCGGCCGATGGCCGGCACGCTCGCCCGGCGGGACGGAGTGCCGGGCCCGCCCGCGTCGCTGGTGCGCGACGTGACCGAGCGGGTCGCGAAGTTGTTGCGGGAAGCGGACATGCGCGGCGCGGACCAGGAGGCCGGCTGCGCGGCCTGCGGGGCGTGCGGGGTGCTCAGCGCGGCGGGGGCCTGAGATGATGCCCGACGTGCTGGCCCTGCTGGGCGACTCGGCGACGCTGGCCCACCGGCCGGCCTTCCGCGTCGAACCTGCCGACTCGGCCGCGATCCGCGCCTACCACGCCCTGCGCACCGAGGTCTTCGTGCACGAGCAGGGCCTGTTCGACGCCCACGACCTCGACGAACGCGACGCCGACCCGCGCACCGTCGTCCTGGTCGCCCGTGATCGCGAAGGCACGGTGATCGGCGGTGTCCGGCTGGGCCCGGCCACCGCCGAGGACGTGGGCTGGTGGCTGGGCGGGCGGCTGGTGGTGCATCCAGCGTGCCGGGGCCGGGTCGGCCCGGCATTGGTGCGCGCCGCGTGCGCGTACGCGGAAAACGCCGGTGTGCTGCGGTTCGAGGCGACCGTGCAGGCCCGCAACGAGCGCCTGTTCACGCGCCTGGCATGGGACCGGGTCCGCCCGGTCACCGTGGCCGGGACGCCGCACGTGCTGATGCGCTACCGGATCGACCGCATCGCCGCGCTGGCCCACGCCGCCAAGAGCGATCTCGGCCCGCTCCTGTCCGGGATGACCGGCGTACCCGGGTTCGTCGGCGACGACGGCGTTCCGATTCCGGGCAGTGACATCGTGGCCGCCTGCGACGCGATCCTGCCGTCCATGGTGGAGCGGGACCCGGACTGGGCCGGCTGGTGCGCGGTCCTGGTCAATGTCAACGACCTGGCCGCGATGGGCGCCGGTCCGGTCGGGCTGCTGGACGCGCTCGGCGCGCGCGACGCGTCGTTCGCCAGCCGAGTGCTCGGCGGGTTGCGCCGGGCGAGCCAGGCCTACGACGTACCCGTGCTGGGCGGGCACACGCAACTCGGCGTGCCCGCGGCGCTCGCGGTGACCGCGTTGGGGCGCACGGAATTCCCGGTGCCCGGCGGCGGTGGACGACCTGGGCAGCGGGTGCGCCTGACCGCGGACCTGGGCGGGCGGTGGCGGCCGGGCTACGCAGGGCGGCAATGGGATTCCACGACGTCGCGGCGCACCCCGGAACTGCGCGCGATGCTGACCGCCGTCGCGCGAGCGCGGCCGGCGGCGGCGAAGGATGTGTCGATGGCGGGCATCGCCGGAACGCTCGGCATGCTGGCCGAGGCCAGCGGCTGCGGCGCTGTGCTGGACGTCGCCGCCGTGCCGCGGCCGCGCGGCGCGAGTGTCGGAGACTGGCTCACCTGCTTTCCGGGCTACGCGATGCTCACCGCCGGGCCGGACGAGCTGGACGCCGGACCGGCGACGAGTGCCGAATGCGGCGAACTGGTAGCCGGCCGCGGTGTGGTGCTGCGCTGGCCGGACGGAGAACAGACCCCGGTCATCGCAGCCGGGGTGACCGGATTGGGGATTTCATGAGCACGCTGCGGATGGGCGCGGCAGCAGCGCCGTTCGGCCGGGACCTGGAGGCCGATTTCGACCGCGTCGCGTCGCTGATCGCCGACGCCCGCGCGGACGGGGTCGGGCTGCTCGCTCTGCCCGAAGCCTGCCTCGGCGGCTACTTGGCCAATCTCGACGGCGATGCCGACGGGCCCCCGCCGCTCGAGGTGGACGGACCGGAGATCAAACGCCTGGCCGCCCTCGCCGGAGACATGGTCGTCACCGCGGGCTACTGCGAGCACTCCGACGGACAGCTCTACAACAGCGTGGTCTGCGTGACCGGCGACGGCGTGCTGGGCAACCACCGCAAGGTGCACCAGCCGCTGTCGGAGGACACGACCTACCGTGCGGGCACGGGGTTCTCCGCGTTCGACACGCCGGTCGGGCGACTGGGCATGCTCATCTGCTACGACAAGGCGTTCCCCGAAGCCGCGCGCAGCCTCGCGCTCGACGGGGCCGAGATCGGCGTCTGTGTGTCCGCGTGGCCGGGCAGCCGCACCAACCCGGCCGCGGACCTCGCACAGGACCGGTGGAAGCGGCGCTTCGACCTGTTCGACCGCGCGCGGGCGCTGGAGAACCAGATCGTGTGGCTGTCCGCCAACCAGTCCGGATCGTTCGGCGATCTGCGGTTCGTCGCCAGCGCCAAAGTGGTCGACCCGGGCGGCGAGGTCCTGGCCGCCACCGGCGTCGCCGACGGCGTCGCGGTCGCCGAACTCGACGTCCGGCTGGCGCTCGAAACGGCTCGCCGCTCGATGGGCCATCTGCGCGACCGGCGCCCGGATGCCTACCCGGCGCTGGCCTCCAGCGCGAAGAAACCCGCGACGACGCGATACTGACACGATGGGGACCATCCGCATCGGAGCCGTGGCCGCGCACTTCGGCCGCGACCTCGAGTTCGACCTGCAGCGCATCGCCACGCTCATCGAGCACGCCCGTTCCTCGGGGACCGCGCTGCTGGTGCTGCCGGACGCCGCCCTCGGCGGATACCTCGCCGACCTGCGCTGCCCCGACCCCGAGGCGCTGCCGCCCGCGCTCGCCCCGGACGACCCGTACCTGCGCAAGATCGCCGAGCTGGCCGCCGAAATGGTCGTGTGCGTCGGGTACTGCGAGGCCGACGGCGACGCGCGGTACAACGCGGCGGTGTGCGTCACCGGCGACGGCGTGCTCGGCCGGCACCGCAAGGTCCACCAGCCGCCGGGCGAAGCGGCCGCCTACTCGGCGGGCTCGTCGTTCGCCGCGTTCGACTCGCCCGTCGGGCGGCTGGGCATGCTCATCGACTACGACAAGACGTTCCCCGAATCCGCGCGCAGCCTCGCGCTGGACGGCGCCGAGATCCTGGCCTGTCTGTCCGCGTGGCCGACCAGCATCACCAACCGCGCGCCGCGCATGTCCCAGGACCGCCAGGCACGGCTGTTCGACCTCTACGACCAAGCGCGCGCCGCGGAGAACCAGGTGGTGCTCGCGTCGTCCAACCAGACCGGCGCGATGGGCGGGATGCGCTTCCTCGGCCAGGCCAAGGTGGTCGGGCCGGGCGGCGACATCCTGGCTCGCACCTGGAGCAAAGCCGGCATCGCGATCGCGGAGGTCGACGTCGAAGCCGAAGTGTCCACCGCCCGGCGGGTGCTGCACCACCTCGCCGAACGCAAACCCGACTCGTACCGGAGCCGCCCGTGAGGATCGCCCTGCTCAGCTACTCGACGAAACCGCGCGGCGGGGTCGTGCACACTCTGGCCCTCGCCGAGGCGCTCGCCGCGGAGGGCGCCGACGTCACTGTGTGGTCGCTGGGCCGAGGAGGCGACAGCGGCTTCTTCCGCCCGGTCGACCCCGCGGTGGCCGTGCGGATCGTGCCGTTCCCCGATGTCGCGGGCGAAGACGTAGGGGCCCGGATCCTGCGCTCCATCGACACGTTGCGCACCGCGTTCGACCCCGGCGGCTACGACATCGTCCACGCCCAGGACTGCATCAGCGCCAACGCGGCCGAACGGGTCGTGCGGACCGTCCACCATCTCGACAGCTTCACGACCCGCGAACTGGCCGACTGCCACGAGCGCGCGATCCGCCGCCCGTACGCGCACGTCTGTGTATCTACCGCGGTGGCGCGCGAACTGCGCGCGGGCTGGGGCATCGAGGCGACGGTGATCCCGAACGGCGTCGACTACGAACGGTTCTCCGCCGCGGAACCCGATCCCGCATGGCCGCGGCGGTTCGTGCTGTCGGTCGGCGGAATCGAACCGCGCAAGGGTTCGCTCGACCTGCTCGAGGCCTACGCCCGGCTGCGGCAGACCGATCCGGACGTCCAGCTGGTGATCGCGGGCGGCGAGACCCTGTTCGACTACCGCGATTACCGGGCGGCGTGGGACAAGCGGGCCGCCGAACTGGGCGTGACGCCCGTCGTGCTGGGCCCGGTGAGCCACGACGCACTGCCGTCTCTCGTCGCGGCGGCGGACGTGTTCGCCTTTCCGTCGACCAAGGAGGGCTTCGGGCTGGCAGCGATGGAGGCACTGGCCGCCGGGGTCCCGGTCGTCACCCGCGACCTGCCGGTGCTGCGCGAAGTCTTCGGCGGTGCCGCCCGTTTCGCGAGCGATCCGGCGGGCCTGGCCGAACAGATGCGCGCCGCGCTCGCCGAGCCCGGTGCCCTGTGCCAGAGCGGGCGCACCTTGGCTGCCTCCTACGACTGGAATACCGCGGCCCGCGCCCACCTATCGCTCTATTCGACCCTTCTGAGCCGTCCCTAGCGGGAGCCCTCCCCGCGCACTACTGGCGGCGGGAGGCGAATATCGCGGCGGCCGTCTCCGCATCGGAGATCAGCACACCGGCGTCCACGCCGTCTCCTGTCGATTCTCCATCGGGTTCCCGGAAAACCCTCCACGCGGGACGGTTCGGTTCACCGAACCGTGCCGGGAGGCGCCGCGACTGAATCCGAATACGGCACCGGCCCGGCCGAGCGCCGGAAGCGTTCGATCCACCGGGAATTGGTCGAGCTGGCCACGTTGTCCGTCACCACTGGAATCGGTGCGCATGCGTCCGTCGGCAAGCGAGGTGGGAGCGACCGCGCGCGGATTCGTTTCGCGGCGCTTCTGCCGGGTAGCCGAGAAGGAATGCGTCGCGTACCGAAGGGATCAGCAATGGCCGACCGCGAACTGTCCGAGGGATTCGACCAGGACCGCCCGTCCGCCGACCCGCGTGACGACGGCGTCCGCCCGGAGGGGCGCCGGGGCGACGGTGTCTCGCCGACAGGTCCGGAGCGTCTCGCAGAAGTTGAGGCAGAGCGGGCGGTCGCTCCGGCGGAGGATCTTTCCCCGCCCCGCGACCTTCGCCAGAAGTAGCCACCACGGAAGGACGGTCATGAAAGCAGTGACCTGGCAGGGCAAGCGCGACGTCCGCGTCGACACGGTGCCGGATCCCCGGATCCAGGAGCCCACGGACGCGATCGTCCGGATCACCTCCACTGGGATCTGCGGTTCCGACCTGCACCTGTACGAGGTTCTCGGCCCGTTCCTCGACCAGGGCGACATCCTCGGCCACGAGCCGATGGGGATCGTCGAGGAAGTCGGCCCGGAGGTGACGTCGATCGGGCCGGGGGACCGTGTCGTGGTCCCGTTCACAGTCGCCTGTGGACATTGCTTCATGTGCGCCCGTGGGCTGCAGTCGCAATGCGAGACGACCCAAGTAAAAGAACAGGGCAAGGGTGCCGCCCTGTTCGGCTACACCCGGCTGTACGGCCAGCTTCCCGGTGGTCAGGCCGAGTACCTCCGCGTGCCGCAAGCGCACTACGGCCCGGTGAAGGTGCCGCACGGACCGCCGGACGAGCGTTTCGTCTACCTATCCGACGTCGTGCCCACTGCGTGGCAGGCGATCGAGTACGCGGACATCCCCGACGGCGGCACCGTCGCGGTCTTCGGACTCGGCCCGATCGGCCAGATGGCGGCCCGGATCGCGCTGCGGCGGGGGGCGGGCAAGGTCATCGGCGTCGACCTGGTGCCGGAGCGGCTCGCCCGGGCCCGCGCGCACGGAGCGACCATTGTGGACACTCGAGACCATCGGCGGATCGGCGACGCGGTCCGTGACCTGACCGACGGCCGTGGCGCGGACTCGGTCGTCGACGCGGTTGGCATGGAGGCGCACGGCGCACCGGTCGGCAAGCTGGCCCACACACTCGTCGGAATGCTGCCGGACGCGGTTGGCGCGAAGATCACCGAAAAGGCCGGGATCGACCGGCTGAGCGTGCTGTACGCGGCGATCGACTCGGTCCGGCGCGGCGGCACGATTTCGCTCTCCGGCGTGTACGGCGGGATGGTCGATCCGTTGCCGCTGCTGACGATGTTCGACAAGCAGATCCAGTTGCGGATGGGCCAGGCGAACGTCCGGCACTGGGTCGACGACGTGCTGCCGCTGCTGACCGCGGACGACGATCCGCTCGGCGTCGAGGGCTTCGCGACGCACCAGCTGCCGTTGGCCGAGGCGCCGCACGCATACGAGATCTTCCAGAAGAAGCTCGACGGGGCACAGAAAATCCTCCTGAAACCCTGAGGGAAGGAGAACCATGCCGACGACAGCCACCCGCGCGTGGGCCCGGCCGGTCGTCGCGGTGCTGGGGCTGATCTACCTGGTGCTCGGCGGCGCCGGGTTCTTCGTGCCGCAAACGGCTTACTCGGCGGGCCACGACACGTCACGGGCGGTGTGGCTGTTCAGTTCCAGCACCGTGCTCAAGATCGTGCACCTCGCGCTGGGCCTGCTGGGACTGCTGGCCGCACTGATCGTCGCGCTGGCCGGCAGCCGGGCCGAACCCGCCGGGTGACCGAATCGGCCCGCTCTTGCTCATCGAGTCCGTGAAGGGACCCTTGAGAGAATCCAAGTCCCGCAAGGGGCCCTTCACGGACGCCCGGGCGACTGCCGACGGCAATCCGCCAAGCTGACGAACGTCTTCGCCGATGTGGACGTTCCGCACTGGTTGCGAGGCGCAGCTTTCTGCTGGGCTAGGCGGCAGAACACGCGGTGCGCGGTCCTCGAGGCGTCGGTCGGACTAGCCCGCGGCCGACGAACACGCGGGAGGACCCTCATGAGCTTCGACACCCACGCGGGACATCGCGGAAGCCGCCTGTCCTCCGGACCGGTCATGCGGTGGCTGGACAACCGGATGACCAGCCGGGTGGTCCGCAAGGCGTTCAGCACGTTCTTTTCCTTCGACGCGCTCGTCCTGACCACCGTAGGCGCCAAGAGCGGGATCGAGCGGAAGACGGTGGTCTGCTGGTTTCCCGGCAAGGACGACAGCTACCTGATTGTCGCGGCAGCGGGCGGCACGGCCGGGAATCCGGCGTGGTACTACAACGTTGCCGCGCACCCGGACCGGGTCGAGATCGAGATCGACGGCACCACGATCCCGGTCACCGCCGAGCAACTCCACGGAGCCGAACGTGCGGACGCGTGGCGGCAGATCACCGCCGCCGCGCACCGGTTCGCCCGCTTCCAGCAGCACACCGACCGCGAACTTCCCGTCCTCCGCCTGACCCGCCGAAGCGGGCCGCGTCCGGAGCCGAGCGACACCGCCGGCTAGGCACTGTGGGTCCTTCGCCTCTAGCTGGCCGTTGCCGGCGGCGGGACGGTGAGACTTTGCCGGCCAGCGATTCAGGGAGATGAGCAGCGTGAAGCGCACTATTCATGTCGAGGCTCCGGTGCAGACAGTGTTCGACCGCCTGAAGGACCCGAGGTACGTCCCGGACGGGACGACGATGCACTTCGAGGTCACCGACGTCAAAGAGACCGATCAGGGCGTAGGCACCTCCTACAACTGGGTTTCCAAGACGCCGGTCGTGCAATGGGAGGGCTTCGACGTGTACACCGAGTTCGTCCCCAACCAGCGGATCACCGACCGGTCGTCGTCGTCCATGGCCGGCGACATCACGATGTCCTTCGAGGCAGAAGGCTCCGGGACGAAGCTGACGATGGAGTCCCATTCGCGTTCGCTGTGGCGGTTCCCGCCTTTGCGGCAGCTGGCCGACCTGGCCAAGGGAATGACCGCCGACAAGTTCCTGGCCGCGGTAAAGGCCGAGGTCGAGCCCTCGGCGCCAGCAGAAACCAGCAAAAAACGCTGAGTGGTCTCCAGCGTCCCGTCCGCGGCCGGCGCGGCATCAGCCCTTCCGCAGCGCCCGCGCCGTCCCGACCCGCTGTGTTTCGCCCGCACCCGCGGAGGTCTGGGCGGCCCACGGAACCCGGAGGCATCGTCGTCGGGTCCGGGGCCGTCCCCGCGACTGTCGCCGGTCGGCGGTAGCGTCCCCCGCCCGTCTCCGCCACGCTGGGCGGCGAGAACGGGGACAGGAGGCCGCGATGAAGGTGGTCATCGCCGGAGCCGGGATCGGCGGGCTGACCGCGGCCCTGCGGCTGCACCGCGAAGGCATCGCCTGCACGGTGTACGAGCAGAGCGCGCGGATCGGCGAACTCGGCGTCGGGATCAACGCGTTGCCGCACGCGGTCAAGGAACTCGCGGCGCTCGGTCTCCTCGACGCGCTGGACGAGGTCGGGATCCGCACCCGCGAGCTGTTCTACACGCACCGGCTCGGGCAGGTGATCCTGCGCAAACCGTGCGGGCTGGACGCCGGGTTCACGCTCCCCCAGTTCTGCCTGCACCGCGGCAAACTGCAGAACGTGCTGCTGCGGGCGGTCCAGTCCCGGCTCGGTCCCGACGCGGTGCGGACCGGCCACCTGCTGACCGGGTTCGAACAGGACGCGAGAGGCGTGCGAGCTCGCTTCGCGGAGCGGGCCGGCGGCACCGAGGTCACCGCCGACGCCGACGCGCTGGTGGCGGCGGACGGCATCCACTCGACCGCGCGGTCCCTGCTCTTCCCTGGAGAGGGGCCTCCCCGCTGGAACGGGGTCCTGATGTGGCGCGGTGCCACCGACTGGCCCGAATTCGGCGGCGGCCGTTCCATGATCGTCGCCGGCGGCACCGCGGCCAAGCTGGTGGTCTATCCGATCGGGCCGGGACGCGCCGCGGGCACCCGGCTCACGAACTGGGCGATCTGCATCCGCACCGGCCGGCCAGGCGCCCCGCCGCCGGACCGGCAGGACTGGGCGAAGCCCGCGGACCGGGCGGAGCTGGCCCGGCACGTCGGACGGTTCCGGTCGGCGGCGGTCGACCACGCCGGGCTGGTCGAAGCCACCGAGGAGATCTTCGAGTTCCCGATGTGCGACCGGGACCCGCTGCCGGCGTGGTCCCACGGGCGCGTGACGCTGCTGGGCGACGCCGCCCATCCGATGTACCCGATGGGCTCCAACGGCGCCGGCCAAGCGATTCTCGACGCGACCAGCCTCGCCGAGTGCCTGGTACGGCATTCCGGTCCGGTCGAGGCGTTGCGGGCGTATGAAACCGAACGGCTGGCTGCCACCAGCGAGATCGTGCTCCGCAACCGCAGAGGCGGACCGGAAAACGTCATCGACGAAGTCGAACGCCTTGCCCCGGAAGGCTTTTCCCGCCTCGAAGACGTGATCGACGCGGCCGCTCTCGACGCGATCGTCGCCGGTTACGCGCAGGCTTCCGGAGCGTCCCAGCGGCAGGTGAACGGCCCCGGCCGGTAACCGTTCAGGCCCCTTCCACCGACCCCGGCGGCAGGAAATCGACGTCGTGCAGTGCCGACAGCCGGACCACCTCGGCCGGGTCCTCCAGGTTGTGCAGCTTGTCGAACAGCGCGGCGAGCTTCCCGGCGGGGCTCACCCAGAACAGCGCCCGGGTCAGGTCCTCGCTGCGGTTGTAATAGGCGTGCGGGAGGCCCTTCGGCATCCGCACGGTGTCGCCGGGACCGGCGGTTTCCCACTGGCCGTCGAGGTAGACGGTGAACACGCCCTCCAGGATGTAGATGTGCTCGTCCTGCGTCGGATGGACGTGCGGCGGCACGCCGGTGCCGGGCGGGTCGAGAGTCTCGAACGCGAAGCTCGACTCACTGGCCGCCTTCATCGAGTACGTGTGTCCGAGCACGTTCCACACCTTGTTCCGCATGCCCTCTCGGGCCGGCGTGATCCCCTTCGGCAGGGGACCGAGCACGATTTCCTCGCCGGTCATCACACCTCCTGGCCTCGTGTCGTCCTCCGCCGAGGACTCTGCGCCATCCCGCCGCCGGTGTACAGCCGCCAGTCCGGCGCATCTCGGTCAGCCGCCGGCCGGAACGAGGAAAACCCACACCGGCCCGCTGGCGAGCGGCAGGGCCTGACCGGTGCTCGTGGCGAAGGCGGTCGGCGCGGCGAGTGCCGGGCGGGACCAGGTCGCCGGGTACGACCGGCCGTCGCGGAACACTACCGCCGAGCCGGCGCCCACCGTGTGCGCGACGGGCGCGCGGGCGCCGGTCGCGTCCTCGGCGAACGGTTCGTAGGTGATGCCGACTTTTTGCTCGATCACGGTGGCGGCGCGCAGCTGGCCGGCCTCGGTGGAGAGGAACGGGGTGCCGTCCATCGAGATCAGCCAGGAGCCGCTGGACCAGCTGAGCGCATAAGACGCGCTGGAGTAGCCGATGGTCGTGCCGGTGCTCGGCTCTCCTCCGGCCGGCGCGGGGCCGAACGCCAGCACGGCCGGCGGGGCCGGTCCGCGGCCGGCCGGCAGGCTGGCGGTGCGCACGTACAGATTGTGCGGGGCCGGGTGCCCCGGCTGCCGGAAGTAAGCGCCGGGCACATCCGATTGGGCTGCGTTGACCAGCGACGCGCCGCGCAGCGCGGGCAAAATCTGCGGTGCCGCACCGGAGTAGGCGAAGGCCAGCCGGCCGTACTGGGCGAGCACGGCGATGTCGGTCTCCCGGGCGCTGCGCACCGGCCCGACCACGTCCGGGATCTTCGCCGAGAACACCGCGATGATCCGGGTCAGGCCGCCCTCCACCGGCGCGACGTAGACGACGTCCGCACTGCCCAGCCCGGTCGCCGGCCGGGCCGCGGCCACGTTGTCGATCTTCACCGCGAGCACCTGGGCTTGCCCTGCGGGTGGGCTGGCCGGGCTGGCCGGGCTCTCGCCGGGGGAAGGGTTCGAACCGCGGCAACCCGCCGCCAGGAGGGCCGCCGCGAGCAGCGCCGGGCCGATCCGCCGGAGACGCATGTCGACCACCACCACTGTGCGCTGGCGTTCCCGGCAGTTTATCGCGCGGCGCACCGGAAAAGCGAGGGCCGGGCAGCCGAGGCACGGTGCTTCCGCTGGTCTGGACGGCAGGACCGGTCCGGCGGTGCTCCCGGTCTCGAAGTCCGTGAAGGGCCCGTTGCCGGAATCTGATTCCGGCAACGGGCCCTTCACGGACAATCGGGAGGGAGCCGTCGCTCAGGCCCCGACGCCGGGCCGGTTCGCGTTCCGGCCGAAGGCCGCCCGGTAGTCGCGCGGCCGGTGCCCGGCGAGCCGGGCGAACACAGCACCGAACGTTCCGGGATCCAGGTAGCCGACCTCGGCCGCGATGCTCGCGATCGTCCGATCGGTGGTTTCCAGCAGGTGCTTCGCCTTGCGCACTCGCGCCGCCTGCAGGTATTCCAGCGGAGTCTGGCCGGACTGCTCGCGGAACCGCCGCAGCAGCGTCCGGGTGCTGACGTGGAACGCCGCCGACAGCTGCCCCAGGTCGTAGCGTTCGCCCATGGTCCGGTCCAGGCGGCGCTTCACGCTCTGGGCGAAGTCCGATCCGGCGGCGGGCAGCAATGCCGCGTCGACGTACGGGGTTTGACTCGGCCGCGCGTCGTCGACGAGCGCGACACGGGCGGTGGCGCGGGCGACCCGGCTGCCGCTGTGTTCCCGGATGAGGTCGAGCGCGAAGTCGTACATCGCGCTGAACGCGCCGGTCGTGGTGATTCCGCGGTCGGTCGCGACCAGCTTCTCCGGCCGGACGGTCGTACCGGGACACCGGCGCGCCAGCTTGCCGGCGAACAGCCACGCGGTCGTCGACTCCCTCCCGTCCAGGAGCCCGGCCTCAGCGAGCAGGAACGCGCCGACGCAGATCGACACCACCGCGCTGCCCGATCGCGCGGCCGCCGAGATGGCCTCGATCTCCGGCCGGAGCCCGGCGAGCTCCGCGTCGAGATCCAGTCCGGGGCGCAGCTCGAAACCCGGCACCACCAGCACGTCCACCGGCCGGACCGGGGCGACGGCGATCGGCACGCCGCCCGAGCCGGTCACCCGCCGCCTCGGCGACAGGACCGACACGTCGTAGCAGGACTCGCCGGCGAGATGCCCGGCCATCGTGAGGAGATCGGGGACGCCGTAGACCTCCGACGCGAAACAGCCCGGATAGGCGAGCACCCCGACGCGAAGAGCCATGCTGGCGAGATTACCTGGATATCTGGCGATCTCGCCGCTGGCCGCCGGCCGCTCCCGCGGCGACGATGCGGGCATGGCGATCACCGAGCCGCAGCCTGGCGGCGTCCTCGCGGACTTCTCGAAGCGACTGGTCGAGGTCGACGGAGTCGGCAAAACCGTGTACACCGGCGGTTCCGGACCGGCCGTCGTGCTGATGCCGGAGATGCCCGGCATCAGTCCCGACGTCGTCCGCTTCGCGCGGTGGATCCGCGACGCGGGATTCACCGTCTACCTGCCGTCGCTCTTCGGCGTGGACGGGGCGTTCCCGACCGTGGCCGACGGGGAGCAGGTCGTCCGCCGCGCCTGCGTCAGCGCCGAGTTCCGGGCCTTCGCGGGCAGCGGCACCAGCCCGGTTGTCTCGTGGCTGCGCGGGCTGGCCAGGACGGCGCTGCGCGAATGCGGCGGGCCGGGCGTCGGCGCGATCGGGCTTTGTTTCACCGGCAACTTCGCCCTGTCGATGGCGCTCGAACCAGCGGTCCTCGCGCCCGTCGTGAACCACCCGTCGCTGCCGCTGGACGATCCCGGCGGCCTGGAGATCAGCGACGAGGACGCCGCCGCGGTCCGGGAGCGGATCGACCGCGACGGGCTGAAAGTGCTCAGCTATCGCTTCGACAACGACCGCTGGTGCACCGGTCAGCGTTTCGCCGCCTACCAAGCCCTCCTCGGCGACGCGTTCGACGGGCGCGTCCTCCCCGGTGAGAGCGCCAACCCCGAACCGCCGCCGTTCTTCCGCGACGTCGTCGGCACGCCGCACAGCGTCGTCACCGCGCACCTCGTGGACCGCGAAGGCCACCCCACTCTGCGCGCGCGGGACGAGATCCTCGCTTTCCTCGCTGAAAGACTCTCTCCCCCAACCACAACCGGCTGACGGGCCCGGTGCCGCGCCTCGACAGAGCCGTCTTCCGGGAGTTAACTGACCCGGTTGCCAGACTGCGGGCAAAGAGGACAGTGGTGCGATGTCGGAGCCAGTCGATTTCGAGGCGGTCTTCCTGGCCGGGCCGTCGGCCACCGCGGTGCTGTCTCGCGAATTCGTCATCCTCGCGGTCAACCACGCCTACGAAGCCGTGTCCGGCCATTCCCGGGAGGACCTGATCGGACGGAACGTTTTCCAGGCGTTCCCGGACGATCCGCGGGATCCGGGTGGCGCCCGGGCGTTGCGCGCTTCCCTTGATCGGGTGCTGGCCACCCGGCAGCGGCACGCCATGGCACTGCAGCGGTACGACGTCGCGGTCCCGGACCGCCCGGGGGTGGTGGAGCAGCGCTACTGGAGTCCGGTCAACGCGCCGGTGCTCGACGCCGACGGCTCGGTCCGGTTCGTCGTGCACCGGGTCGAGGAGGTGACGGATTTCCTGCACGAGCTGTCGGCGACCGCTCCCGAAGCGGCGACCGGGGAAGTGCAGGCGATGCAGGCCGAGGTCTTCGCACGAAGCCGTGAACTGCAGCAAGCCAACCAGCAGTTGTCCGCCGCGGCGGACATCACCACCGCATTGCTGGCGGACATCCCGCCAGCCGAGGTCCTGGAACTGATCGCGTCACGGGCACGCGAGATCGCGCAGGTCGACCAGGCGCTCCTGCTGGCCCCCGACGACGACGGCGAGCAACTGATCGTCGCGGCCGCGGCGGGGGCGAAGTCGCAGGCGTACCGGGCCGTGCGGCTGCCGCTGGACGAAAGCACCGCCGCGCGTTCGCTGGCCGTACGGGTCTACCGGACCGGCCGGTCCGCGGTCGACGAGAACGCCGCGCAGGCAGGCCGCGAGGCCGGGCTGAGCCCGGACGTCGCGGTCGGCTCCGCGCTCGGCGTGCCGCTGGGATCGCCCGGTGCCGTGCGCGGCGTCCTCTCCGTGGTGAACGAACCCGGGCATCCGGTCGTCGCCGGACGGGTGGTGCGGTCACTGGAGCTGTTCGCCGCGCAGGCAGCCATCGCGCTGGAGCTGGCCGAGCGGAAGTCGGACGCGGAGCGATTGTCCTTGCTCGACGACCGGGAGCGGATCGCCCAGGAGCTCAACACGTCGGTCGTCGCGCGGCTGTCGGGCATCGGCCTGGATCTCTCCGCGGCGCTGAGAATCATCCAGCGCCCCGATGCCGCGCACCGCGTCCGGGACGCGGTGCGCACACTGGACGACGTCATCCGGCGGCTGAATTCCGCCGTCTTCGCCTCCCGGCCCGAGCACGGCCGGGAACAACGCCTGCACCGGCGCATCTACGACCTGGTCGACGCCGCCGCCGCGAGCCTCGGAGTCGCGACCACGACCCGGGTGGACAGCCGGCTCGACACCGCGCTCGACAGGCCTGCCGCCGGAGCGCTGATCGAAGTGCTCGACACGGCGTTGTCCGAAGTCGCCCACCGCCCGACCGCCCGCCACGTCCTCGTGATCGCCGAACTGCACACCGCGCCGACCCGCGTCTACGTGCGGGTCGAAGACGACGGAACCCCCGCGGCGCCTGCCGTCCACAGCACCCGATCGGGCGGAGACTTCGCGACCGCCGCCCGCGCGGGCGGCGGCACGACGGTCACCTGGCAACTGCCGATCGAGAAAACGGACCTCGCGGGCTTCGCCGGCTGACCAGCGGGGCCACCGATCCGGGTCGGGCGCCGCGGCGGTGAAGTCGGCTAGCTCGGCGGTCGGCGGCGCGGACTCCCCCGCCGCGGCGCCGACGGCCTTCCGCTGCGAACCGCTGTCGGCTGCCTCCAACGAGGCCGGGCCGTTTTCCGCTGTCGCCGTCCGTTCTCCCCCTTTGAAGTCCGAAGTAGACAGTGAGGACCTTCGTCCTCGAGCGGAGGGAGTTCGGCTCTGCTCCCGGCACCGCCCGCGGACGGACGCTGGACCGGTGCCCGCCGGCCGGCGGGCGACCGCACGAGACGAATGAGGCATTGGTGACTTCGACACTGGACCGCTCGACCACCGAGCCGCGGCGAACGCTCACCCTGAGCCGGGCGGCTGAGTCCGGTGTGTGAATACTGCGGATGCCAGGCGCTGGCCGCGGTCGAGGAGCTGACCCGCGAACACGACGAAGCCGTCGCGCTGATCAGCCGCGTCCGCGGCGCGCACGCCCGCGGCGACGGCGCGGAAATGGCCGTTCTGGCCAACCGGATCGCCCAGCTGCTCCGCCCGCACACGACAGTCGAGGAAGAGGGCCTCTTCCCGGCATTGGCAGACGAGTTCCCGGACCACATCGCAGATCTGGCCACGCAGCACCGGCACATCGAGAGCGTTCTCGGCGAGGCCGCGCACGGAACCCCTGCCGACCCGGAGTGGCCCGCGCGTCTGATGGCCGCGCTGCACCTGTTGCGCGAGCACATCCTCGCCGAGCAGGACGGCGTCTTCCCCGCCGCGCTGAGCCGTCTCGAACCGGCGCAGTGGGAAGCCGTCGAGCGCGTGCGCCAGCGAGCCGGCACCGGGTTGTCCGAACAAGTCCGCTGACTGCCCCGGCCGCCGCGCCCGAGAGTCAGGAACTCCGGTCCATCGAACCCCAATCGGCTGTCTCTCGCCGAACCAGCCGACGAGCCTCCAGCATCACCTCGTCAGCGATCCAGGCCAGCGGCTGAGCGTCGACCACGAGCGGCTCGTTGTCCGGGCCGCGCGCGATTTCGCGGCCCCGCAGCAGCCAAGCGCGCACTCCGGGGCCGCCGCGTTCGCGCAGGTGCTCGTAGTCGTGCAGCCGCCGCGCCAGCCACAGGCGCAGCGGCCGGTCGCGCCACCACGGCTGCCGGGCGAGCGAGTTCGCCGACAGTCCGGGCAGCGCGATCCCGGTGAGCCCGTCCCGGCTTTGCTCGCCGGAGCGCAAGTCCACGCCCGGGCCGCGCGACCACCGCACGTACAAATCCTGCTCGCCTGCCCGCCGGAACGCGGAAACCAGCCCGTCGAGGCAGCCGAGGACGGGCAACGAGCTGTCCGGGTTCGCCATGCTCGCCGGATTACCCTGGTGCGCCGCGAACAATCGGCGGGAAGCAGAACTCGTTGCCGGCCGGGTCGCTTCAGCGGCCCACGACCCGGACGGTGCGCAGCAGCGGATCCACTGGGTCGGGCAGGAACATGCCCGCGGCGACCCCGCTGCGCAGATAGTCCAGAACCGGCTGGGTCAGCACCTCCCCCGGCAGCACCGCCGGCACGCCCGGCGGGTACGGGCTGATCGTTTCGGCTGCGATCCGGCCCGCCGCGGCCGTCGCCGGAATCTGTTCGGCGGGGCCGAAGAACGCGTCGCGCGGCAGCATCGCCTGCTCTGGTTCGAGGTCCTCGGGCGCGGGCAGTTCGACCGCGGGGCAGCGGGGCAGCTCGTCGGCGTGCTCGCACAGCGCACGCAGCGCGTCGACCAGCCGGGCGGCGGTGCCCTCGTCGTCGCCGACGGTCAGTTGCGCGGCGATCCGGCGATGATCCGACAGCCCCACGTCAACGCGGTGGTGTTCGCGCAGCCAGTGGTTTGCCGTGTAGCCGGAACACCCCAGCCCGGACACGTCGATCAGCAGTTTCAGCGGATCCCGGTCGTCCGCCCGTCCCGGGCCGACCAGATCGGTCTCGCCCAGCACCTGAATGCCCGCGAGCGCGGCCAGGCGTTCGCGCGTCGACTCGGCGAGGCGGAGCACGTCGTCGAGCAAGCTGTCGCCGTGCTCGACCATCTGCCGGCGCCAGCCGTCCAGCCCGGCGTAGATCAGCGACGACGGGCTGGTCGTGTCGAGCAGGTCGGCGCGCATCGCGAGCACGTCGGCGTCCACCAGATCGCCGCGCAGGTGATACACCGAGCCCTGCTCCAGGCCGGCCCCCATCTTGTGCACGCTCGTCACGCACAGATCGGCGCCCGCGTCCATCGCCCAGGCCGGCAGCTCCGGATGGAACGGGAAGTGCGCACCCCATGCTTCGTCGACGATCAGCGGCACGCCTTGGTCGTGGCAACGCCGCGCGACGCCCCGGATGTCCGCGCAGGAACCGTAATCGGTCGGCGTGATCAGCAGCATCCCTTGCGCGTCCGGATGTTTCGCCAGTGCCGCGGCGGCTTCCGCGGCGCCCGGAGGATGGGCGAAGGCGCGGTCCCGGTCCCAGCGCGGCGGCACCCACACCGGGCGGATGCCGCTCAGGATGAGCCCGGCCACCACCGACTTGTGCGCATTGCGCGAGAGCAGCAGTTCTTCGCCGGGGCCGGCGACGGAAAGCATCGCCGATTTGACCGAAAGCGAACTGCCGCACGTCGAGAAGAACGCGCGGTCCGCGTGCACCGCGTCCGCCATCAGATCTTCGGCCGAGGAGAGGACGCCCCGGTTGAGCGCCCGGTCGTCCAGGCCGTTCATCAGGATGATGTCCGAGGCGAACACGTCGGATCCGACGACCTGCACCAGCCGAGGGTCGGCGCCTCGGCCTTGTTTGTGCCCGGGCGGCAGGAACGGCAGGTGGCCGTCCGCGCGGAACCGCTGGATCGCCTCGAGTACCGGAGCACGGGAATGATCAGCCACGGCCTCCGGTTTTCCCGCGGCGGCGCGGCCTCAAACCATCCGCCCCCGTTTGTGCGCCCCGAACAGCGAGGCGTTTACCGGACTCGCGACCGGGTATGCGGAGTGCCAGTACAAGGAGGCCAGCAATGCCGTCGCGCCCGCAGAGCACTGCAGCACCATCGAAGCGCGACTCGGGAAAGCCCGAGCCGCGCGGAAAACCGGACTCCCCAGCGCCGCCGCCGGATGCCGGAGAAGCGCAGACCCCGGCGGCGCTGGCGGGTACGAAACGCGTGCTGTGGTGGGGCGGGCTGGCGGCACTGGCCACGGTCGGGATCCTCGAATGGCCCGTCGCCGCCGCGGTGGGCGCGGGCAGTTATGTCGCCGAAAAGCTGGCCGCCGCTGACGCGCGCGCCGACCGGGCAGCTGAGAACTAGCCGGAGGAAACCATGTCTGCCAACACTCGCCGGCCCGCGCATCGGGGACAAGGCGCCGCGGCCCGAGCCACCGGCAAGAACTCGGTCCGAGTGGCGTTGCCTCTGGTCGGGACGATTTCCCTGCCGCCGCCTCAGCAGCTTGCCTACCTTGGCGGTATCGCCGCGCTGACCGCGCTGCAGGTGCTCGAGTGGCCGGTCAGCATGACGCTGGCGGCCGGTCACCTAGTGGCGACCGCAAGCAACAACAAAGTGGTGCAGGACTTCGGCGAAGCGCTCGAGGACGCTTGACGCCCCGGTCGCATCAGCGAGGTCGCGGCAAGCAACAGCATCCGGTCGAGTCCGCTCGCACCGCAGGCACCGGCCGCCGCGCTCAGCACCGGCTCGGCATACCGCTGCAGCAGGCTCAGCAGCGGCCGGAGGTCCACTTGGTACTCGCGGCGCTTTTCCACGCCTTCAGCGTCCGGCCGATGCCAGCGAGGGTCAAGGAAACCGTGAATGAACGATGTCCGCGCAAGGAGTGGCGAAACTGTTTCCCGGGAATGGCGAACGATTGAACGACACTCGGCCTTCGGTGATCTCGCTCGCGGCCCGGCTGCCGCTCGCGGGGTTCGGCCTGGCCATGACCGCACCCACGCGGATGGCACGAAGTGCCGGCAAAGTCCTGGACGTAGCCGCTGAAGCAGCTTCTCTCGGCGCGGACGCGCTGACTGCCGGTGCAGGCGCCGGGCTCGGCGCCGCGGCGAGCGCCGCGCGTGTTCTGCGCAAGGCGGTTCGCAGCGGCGCGGAGGACCTCGGAGCCGGCTGGCGCAACGGCCGCGCGCTCCACCTCCGCCTTCGTCCGGCCGAGCCAGGCGACAAAAGCCGCTTCGATCAGCTCGTGCACAAGGTGATCCGGGAGGCGCTGGCTCATCCCGACGTGGTCGCCGCATACTGGGACGCCGGTTTGTCACGCATGGTCGTGACGATGGCCGAGGGCGCGGCCGGCGACCGGATCGTGGCGGCAGTCTCGGCACGCGCGGAGCGACACGGGCTTTCCCTTGCGCCGCAAGACGACACGGCCACCCATCCCGGCGACCTCCGCGCGGTAAAGACCCAGGCCGCCGCGCTCGCGATCAGCGGTGCCGGGCTGGCGACGGCAGTGCTCAGCGCACCTCTTCGACTGCGCCGCCCGCCGCAAGCGGTGCTGGCGGCGCTGACCGCGGTGCGGGAACACCCGCTCGCGCGGGACTTCCTGCGGGCGCACCTGGGCAGGTCGACCGCCGAGCTGGCGGTGGCGACCGCCAACGCCGCGCTGCACGGTTTCGGGAATTCGCCGGCCGACCTCGCCCTCGACGCGGTGCTGCGCACTGGACAGCTGGCGGACGCGGTCGCACAGGTCGTCGCTTTCGAGCGGACCTGCGATCGCCTGTGCACTCCCGGCCGCGAGAGCCCGGCGGCACGGCCCGCACGCCGGCCCGCTCCGGGGGATCCGGTCACCGACTACGCCAAGACGGCTTTGACCGGCGGACTGCTCGGCGCCGCCGGCACCGCGCTGTTCAGCCGGGGTGCCGGGCAGGCCAGCTCGGCGGTGCTGGCGAGTTCCCCCAAACCCGCTCGGTATGCCTGGACCGCCTACGCCTCCGGGCTCGGCCTCTCCCTGGCGCGCGAACGGGTGCTGGTCCGCTCTCCGGACCGGCTCCGGCTCCTTCCCGCGGCGAATACCTTGGTGGTGCACGGAAACGCGCTCCGCGGCGAGCGACGCACGGTGGTCGAGGCGCATCCCTCCGACGACGAGTGGGAGGAAGGCAGGCTCTGGCAGGCCGCGGTCCGGTCGCTGGACGGCGCGGACAGTCCGGTCCGGCTGCGTCCGGTGCCCGACAACCCGGCCGGCACGACCGGTCTGATGATTGCCTCGGCCGGGGGCGCCGAGGTGGGAACGGTTCTCGTCGGCTATGCGCCGGACCCGCTGGCGGAGAGCGTGCTGGACGCGGCCGGGCGAGCCGGTCTGCGGATCGTGGTGGTCCAGGAGGACGTCCCCGGCGTCGATGCCGCCCTCGCCGACGAGGTCGCCACCGGGCAGGCGATGGCCGATGTGGTGACCGCCTGCCAGGAGGACGGCAACGTCGTGGTGACCGTGGCCCGCGTCCCGGCGAGCTCGGACGAGGACGCGCGAGACGAAGTGCTGACCGGGCTGCTGCGCGGCGACCTCTCGGTGGCGGTGGCGAACGACTGCGACGCCGTGGTGTGGGCCGCGGACCTGTTGTCGGTCAACGGACTGGCGGGAGTGTGGCGGTTGGTGCACGCCGTCGGCGGCGCGCGCACCGCCGGAGACCGCGCGACGACTTGCGCGGAGGCCGCCGCCGCCCTGTCCGGCCTGGTGGTCGCCACCGGCGGGCAACGGCAGTGGCGACGCCTGCTTTCGCCGCTGGCGCGGTTGAGCCCGGTCAATCTCGCCACCGCGGTGGCACTGGCCGCCGGGTGGCAAGCGGTCGCCGCGATGGCGGCGGAACCGGTGCCGCCGCCGCGTCCGAGAGTCGCCTGGCACGCCCTGCCGCCAGACGAAGTGCGGCGTCAGCTGAGTGCGTCGCCGCAACGAGACCAAGCGCGCCGCAACGGCTTGCCCCAGCGCGCCCAGCGCCTGGCCTCGGCGGCCGGGCAGCTGCCCGGGAGTGCGCCGCTGAGGACCGGGATGCGCCTGGCCGGCGCGATGCGAACAGAGCTGGGCGATCCGCTGACGCCCGTCCTCGCGGTCGGCGCCGCCGCGTCGGCGATTCTCGGCTCCGCGGTGGACGCGCTGCTGGTGCTGGCCGCGATGGGGATCAACGCCTTGGTCGGCGGGGTGCAGGGGCTTCGGGCCGAGCAGGCGCTGGCCGGTCTGACGGCGACGCAGGCTCCTCGCGCCCGCCGGGTACCGGAGCGGGACGAAGCACCGGAAGTGGTGGACGCCGCCGGGCTGGCCCCTGGCGACCTCGTGGACCTCCAGGTGGGCGACGTCGTGCCGGCTGATGCCCGGCTGCTGTGCCTGACCGGCCTCGAAGTCGACGAATCCGTGCTGACCGGCGAATCCCTGCCGGTGGCGAAACGTGTCGCGGCGACGCCGGCGGCGGACCTCGCGGACCGACTCTGCATGGTTTTCGAAGGCACCACAGTGGTCGCCGGTTCGGCCCGCGCGATCGTCGCGGACACCGGCGACCGCACCGAGGCGGGCCGCGCGGTCGCTTTGGCGTCCCGCACCGCGCCGGCGGCCGGCGTCCAGGCGCGGCTGCGGGAACTGACTCGCAAAGCGCTGCCGCTGACCCTGGCCGGCGGTGCCGCGGTCACCGGGTTGTCGTTACTGCGCGGGCGGACGGTGCGGGAGGCGATCAGCGGCGGCGTCGCGGTGGCGGTCGCCGCGGTACCGGAAGGACTGCCGTTGGTCGCCACGGTCGCGCAGACGGCCGCGGCCCGCCGGCTCAGCCGCCGCGGGGTGCTGGTCCGATCCGCCCGCACGCTGGAAGCGCTGGGCCGCATCGACACCGTGTGCTTCGACAAGACCGGCACGCTGACCCGGAACGAACTGCGGGTGATCGAGGTCGCGACGGCGAACGGCGAAACCCATCCGGTCCGGCGAGCGAACCGGTCCGCCGCCGCGGCCGAGACGTTGCGGGCCGGTGCCCGGGCCTGCCCGGCCGAAGAAGACAACGGCCGGACCGGGCACGCGCACGCGACCGACGCCGCGGTGCTCGCCGCGGCCCCGCCCGACCCGGAGTGGCGGCAAGTCGCCAGCCTCCCGTTCGAAGCCAGCCGCGGCTATGCGGCCGCGGCCGGTCTCGACGGCGAAACCGGGCTGCTGGAAGTCAAGGGAGCACTGGAAGTCGTGCTCCCGTGCTGCCCGAAGCTCCCCGCCGGAATTCCCGCACTGGCCGAATCGCTGACCGGCACCGGCCTGCGGGTGCTCGCCGTCGCCCGCCGCCGCGTGTCTCCGGAACGGCTGCCGGAAGCCGCCGACGAGCCGCTCGGCGACCTCGAATTCGTCGGCCTGCTCGCGCTGGCGGACAGCCCGCGCCCGCACGCCTCGGAGATGGTGTCCGGGCTGCGCGAGGCCGGCGTGACGCCGGTCGTGCTGACCGGCGACCATCCGCGCACCGCGCTGGCGATCGCGACCGAACTGGGCTGGCCGGACGACACCACCGTGGTCACCGGACAGGAACTGGCCGCGCTGGACCGGGCCGGCCGCGCGAATCTCCTGCGCGGGGCCGGGATCGTGGCGCGGGTGGCCCCGGAGCAGAAGCTGCAGGTGGTCGAAGCCCTGCGCGCCGCGGGCCGAGTCGTAGCGATGGTCGGCGACGGCGCGAACGACGCCGCCGCGATCCGGGCCGCCGACGCGGGCATCGCGCTGGCCGCCCGCGGCTCGGCCGCCGCGCGCAACGCCGCGGACATCGTGCTGACCGACGGCGATCTGCGCGTGCTGGTCGACGCCGTCGACGAAGGGCGAGCGCTCTGGCGCAGCGTCGCCGACGCGATCAGCATCCTGATCGGCGGCAACGCCGGCGAGGTCGGCTTCACCGTGCTGGGCACGCTGCTGTCCGGGACTTCTCCGCTGTCCACCCGGCAACTGCTGCTCGTCAACCTGCTCACCGACATGTTCCCGGCAATGGCGATCGCGGTGACTCCCAGCGCCGAGGAGGGAAACGCCGCCGGCACTGGTTCCCTCGGCAGCGCGCTGACCCGGCAGATCCGCAACCGGGGCATCGTCACCGGGCTGGGAGCGACCACTTCCTGGCTCGCCGGCGCTCTGACCCCGGGCTCCGCGCGGCGCACGAGCACGATGTCGCTGTGCGGGCTGGTCGGCGCCCAGCTGGTGCAGACGCTCGTCGGGCGCTCGCACAGCCCGCTGGTGCTCGCGACCGGCCTCGGCTCGGCGGCGGCGTTGTTCGCGGTCGTGCAAACCCCAGGGGTCAGCCACTTCTTCGGGTGCACGCCGCTGGGCCCGGTGGCGTGGGCGGGAGTCGGCGGCGCGATCGCGGTGGCCGCGGTGACGCCGCCGCTGCTGCCCGCGCTGGAGCGCGTCGCGGGCCGGTTCACGGATCGGCTGCCGGCCGTGCGCCTGACCCGGTGAGGCCGGGTCAGCTGGCGCGGCGGTACCGGATGTGCGTGGCCAGCGGCGAAGGCAACACCTCGACCGGTTCGAAGCCGAACGTGTCGAGCCCGTCGAATATCCGCTCGCCGGAGCCGAGCAGGACCGGCGCGATGTCGAGCGTCAGCTCGTCGATCACCCCGGCGGCCAGTGCCTGCCGGACGGTCGAGGCGCCGCCGGCGATGTCCACGCCCTTGTCTCCGGCGACCTCGCACGCCGCCGAGTAGGCCGCGTCGAAGCCCTCGGTGACGAAGTGGAATGTCGTGCCGCCTTCCATCTCGATCGGGGCGTGCCGGTGATGGGTCAGCACGAACACCGGCGCGTGATACGGCGGTTCGGCGCCCCACCAGCCCGACCAGTCCTCGTCCCATTCTCCGCGGATCGGCCCGAACATGTTCCGTCCCATCACATACGCGCCGCGCGGCCGCATCAGCCAGCCGATCGCGGCCGTGTCCTCCTCGGTCGCCCGGGGATCGCCCAGATGCCAGGCGTGCAGCTCCAGTCCCCGCTTTCCGAGCGGGTTCTCCCGGCTTTGCTCCGGCCCGGCGACGAAGCCGTCCAGCGAGACCGACATGTGGCAGGTGGTGTCCGGCATCGCGAACCTCCCAAGTGATTGCGAATTGCAAGCAGTAAGCCGGACGTTAGCAGCCCGAGGGCACTGGCACCAGCCCTGTCGCCGCCCTTCGCGCGGCTCTCTCGCGCCCTCGCGCACCTACCGAGCGCCCGCTCGCGCGCGCCCGGCCCGGAGGTCCGTGAAGGGCCCCTTGAGGGACTTAGATTCCGGCAAGGGGCCCTTCACAGACAGCGCTACCCCTCCGCGCGAAGGATCATCGCTCGTCCTCACTGGGGGCAGGTGGACGGCGAGGAAGCCGGCTTGATCCGCGGCCGCCTTCTCTACTACCGGCGGGTGGCAGACCGGGAAGTGATCCGCATCGTAGTGGTTGAGCACCGCGTTCGGCGCGTCCTGCGCGGCCCGCTCGGCGATCGCCGGACCGAGCTGGCGGGGTCGCTCGGCACCGGGTGATTCGTTCGCGGCATCCGCCGGGCGGAGGAGCGGCTTGTGCATAATTCCGATCATGACGCCCGTGGGTGACGACGCCGCTACCTTCAAGACGCTCCTGCTGAGCTACCGCCTGCGCGCGGACCTCACTCAGGAAGAGCTGTCCGAGGGCTCCGGCGTAAGCGTCCGGGCGATCAGCGACATGGAGCGAGGGGTCGCGAAGAGCCCGCAGCGGCGCACCGTCGAGGCGTTGGCCCGGCCGCTCCGGCTCAGCCCGGACGAGCTGGCGCAGTTGCAGCAAGCCGGCAAGGCGGGCCGTGCCCGGCCGCTGGCCGAGCTGCCCTGTCCCGCGGTGCTGCCGTCCGACCTGGACGACCTCACCGGACACGAAACCGACCTCGAGATCCTCCGCGAGCTCGCCGCCCGCAGCCGCCGGTCGGCCGGGGTCGCGGTGCTCAGCGGACCTCCCGGCACCGGCAAAACCAGCCTCGCCGTGCGGACCGCGCACGACCTCGCCGGGCAGTTCCCGGACGGGCAGGTGTTCCTCAAGCTGCGCGGGATGTCCGCCGAACCTGCGGGGCCCGCCGATCTCCTGCACCTGGTGCTGCGTTCGGTCGGAGTGGACGCGGTGCGGATCCCGCCCGGCCTCGACGACCGGGTCAACCTGTGCCGCTCGATCCTGCACGACCGGGCGGTGCTGTTCGTGCTGGACGACGCCGCCGACGAGGCCCAGGTCCGGCCGCTGCTGGTCGGCGGGCCGCGGTGCCTGACGCTCGTCACCAGCAGGCAGATGCTGGTCGGGCTCGAAGGCCCGCAGCGGCTGAACCTGACCGAGCTGACGCCGGACGACGCGGTCGCACTGCTCACCGCGATCGTCGGTCCGGGCCGGGTGGCCCGCGAACCGGCGGCGGCCGCCGAAGTAGCTGAACTGTGCGGACGGCTGCCGCTGGCCATCCGCATCGCGGGCAACCGGCTCGCCAGCCGGCCGGCCTGGCCGCTGTCCCGGCTGGTCGAGCAGCTGCGCGACCAGGGACGGCGGCTGACCACGCTCACCGCGGGCGACCTCAGCGTGCGGAGCGTCTTCGACCTGTCCTACCGCCAGCTCACCCCCAGCGCCGCCCGCGTGTTCCGGCTGCTCGCGCTCAACCCGTCCGCCGACTTCTCCCCCGGGGCCGCGTCGGCCCTGACCGAAGCTGCCGACGAGGACGAAGCCGCCCTGTTCCTGGAAGAACTAGCCGACGCGAGCCTGTTGCAGAGCACCGCGCTGGACGGCCGCTACCAGTTCCACGACCTGCTGCGGGTGTTCGCGACCGAGCGCCTCGCGCAGGAGGAAAGCCGCGCCGACGTCGACGCGGCGCGCGCCCGGCTCGAAGACTGGCTGGGGGAAACCGCGACCGCGGCGGGGAACTACTTCCAGCCGTCGGTCGATCTCACCACTGCCCCGGTGCCGACCCGGTCCTTCGCCGACCATGTCGGCGCGGGCCGCTGGCTCGCCGCCGAGCAGCAGGGCTGGTCCGCCGCCGCGCGCCGGGCGGCCGGGCGCGGGAGGCACCAGCAGGTACTCGACCTGGCCGAGTCGATGCACTGGTACTCGGAGCTCGGCGGCACCGCGGACCTGTGGGAGGAACTGTTCACGCTGGCGCGGGACTCGGCGCTGGCGATCGGCAGCAAACGCGACGAGGCGGTGCACGCCAACTACCTGGCTTGGGTGCAGACGACGCTGAAAGGGCAGAACGAAGCCGCGATCCGGACAGCCGGCCAGGCACTGGCGGCGGCGGTCGCCGCGGGTGATGCGCGCGAACAGGGCTGGGCCCGGCTCTACACCCTCACCGTCGCGGTGCGCACCGGCGCCCTGCCGGTCTCCGGCGAACTCTTCGACGAGGTCATCCGGCTGTTCGACGAAGCCGGCTACCAGTACGGGTCGATCGTCGCGCGCTCGGTGCGGGCCACCTACTGGCACACGAACGGCCGATTCGCCGACGCTGCCGCCGAACTGGAGGAGTGTCTCGCATTCTTCCGCCAGCCGGTCGCCGGGACGCGCACCCCGACCGACGACATCAGCGTCGCGTACCTGCTGATGCGGTCCACCCGGACGCTCGCCTCGCTCGGTTCGGTCGAGCTCGCGCTGTCCCGGTGCGAAGAAGCGCTGCGGGTCTTCCAGGACTACGGCGCGACGATGGGCCAAGCCCGCGCGCTGGCGACCGCCGGCGAGCTCGTCACCCGGCTCGGCGACCCGGCGAAAGCCCACGAGCGGTTCGCCGAAGCTCTCGAACTGTACGAGCGAACCGGCATGGGACGCGCCCAGGTGGAGGTTCTGACCGCGATGGCCGACCTGTCCGATCAGCTCGGCGCGCACAGCGTCGCGCAGGAAGAGCGGCAGCGCGCCCTTTCCCGTTCCGAACAGGCCGGGGCGGCCCCCGGGGATGCGTTGCCTCCGAAGAAAACGGCCAACCGCGTCACCGCGTCCTGACCGCGGGTTCGAGCAGCTGCCGTTGGGCGAGCCGGCGAAACAGCCCGCCTTCCTCGGCGAGCAATTCGTCGAACGAGCCGCATTGGGCGACGCGGCCGTGGTCCATCACCACGATCTGATCGGCATCGCGCACAGTGGACAGTCGGTGCGCGATCACCACCCGGGTCACCGCCAAGGCACGCGTGCTGTCGGTGACGACTGCCTGCGCACGGTTGTCCAAGGCACTGGTGGCCTCATCGAAGAACAGCACTCGCGGTTTCGCCGCCAGCGCCCGGGCGATCAGGACTCGCTGACGCTGTCCCACCGACAACGTTCCGCCGCCGTACGGGACGAGACTGTTCATGCCCATCGGCATCCGGCGGATGTCTTCCTCGATGCCGGCCAGCCGCGCCGCTTCCCACACCTGCTCCAACGGCAACGGCTGCGCACCGCAGATGTTGCTGCGGACGGTGCCGTCGAACAGCTGCCCGTCCTGCAGCACGACACCGCATTGGCGCCGCACGGCTTGCCGGTCGAGCCGGGCCAGGTCTAGCCCGTCGTAACGCACCGAACCGGCCTGTGGCTGCTCGAAGCCCAGCAGCAAGCGAAGCAGCGTCGACTTCCCGGACCCGCTCGGGCCGACGATCGCGACGAACCGGCCGGCCGCGATGCGCAGCGATACTCCTTTCACCGCAACCGATTCCGTGCCGGGATAGCCGAACGTCACGCCCCGAAGCTCCAGGTCGCCCCGCAGCGCGGGCGGCTGGATCCGGCCTTCGTCGGATTCCGTCGGCTCGGCCAGGATCTCGCTGATCCCGTCGAGGCGCGGCAGCACCGCGACGAACTCGACCGCGGCGGACAGCAACGTCGTCATCGACTGGGCCAGCATCGCGAACGCCGCGTTGAGAGTGAAGAAGTCCGTTGCCGGGACGCGCACCGCCAGCAGCAGGACAAACGGTCCGGCGATCGGCAACGCGACCGACAACGCGGTCAGGACGGCCTGCATCCGCCCGACGTGCAGCCGCTCGACGCGTGCCGCGACGGTCGCGCGGGACCATCGGTCGAACGCCCGCTGTTCGGCGGCGGCCAGTTTGATCTTCGCGATGCCGTGGATCGTTTCGTGCGTCACGGCCGCTGCCCGGTGTTCGGCGGGCAGTGCGGCGCGCAGCCGGCGAGCGACCAGGAAGCCCAATCCGATCCCGGCCGAGCTCGTGCCGAGGACCAGCGCGACCGCGAGCCAGATCAGCGGAGAACCCAGGACGAGGAGGAAGCCGATCCCCGCCACGACGGTCAGCACCGCAAGCATTGTCGCCGTGATCAGGCCGTCGATCGCTTGCCTGGCGAAGGAAATCCCGATCAGCTTGTTCGCAAGAGCGCCGCTGTTCTCCCGCGCGAAGAAGGTCGCGGGCAACCGCAGGAGCCGGTCCCACAGCGCCAGCTGGACGCCGGTCTCGAGCCGGTCCTCGAAGCGGAGAGTACGCAAGTTCGCCACGACGGTCAGCAGCGCGGCGGCCAGCGCGCTCACCAGATACAGCGCGCTGGTCCAGGAAAGACCGTCCAGCTCGCCGTCGGCCAACTGGCTCAGCACGTGTCCGATGAGGACTGGAGTGGCCAGGCTGACTACCGCGACCGCGGTCGCCGAGGCCAGCATCGCGCACAGTTCTCCGCCGGTACCCGCCAAACCGGACCGGAACAGCTGCCGAAGCCCGGATTCGGCGGGCAACGGAAGCCGCTGACCGGGCGCGGCACCGTCGAGCCGCCGGCCGAGTCGCATTCGGACAGTCATGCGTCCTCCCGGAGTTCATGGCAGCGCACCAGGTCCGCGTACGCGCCGGCTCGCGCGAGCAGTCCGTCGTGGGTGCCGCGCTCGACCTCTTTGCCGTCCTCCAGCACGACGATCAGGTCGCAGTCGCGCACGGTGGACAGCCGGTGCGCGATGATCAGGCAGGTCGCGCCGCGATCGCGGAGGTTGGCGTCGACCAGCAGCTCGGTCTCTGGGTCCAGCGCGCTGGTGGCCTCGTCCAGCACGAGAATCCGGGGACGGCGGACCAGCGCGCGGGCGATCTCCATCCGCTGCCGCTGTCCGCCGGAGAAGTTCCGGCCGCCTTCGAGGACTACGCCGTCGAGTCCGCCGGGCCGGGCTTCGATCACCTCGCGCAGCTCGGCGTCGGCGAGCGCGGCCAGCACTTCCTCGTCGCTGACCGACGAATCCCAGAGCGTCACGTTGTCCCGCACGGTGCCTTCGAACATCGCCGTGTCCTGGTCGACCACCGCGAACACGCGCGCCAGCACCGCCGGATCGACGTCGGTGACCGGGCAGCCGTCGATCGTCACGCTCCCGCTCCACGGCCGGTACAGGCCCGCGACCAGTTTGCCCACTGTGGACTTTCCGCTGCCGGACGCGCCCACCAGCGCCACTCGCGCACCGGGCGGCAGATCGAGGGAAAGCCCGTCCAGCAACGGCTTCGCCAGCGGGTTGTAGCCGAACCGGACGGATTCGAGGACGACGCGACCCCGCGGCGGCGGCGCGGCGACCGACGGCGCGGGCGGGACCGGGTAGCGCTCGACGTCGTCCAGCCGCTGCAGGTCGACCCCGATCTCCTGCACCTGCCCGGCCAGCACGCTGAGGTCGCCGATCGGCCGGCTCATCGACGAGACCAGGAACTGCACGGCGACCAGCAGGCCGACGGTCAGCACGCCGGCGGCGACCAAGCTGCTGCCGATCAGCAGGAGCACCACCGTGTTCGCGGCCGCCAGCAACGCCGGCACCACCGCGAACACCGCGGCCGGCGCGCCCGCTCGCTGCCGCCGGGTCGTCAACGCCGCCTGCCGGGCGGCGAAGCGGCGGAAGCTGACGTCTTCCTGGCCGCTGGCTTTCACGGTTTCGATCATCGCGATGGTCGCGTAGACCACCGAATACCACCGCGCGCGCTCGGCTTGCAGCCCAGCGACCGCGGACAACCGCATCCGGGACAACCCGCGCAGCACCACCAGGTTCAGCCCGGAGAACGCCATCGCACACAGCCCGAGCAGAGAACTGTACGAGCAAAGCAGCACACCGTAGGCGACAACGAGCGCGACATCCACGGCGGTCGCGGCGAACCGTCGCGTATAGACATCCGCGACGTCGTCATTGGTACGCACCCGATAAGCCAGGTCGGCAGTGTCGCGCTGGGAAAAGAAGGCCATCGGCAACCGCAGCAGGTACTGGACGAAGCCGACTGCTCCGGCGAGCCCGCTCACCGTCGAGGCCCGAGCCAGCAGCAGCCGTTGCGCTAAGGCAGCCGCGAAGGTCAGCACCATCGCGATGCCGAGTGCCGGCACCACTCCGGCGACCGAATCGGCGTCCCCGGCGAGCAGCGCCCGGTCGACGAAGACGCGGATCAAGGCCGGCACCGCGATGCCGGCGACCGCCACGCACAATCCGAACAGAATGGCCAGCGGCAGGAGCGGCCCGATCGAACGCCACCGCGCGAGCAGCGCGCGGACCAGGCTGAACTTCCGGCCGCCGGTACGGAACTCCGGCCCGGGCGCCAGCTTGATCGCGACCCCGGTGTAGGAGCGGAAAAGCTCGTCCATGCTCACCGAGCGCGGCCCGGTCGCCGGGTCGTTCAGCCGGACCTTGCCGCGCTGGACGCCTTCCAGCACCAGAAAATGCGAGAACTGCCAGAACAGGATCGCCGGGACCGCCATCTTGACCAGGTCCTCGGCGCCGCACTGGATTCCCTTGGCGGTCAGGCCGTAGGCGCGCGCGGCTTTGACCACGCTGGAGGCGGTGGACCCGTCGCGGCTGACGCCGCAGGTCTCCCGAAGCTCGCCGAGCGGGACGTGCCTGCCGAAATGCGCGAGCACGATGCCCAGCGAAGCCGCCCCGCATTCGGTGGCTTCCATCTGGATGAGGGTGGGCGTGCGCACCCGCTTTCCGGTCATGACAGCAGCCAGCGGACCGGGTGCTCGTACGCGAGCGTGATAGTGGCCTTGACGTCGCTTTGCGAAGCGAGTTCGAACGGCGGGGCGGCCTTGGACCACCGGATCTTGTCCAGGGCGATCACCACTCGCACCACTGGCCCGGACGCCAGCAGCGCGCGTACGTCGTGGGCAGTGCCGAGAAAGGCTCGCAGCGATTCTTCAGTCTCCGGGAACGTGCCCACTTCGGACACGATTCCAGCGAAAGTCCCGTAGTCGCCGACGGATACGGCACGCGCCTCGAGCCGGACGGCCATGCCAGGCCGCAGCGAAGGGGCGACGACCGCGTCGACGTACACCGCGGCTTCGAGCTTGCTGCTGTCCAAGCGTTCCAGCGCGAAAACCGGGGTCTCCGGGCGGAGCCACTGCCCGCTGGAGATCAACTGGTTGACGACCAGCGCAGGCCACGGCGCCAGGACGTTGTGCTGCGATCCGGCCTCATCGGACTCGGTGTACAGCGGCTGGCCTTGCGCCACTTGCTGGTCCGAGCGGGCCCACACGGTGACCACCTGCCCCGGTTTCCCGGCTGCCAAAGTGGACACTCCGGCCGAATAGGTCAGCACACCTTGCGCGGAGACAGTACGGGGAACCACCGCGAAGATCGCCCAGCAGCCGCCGACCGCGAGTACGAGCGCCGCCGCGGCAGCGGCCAGCCAGACCGGGGCCGGCACCAACCGGGCGGCCTCGTCCAGATCCTCCGCCGATTCGAGGGTCCGCAGCGCCTGCTTGCTGAATCGCATCGCCGCTCCGGCCCTCGGCTCAGCTCAACGGCCCGCGCGGGCCGCCGCCGGCGCCGGCGATGACGTCCAGTTCCGGGTCTTCGGTCTCGACCGCGACGTAGTCGGCGTCGTCGTCGGCCAGGGTGTGCTGGGGCTGCGCCATGATCCGGCTCCTGCAGGGCGAAAGGGGTCCGGGGGCGCGGGCGGACGGGAGGGGGAGCCGCCCGCCCGCGCGTTCCGGAGAAGGGCTGGAGTTCAGGCACCGGCGGCCCGAAGGGCTTCCGCCGGGCCGCCGGTGCCTGAAGTGCCGGTCCACTGTGTACTGACCAGGGAACCGGCACTTGCCCGGAACCGCGCCGCCGCCGGTCGCGGCCCGGGCAAGAAGGTGAGGTCAGGCGCGCGGCTGGCGCGGCACGGAGCCGAACTCGCCGGCCGCGGCGATCGCGTCCAGCTCGTGGTCGGCGATCTCGACGACCGGGGCAAGCTCTTCGGTGACGGTGATCTGCGCGGTGTTCGCCATGACAACGCTCCTCGATAAGGTAAGCCGCTTCCGGAGGTTGTCCCTCCGGCGCCGCCGCTCGGCGACTGGTCATGAAACTAATCGCGGCACAGTTGCCGTCCCAGGCAGTTCCACCGGCAGAACCGGGTTCTTCCGGCCGTCTCGCGGCCACAGTGGACAGTGGCGCGGCAGTCCGGAGATTGCGAGAATCGCCAGGTGAACGAAGGTGCGGAAAGAGGCGAAGCGGCCGCGCGGCGGCTGGCCGAACTGGACTGCTGCCTGCTCACGCCCGGGCTGACCGACGCCGAGTTCGCGCGCATCGAGCGCGAATACGGTTTCGAGTTCGCCCACGACCACCGCGCGTTCCTCGCAGTGGCGCTGCCGGTGGCCCGGCCGTTCGACCCGGCGACCGGCGATCCGGCGGCTCGGCGTCCGCCGTGGCCGGACTGGCGCGACGGCGATCCCGAGGAGCTGCGCGGGAAAGTCGCCTGGCCGGTCGAGGGCGTGCTGCAGGCGGTCGAGCACGGCTGGTGGGATCCGGCCTGGGGCGAACGTCCGGCCCCGGCGGCGGCCGCGGTGGCCGCGGCGAAGCGGCGGGCCGAAGCCGCGCCGAGGATGGTTCCGGTCTTCTCGCACCGGTACCTGCCCGGCGGCCACGGCTCGTCCGGACGGCCGGTGCTGTCCATGATGGGCGCGGACATCATTTATTACGGCACGGATCTGCTGGACTACCTGAACCAGGAGTTCGGCGGATCCGGGCGCGCCAGCCTGGCCGCGTTGACGAAGCAGGACGCGGGACCGTTCTGGAGCGACTTCCTGTAACCGAAAGGGTCTGCCCCGGCCGGAGCCGGGGCAGACCGGCTGGCGCTCAGGACAGGTGATGCACCTCCTGCAGCCCGTACACCGGCGTGTCCATGCCTTCGAAGCGCGCCTTCAGCTGCAGCGCCAGATACAGCGAGTAATGCCGCGATTGGTGCAGGTTCCCGCCGTGGAACCAGAGCCCTTCCTGCTGGGTCGGCTTCCACATGTTCCGCTGCTCGCCCTCCCACGGGCCCGGGTCCTTCGTCGTCTCCGAGCCGAGGCCCCAGCACTTGCCGACCTTGTCCGCGGTCTCCTGCCCGACCAGGTCGGCGACCCAGCCGTTCATCGAGCCGTAGCCGGTCGCGTAGACCACCACATCGGCTTCCAGCTCGGTGCCGTCGGCGAGTACGACCGAATTCGCCGTCAGGTGGTCGACCTGGCCGTGCGCCAGCTTGATGCTGCCGTTGGCGACCAGCTCGGACGCGCCCACGTCGATGTAGTAGCCGGAGCCGCGCCGCAGGTACTTCATGAACAGGCCGGAGCCGTCGTCGCCCCAGTCGTGCTTGAACCCGGCCGCCTCCAGCCGGTCGTAGAAGTCCGCGTCGCGCTCATGGATCGCTTGGTACACCGGGATCTGGAACTCGGGCATGATCCGGTAAGGGATCGACGCGAAGATCAGATCGGCCTTCTCGGTGGTGACGCCCGCGGCCAGCGCACGCTCCGAGTACAGGTCGCCGAGGCCGAGGTCCATCAGCGAATCCGACTTGACGATGTGCGTCGACGAGCGCTGCACCATCGTCACGTCCGCACCGTGCTCCCACAGCGCCGCGCAGATGTCGTGCGCAGAGTTGTTCGAGCCGACCACGATCGCCTTCTTGCCCGCGTACGCGTCCGGCCCGGGGTGCTGCGACGAGTGGTGCTGGTCGCCCTGGAACTCGTCCATCCCCGGGAACGACGGCAGGTTCGGCTTCCCGGACATGCCGGTCGCGAACACGACGTGCCGCGGGGTGAGGACCACCTGCTCGCCGTCGCGGTCGACGTTCACGTGCCACTGCTTCGCTTCGTCGTCCCACACCGCCGAGGTGACCGCGGACCGCGTCCAGTACGGCACCTCCATCAGGTGCGTGTACATCTCCAGCCAGTCGGCGATCTTGTCCTTCGGCGCGAAGACCGGCCAGTTCTCCGGGAACGGCAGGTAGGGCAGGTGGTCGTACCAGACCGGGTCGTGCAGGCAGAGGTTCTTGTACCGCTTGCGCCACGAGTCGCCGGGGCGATCGTTGCGCTCCACCACGAGCGCGGGCACGCCGAGCTGCCGCAGCCGCGCGCCGAGCGCGATGCCGCCCTGCCCGCCGCCGATCACGACGACGTAGGGCTGCTCGTCGTAACCGAGCTTCTCCTGCTCCTCAGCCCGCTTCTCGGCCCACGACCGGCGGCCGCGCACGACACCGTGCTCGACGCCCTTCGGCCGCCGCTCGCGCTGCGACTCCTCGAAGCCCTTCAACTCGCGCAGGCTGGTGAGCAGCGTCCAGGCACCCTCGTCCTTCAGCCGCAGGTGCCCCTTCGCACGGCCGGCAGCGGTCTCGAACTCGATCCAGGCGTCGATGACCCCGTCGGCCTCGGTGGCCGGTTCGGTGGTGCGGAACCCGCTCGGATCGGTCGTCTCCAGGCAGCCGCCGAGCAGGCCCGCGATGCCGTCCCGGCCTTCGACGGTCTTGATGTTCCAGGTGAAGGAGACCAGGTCGCGCCAGTAGGAGTCGACCGCGAACAACGCCGCGGCGGCCTCCACGTCGCGAGCCGCCAGCGCGGCCTCGAACCGGGCCAGCCAGTCCTCGACCCGAGCCTGCGGCGACCCGGTCCGCACTGTCCGGTCGACCGTCTGTGTCATGGCTAACTCCTCAGACCTCGATGTCGGTGTAGCGCCGATCACACTCCTCTCGGCCGGTCGGCAACAAGGGTTGCAGCGAGTTGCACGCGCCCGGCGCATAGCGACGTCGACGCAGGTCACCTATGCTGGATCGCCTACGCGACGGTGCGGAGGTGGACTGTGGCGGTGCACAGTGCGGTTCCACCCGGCCGCAACCTGCCCGCACACGCCCGCGACCTGGTCCGGATGCACGAGGCCGTGATCGGCGGCAGCCGCCCCGCGGTCTTGCCGCGGCCGCTCGTGTCGCGTTCCTGGTCCCGGGCGCTGAGCCTCGGCCTCACCGCCGACCGGATCAACGCCCGCGATTCGGTGCCCGGCTACGAGGTCGAGCGCCGCCGGCACGGCTCCCCGCTGCGGCACGTCATCGAAGACCTCCGCCAGATCGTCGGAGCGACCTCCGACGCGGCGCACATGCTCCTGGTGGTCACCGACGCGGACGGCATCATCCTGTGGCGCGAAGGGTCGTCCGCAATCCGGCGGAAGGCCGACACGCTGGGCTTCATCGAAGGCTCCGAATGGACCGAAGCCCGCGTCGGCACCAACGCGATCGGCACCGCGCTCGCCGAAGCCGCCCCGATCGAGCTGCTGGCGGGCGAACACTTCGAACTGGGTCAGCACCCGTGGTACTGCACCGCTTCGCCGATCCACGACCCGCGCACCGGCGAACTGCTCGGCGTCATCGACGTCAGCGGGCCCGCGCTCACGCTGCATCCGGCGGTCGGCGCGCTGGTCGAAACCGGACGCCGGCTCGCCGAGTCCGAGCTGTGGCGCACCCACCGGCAACGGCTGGAACGACTGCGCCAGCTGTCGGAACCAGTCCTGATGTCCGGGCCGGCCCTGGTCGTCGACGAGGACGGCTGGGTCGCGCACAGCATCGGCGTCTCCGTGGGCGAACGCATCGCCGCTCCCAGGGCCGGCCAGATCGTCGCCGTCCCCGGACTCGGCGCCTGCCTCCCCGAACCGGTCGCCGACGGCTGGCTCGTCCGCCCGGCCGGCACCGGCCGCGAGGTCCGCCTCGACCTCGACCTGACTCCCGCTCCCCTGCTCAGCTTCCAAGCCGGCGACTCCGGCTGGCGCGCCCGGTGACCAAACGCCACGCCGAAATCCTGGTCCGGCTCCAGAAGGCCGGCCGCGAAGGACTGTCCGCCGTCGCGCTCAGCGAAGCCCTCTACGGAGACGCCGAACACCTGGTCACCGTGCGTGCCGAAGTGTCCCGCCTGCGCCGGCTCCTCGGCGCGATCGTCGACACCCGCCCGTACCGGCTCGCCGAAGGCGTCCGGATGACCGTGCGCGCCGGACAGTAACCAGGCGTTACGGCGCAACGCGGGGGGTGCTGCACGACGCCTCGCAGGCATCCGCTAATGTTGACCACACGTTGCACGGCAGCACGCGCGATTAGCTCAGCGGGAGAGCGCTTCCCTGACACGGAAGAGGTCACTGGTTCAATCCCAGTATCGCGCACTCCAGTCCACCCCAAGACTGGTGCGTTGCACAACGGGCGATTAGCTCAGGGGGAGAGCGCTTCGTTCACACCGAAGAGGTCACTGGTTCGATCCCAGTATCGCCCACTCGATTCTCGAGGCGAGTCGGCTTGCGGAACACGCAGGCTGGCTCGCCTCGAGGCGTTTCTGGGGTTGCTGTGGAGGTCCGTGAAGGGCCCCTTGAGGGAATTAGATTCCCTCAAGGGGCCCTTCACGGACGTCGAAGACGCGCGGGCCGAGGCCGCGCTGCGCGCGCGTCAGCGGAGCGTTTTGGCGCGGTTGACGGCTGTGTTCCGGGTTTTCTTGGTGCGGGCGTGAGCGGCCAGGAGGGCCAGGACCGGGAGCGAGTCGGACAGGTCCGCCAGGCGGCGTTGCATCCAGTCGCTGACGGCGGCCAGTTCATCCGACGTCGGGACGTCGCCGGTTTCGGTTGCCAGCCACAGGGTCCAGTCCCGGACGCGTTGGCGGAGGAACTCCCGGTCCTTTTCCGAAGACAGGCGGTCGGTTTCGGGCAGGATCGACGCGGCCCAGGCGGAGAAGGCGGCGCCGTCCGGCATCGCGCCGGCGACTTGGTCGACCAGTTCCACCGCCGCGGTTTTCGCGGTCAGCGGTTCCGGGTCGCGGACCAGGACCGCGGCCAGCGCACGGTCCGCGGTCCGGTCGCCGGATCGGGCCGCGGCTTCGACGACGCGGCGGTAGGCGGCGGAGCGCAGGTGCTCGTCCGCCGCCGTCGCGGCCGGGTCCAGGTCGACCAGGCCGGCCCGCTCGAACAAAGCGGCCAGATCGGCTTCCAGCGTCGTCACTTCGTGCACCCTTTAGCGGCCTTCTTGCGCTCTTCCTCGGCCCGCTGCTCCGCCTGATTCCGTTTGCCGAGCTTGCGGACCGCCTTCCGGATCTCCTTCTTGTACTCTGCCACCACCGCGCGCTGCTTGCCGGAAAGCTCCGGCTGGTTGTCCAGCGGATGCCCGTTCGGCCCGATCCGCACCTCCCGGCCCCCGCCGCCGGTGACGTGCGCGTGCGCCGGCTTGTCCACGTCGTACTCGTGCACCACGATGTGCACGCCGTTCTTGCCCACGTCCAGCAAGGACAACCCGACCGGGTCCAGCCAGGTCAGCGGGTTGGGCACGTAGCTGTGCGGCCAGTACCCACCGGCCAGCCCCACCGGGTCCGCGCTGAAATACCGCGCGGTTTCCGGGTCGTAGTAGCGGAAGTAGTTGTAGTTGAGGCCGGATTCCGGGTCGGCGTACTGGCCGGGGAACCGCAGCGGCGTCCCCGCCGTGCCGCCGTGCGCGATCGGCTTGCCCCAGACCGTGTTCTGCCCGTACCAGGCCACGCCGCCGTGCTCGTCCAGCAGCTCAGTCGGCGCCCCGACCAGGTCGGTGACGATCGCATAGAACCGTTCGTCGGCGCCGCGCCGCTCCGTCTGCACCAACGGCCGGTGCGACGACGGGTCGTAGTCCCAGGTCGTCGCATGCCCGGCGGACTCCTGCTCGGCCAGCGTCGTGCCGTCCCAGACGAAGTCGACCCGTTCGAGCACTTGGCCGTCGACGTGCCGTTCCTTCGCGATCCGCCTGCCGAGCGCGTCGTACCGATAGTGCCAGTGCGCGTTGTCCGGAGTGATCAGGCCGGCCAGCTGGTCGTCGGCGTTCCAGTCGTACTGCCAGACCTCGGTGCCCCGCTGCTTGCGCACGACCCGGCCCTGTGCGTCGTACTGATAGTGCAGCGCGCCCGCATCGTGCAGCAAAGTCCCGGTGCTGCGCCAAGACTCGCCGCCTTCGCCGGCCAGGTTGCCCGCCGCGTCGTACTGGTACTGCTCGGACCAGCGTTGGCCGCGCACCCGCAGGACCCGGCCGAATCCGTCGAGATCGAACTCGCGCGAGCCATGGATCTGATCGGTCGTCGCGAGGACGCTGCCGTCCGGCCGGTACCGGAACGCGCGGCGCTGCACCGGGTCGGCTCCCCCGCCGAGCACCGTCTGCCCGACCAGCCGGTCGGACGGATCCCAGGACTGGGCCAGCCGCACTCCGGACGGGGTTGTCCGGACCGTTTCCCGGCCTGCCGCGTCATACGCGAAGGTGAGCGCGCGGCTCCCGTTGCGCAGCATGACTGGCGAACCGGCCGCGTCGAACTCCCAGGTCGTCACAGCTCCGCTCGGCGTGCGCCGGCGGACGCACCGGCCGAGCGCGTCGAACTCCGACTCGACGGTCCGGCCGTTCACCGTTTCGGACCGCACCCGGCCGAGCGCGTCCCGGGTCAGCTCGACGACCGCGTCGCGGTTCGCCGCGGACACCAGCCGGCCGGCCCGGTCGTAGGCGAAGCGCTGGGTGTCCGTCGAGGACGCCGCGGTCACGATGTTGCCGCGGGCGTCGCGTTCGTAGACGATGCTCTGCCCGGCCCCGTTGGTCTTTCCGACGAGCTGGCCCGCCGCATCCCGGGCGTAGACGGTGACCCGGCCGTTGAAATCCGTTTCCCGGGCGAGGAAACCGGCGGCGTCGTACTCGTAACGCCAGACCGCGCCTTGCGAGTTCGTGACCGTGGTCAGGTTCAGCTCGGTGTCGTAGCCGAACTCGATCCGGCTGCCGTCCGCGCCGACCTGCGCGACCGGCAAGTCGAAATGCGTCGTGGCGACCGAAAGCGACGGGCCGCCGCCCACGGAGTACTCGGCGAAGTTGCCCTCCGGGTCGTGCCGCCACCGCTCGACCGTCCCGTCCGCCCGGGTCCGCGACAACGGCTTGCCCTCCACCGTCCACTGTGTCCGGACGGTGTTGCCCAGCGGATCGGTCTCCGCGACGATCCGGCCGAACTCGTCGCGGGCGATCCGGGTGACCCGGCCGAGCGGATCGGTCAGCGCGACCGGCAGGCCGCGGCTGTCCGTTTCGATCCGGCGGACGTTGCCCAGCGCGTCGGTCTCGGCACGCAGCTGGCCGAACTCGCCGTACTCGTACCGGGTGACCGCGCCCGCCGGGTCCGTCTCTTCGACGAGGTTGCCGTGTTCGTCGCGCCGGTAAGTCCACTGTGCACCGTCCGCGTCGACCACCGCGACCGGCAGCCCGTACTCGTCCTGGACCGTGCTGGCGACGCTGCCGTCCGGGTAGCCGGTCCGGACCGGTTCGTCGGTCCGGTCGTACTCGTAGCGCGTGGTGCGGCCCAGCGGATCGGTTTCGGCGAGAACCCGGCCGAACCGGTCGCGCTCGAACGCGGTGGCCGCGCCGAGCGGATCGGTCTGGCGCACCAGTTGCCAGTCCTCGTCGAACTGGAAAACGCTGACCCCGCCGAGGGAATTGCGGTACGTGGTGACCCGGTTCCGCTCGTCGTAGCTGATCGTGCAAGCGAGTGCGCCGCCGCTGCCGTCGGTCCGCACCACCTGGCCTTCGGCGTTGTAGTGGTAGGTGTACCAATGCCCGTTGCGGTCGGTCCAGGTGGTGACCCGGCCATCGCGGTCGTAGTCGAACCGCATCGCGCGTCCGGACGAGTTGCCGACCGCGACCAGCCGGTCCGCTTCGTCGTACTGATAGCTGGCCAGCGGAATGCCGGCGCCGGCCGTGCGGGCCAGCCGCAGTTCCACCACGCGCCCGGCGACCGTCTCGACCTCGACGCGATAGCCGCCGGAGTGCTCGATCGCGGTCGGGAACCCGGCCTCGTCGCGGGAGAAGGAAATGACATTGCCGTTGCGGTCGGCGATCGCGGACAGCAGCACCCGCGTGACGGCGCCGTTTTCGGTGACCGCCCGGAAGTGCCGGACCTGCCCGTCGGCCGGGCTGGTCACGGTGTACTCGGTCGCGGAAACCGCGCGCAGCGGCCAGCGCGCACCGTGCGACGGGGCGACCGGCGTGCCGTCGAGCGCGGGCAGCGGATAGGTGAGCGTGATCCCGTCCTCGCCGACGTAGCAGACGCCTTCGGCGTCGACCTCGACTCGCTGGTCCATTGTGGACGCCCAGGACTCGCCGAACGACCGGCCGAGACGGTACGTCGACACGTGTGTCCGGCGCAGCACCAGCGGCAGCAGGCCGGGCAGTTCGACGTCCGTCTGCGACATCAGCATTTCGCCGGTGGCCAGGTCGACCGGGTCGCCGCCGGTGCACTTCTTTTCGTTCGGCCGCCCGTCCTTCGCCGGGTCGGTGTTCTCGCGCGCGGTGCCCTTGCCCGGTTTCCCGGTCGAGTCGCCCGGCTTGCCGGGGTGGCCCGGATCCGCGCTGCTGGGCGCGGTCCCGTCGTCCGGCGGATGCGATCCGTCGCCGCCGCGATGCGGTTCGCCGGACGCTTTCGAGGAGTGCGGCTCGTCGGCCGAGGAGATGTGCGTCCCGTCGCCGGCTTCGCCCGGCCGCCCGTGCAGATCCGACAGCACCTTTTTGATCGACCCGAAGATCTCTTCGAGCTTCGACATCATCGGCCGCAGCTTCTCGACCGAGTTGATCAGCTTCTTGATCAGCGCGCCGATCTTCTCGATCCACGCCGAGACCTGCTCGACCACCTGCGCCACCACGACCGGCGTGCCGAGCCCGAGCGAGAAGACCTCCTCCAGCGCGTCCTGGATGAAGTCGCCGACCGCCTGGGTGATCATGTCGCGGACCAGGCAGCGGACCGCCGCGGTGACCACGCCGACGATCTCCACGACCGTGCCGATAGTGTTCGCGCAGGTCGCGGCCGCGGTGATGTGGTCGATCTTCTTCTTCAGGTTGTCCCGGTAGGCGTCCGCGCCGCCGCCCCGCCAGTTCGCGGTGTCCTTCTGCACGGTCGCGGCGAGGTCCTTGGCCGCCTGCTGGGTCGCGGTGCCGACGTTTTTCCAGGTCTGCGCGTACGCCGCGATCTGGTCGCCGTCGCCGGCCAGCTGGTTCAGCGCGTCCTGCAGCGGCTTGACGTGCTCGATCAGCCAGTTCAGCCCGTACGAGATCAGCGTGCCGACCGGATTCATCGCGACAGTCAGCATGTCCAGGCCGGTGCCGAGGGCGGCGATTCCGCCCTCGATCCACGAACCCGACTGCACGCCGTCGTACACGCCCGCGGCATCGTCCAGAACACTGATCCCGGAGTGCCAGGTCGTCGAATCCTGCCGCTGCGCCACCAGCGGATTGCTCATGGAAGCTTCTTCCCCAGATTGTCGATGGCCTGCTTGTGGTTCTGCTCGGCCGTCTGATAAGTCGTGACCGCCAACTTGACGGCATCGGACACCGTGCCCATCGCCTCGGCCGCCAGGCCGAGGGTGGCCAGCCCGGGCGCGCTGACGCCGAGCACGATCGGCACGAACAGCGGGCCGCAGATCATCCCGTACGCCTGCACGCCCATGGTCACCTGCTCCGCCGCCGACAACGCCTGCCCCAGCGTCTTCCCGACCTGTTCGACCGCCTTCGCGTGGGTGGCCAGTTCGTCCGGCCGGACTTCGTAACCGCCGTCGCCTGCCATGGCTCCTCCCGCACTCATCCCCGGGTCATGAACGATTGGCCGAAATCGTCGTCCGCGTCGTCGGATCCGGCTGCCGGGCGGCGGGCCGGACGCGGCGTCGCAGCCGGTGCGCCGGCTTCTGTCCGCTCGTCTTCGATGGCGCCGAGCTTGCGCTGGTTCCCCGGTTCCGCGGATTCCGGTTCGTCCGGCTCGGGTTCCGGGAACTTGGCCCGGTAGTTGCCGACGATGGCGTCCACCGTCGCGCGGTCGTCGCCGATCGTGCCCGCCATGACCTCGCCGAGCTTCTCCGGCAGCCGCGACTGCGCGCGGCGCAGCGTGCTCAGCACGGCGGCGGCGATCCGGTCGCCGGGCAGTTCCCGGATCCGGTCCGAGATCTGCAGGCCGGTGACGTTGCCTGCGGAATCGACGGTGACCGTCACCAGCCCGTCCTTGCCGGTCTCGGTCACCGAGACCTGTCCGGCGGCGGCTTGCATCGCCTGGTACCGCTCGGCTTTCGCTTTGGCCTGCGCGACCATCTGGTCGATCCGCGCCGAGGCGGCGGCCCCGTCCTCGCTCATGTTCCGCTCCGTTTTCCCTACCGGGTCACCGCGAGGAACCCCCAGGCTCCGGACCCGCGCGCGTCAGGAAAGCACAGATCGACGCGCGGCGGCGAAAGGGTTTCCAGGCGGTAACCGAGCTATGAACCTTTTGTCCGGATCACCGTTCGCGGCCGCAGCGGGGCAGCCTCGGGCTTTCGCGGACGGCGCCGGGAACGTCACCGGATCCGCGTTGCCTAAATCACGAAAATGCATACGGCGCAACGGTTCCCCGCGCGTGTCCCGCTCACCGGGCCGCTGCGGCCGGAGTATTCATTCGCGCTCTAGATCCGCGACACCCGGCTCCTCCATTCTCTCTCGGGGCGAGCGGCGGCCGGGGACTTCCGGACGAGGCGCTGTCTCGCCGCGATCAAGTGGAGGAACACATGGCGGGTACGAGTCGCCGGAATTTTCTCGGCATGGCGGGCGCGTCGCTGGCCGGGGCCGCCGCGGGCGGGCTGCTGCCCGGATCGATCGGCAAGGCGCTCGCGGTCGAGCCGTCCCGCCGCTCGGGCACCATCGAAGACGTCGAGCACGTTGTCGTCCTGATGCAGGAGAACAGGTCCTTCGACCACTACTTCGGCACCATGCGCGGGGTGCGCGGCTTCGGCGACCCGCGGCCGCACCTGCTGCCGAACGGCAAGCCGGTGTTCTACCAGCCGCCGGCCAAGGAACACACCGAACACTGGAACGCGCGCGGCCTGCCCGCCGACGCCGAGTACGTGCTGCCGTTCCCGCTCGACGCGCTGCGCACCAGCGAGCACATCGCCGGCACCCACCACGGCTGGGGCAGCGGCGAGCCGCTGTGGAACGGCGGGCGCTACGACGGCTGGGTGAACGAGAAGCAGGACGTGTTCACCATGTGCTACCAGCAACGTTCCGAACTGCCCTACCACTACGCGCTGGCCGAGGCGTTCACCATCTGCGACGCCTACCACTGCTCCGTTCCCGCCGACACCGCGCCGAACCGGATCCAGCTGTGGACCGGCACCATCGACGCGCAGAACCGGTTGGGCAGCAAGCCGAACGGACCTGGGCTGGACGAGCGGCCGGACACCAACGGCTACACCTGGACCACCTATCCGGAACGGCTGCAGAAGGCCGGCGTGACCTGGAAGCTCTACCAGGGCGGCAGCGGCATCCCGGGCGAGCCGACGGACAACTACACCGACAACAGCCTCGAGTTCTTCGCGCAGTACCACCGGCAGGAGGGCGCCACGGGCCCGCTGGTCGAGCAGGGCGTTTCGACGCACACGCTGAAGGAGTTCCGCGCCGACGTGCAGGCGGGGACGCTGCCGCAGGTCACCTGGATCGTGCCGCCCTACAAGTACAGCGAGCACGCGGCCGCGTCCGCCAGCGACGGCGCGTACTACCTGAACCTCGTGCTCGACGCACTCGTCTCGAACCCCGAGGTGTGGAGCAAGACCGTCTTCTTCATCAACTACGACGAGAACGACGGCCTGTTCGACCACGTGGTCCCGCCGATGCCGCCGCTGCTGAACCGGCCGGGCACCGACGGCCTGGTGTCGCCGTCGCTGGCGGCGAGCCTCGCCGACGAGTTCCTTGACTTCGACAAGCTGCGCCCGAGCACCGGCACCGGCCCGAGCGGGCACCGGCTGACCGGCAAGCATCCGGTCGGGCTCGGCTCGCGGGTGCCGATGCTCGTCGTGTCGCCGTGGTCGCGCGGCGGCTGGGTCTGCTCGGAAACCTTCGACCACACCTCGGTGCTGCGGTTCCTGGAGGCCCGGTTCGGCGTGTCCGAGCCGAACATCAGCGCCTGGCGCCGCTCCGTGTGCGGCGACCTGACCTCGGCGTTCGACTTCTCCCGGCCGCAGACCCGGCCGGTCTCCACGCCCGCGCCGAAGCCGCTGCCGAGCCAGAACCAGCCGTTCTCGGTGAAGCTGCCGCAGGCGATGCCGAAGCAGGAGCCGGGTGTCCGCCCCGCGCGTGCGCTGCCGTACCAGTTCACCGCCGGGGTCGCCGAAAAGCGCGACGGCAGGTCGATTTCGGTGCGGTTCGCCAACAGCGGCACCGTCGGCGCGTATTTCTATGCCTACGCGCACGGCGATTCGCCTCGCCGGTACACGGTCGCCGCGCACGACACCGTCACCGACGTCTGGGAAGGCGCGCCGGGCACGGACGAGCACGGCAACTACGACCTGCGCGTCACCGGCGCGAACGGCTATCTCGCGCAGTTCACCGGCGTCACCGCGGACACGTCGGAGCCGGAAGTTTCGGTGTCCGCGAACAACTACGGCGCTCCGCTGCTGACACTGACCATCACGAACCCGGGCCGCCAGCGCCGCAAACTGCGGCTGAGCAACGCTTACAGCCGCGGCGCCACCCGCACGATCGTGCTCGGCCCGGGCGAAACCCGGCGAGTGCCGTGCGAAACGGCGTCCGCGTTCGGCTGGTTCGACATCTCGGTGACCGACCCGGCCGCCCCGGGCTACCTGCGCCGGTTCGCCGGGCACAACGAGACCGGCCGGCCGAGCTACAGCGACCCCGGCCCGCGCTCCTAACCGCCCAAGTCCGTGATGGGCCCCTTCCGGGAATCGGATTCCCGGAAGGGGCCCTTCACGGACTCTCCAGACTCGACCTCTGTCCCGAGCTAAAGTCCGCGCATGAAGCGCGCATCAGTGGCCGACGGACTCGACCTCTTCCTTCCCGTCTCCACCACCCGCCCCGCGCACGCGCTCGAAACCGCCCTCCGAGAAGCCGTAGTGGACGGCCGGCTCTCCGTCGGCACTCGCCTGCCTGCGTCCCGCGCGCTGGCCGCCGACCTCGGCATCGCCCGCAGCACCGTCTCCGAGGTCTACTCCCGCCTGGCCGCCGAAGGCTGGCTCCAAAGCCGGGTCGGCGCGGGCACCTGGATCGCCGGCGCCCCGCAACAGCCCCGGCCGACAACGGCGCAGCATGCCGCTGCCCCGGAGTACGAGCTGCGCGGCGGTCTGGCCGACGCAGGCGACTTCCCCCGTACCCAATGGAGTGCGCAAACGCGGCGCGCACTGGCCGAGATGCCGGTTTCGGCATTCGCGTACGCGCCGCCGGAAGGCGTCCCCGAGCTCCGCGAAACCCTCGCCGGGTACCTGGCGCGCACCCGCGGCGTGGTCGTGACCTCGGCGGAAGTCCTGGTCGGCAGCGGCTTCGGCGATCTGCTTGCGTTGGCCTGCCGCAGCATCCGGGCGCGCGGCGGCAAGCGGATCGCGGTCGAGGAGTACGGGCACGAACGGCACCGGCGCATCATCGGCGAAGCCGGGCTGGAGATCGTCCCGGTCCGCATCGATGCCGACGGCGCGGATCTGGCCGAGGTGAAAGCCGATGCCGCGTTCCTGACTCCGGCGCACCAATTCCCGACCGGCGTACCGCTGTCCCCGGACCGCCGCCGCGCCGCCGTCGAATGGGCGAACGCCCGCGACGCCCTGCTCCTGGAAGACGACTACGACGGGGAATTCCGGTATGACCGCCGCAGCATCGGCGCGCTGCAGGCGCTGGCCCCGGACCGGGTCGTCTACCTGGGCACGTCCAGCAAAGCCCTCGCCCCCGCGGTCGGCGTCGCCTGGGCAGTCGCCCCGCCCGAGTTCCTTCCGGACCTGGTGCGGCAGCGCACGCTCAGCGGAGTCACCCCGAGCGGACTGCACCAGCAAGCCCTCGCCCGGTTCATCGAGTCCCACGAGTACGACCGCGCCGTCCGCCGCCGCCGCGCCACCTTCCGGACCCGCCGCGAACTGTTCGCCCGCCTCCTCGCCGAACGCGTACCGGACCTGCGGCCGGGCGGCTTGGCCGCGGGCCTGCAATGCCTCGTCGAGTTGCCCGGCCAAGCCGCCGAGGAACGCACCGTCGCCGCGGCTCGCCAGTTCGGCGTCGCCCTCGAAGGGCTGTCCGGCTACCGCGCTCCCGGCGGGGACGAGACCCGCGCCGGAGTCGTCATCGGCTACGGCGCGGTGTCGTCCGCGCGCGCCGCGCGGGCGCTCGCTCTAGCCGCGGACGCACTGGCAAATGGTCTGAGTTCTTAGCTTCGGATTGGCCAGGAACTCGGTCCATTCGCGCCCTAATCTGAGTCCATGACCACCACGAAAGACGCCCTCGTCACGATCCCCCAGCGCCTCGATTTCGACGCTCTCGCCCCGATTTTCTCCCGAGCGATGAGCACGCTCGACGACGCCGCGACCGAGCAGCTCGACCAGGCCGGCATCGACCACGGCCTGCGCGAACTGGTCCGGCTGCGTGCGTCGCAGATCAACGGCTGCGCCTACTGCGTCGACATGCACGCCCGGGCCGCGCGCAAGGCCGGCGTCTCCGCCCAGCGGGTCGACGCGATCGCCGCCTGGGCGGAGTTCGGCCTGTTCACCGCCGCCGAGCGAGCCGCCTTCGCCCTCACCGAGGACGTCACCCGCCTCGCCGAAACGCACGTGCCCGAAGCGACCGTCACCGAAGCCGTCGCGGCGTTCGGCGAGGAAGGAACCGCCGCACTGGTTTCGCTGCTCACCGCGATCAACATGTGGAACACGGTCGGCGTGACCACCCGCTGCTGGTCGGTCAGCCCGGCATGAACAACGCGCGCACGGCGATCCGACGGCTCGCCACCGCACAAGCCCTGACGTCCGCGGGGGACGGCGCGGTCCTGGGGGTATCCGCCGTCCACTTCACCACCCGGGTCGGCCTGCCGGCCGGGATCGTGGCTCTGGGCCTGTCCCTCGGCGCGGCGACCAGCCTGACCACCACGGTTCCGTTCGGAACCCTGCTGGACCGGATCGGCGCCCGCCGAGCTCTCGCCGCCGCGACTGTCGCGGCGGTCGCGAGTCTGCTGCTGTTCGCCGTGGCGCGCAACGTTTCCACCTACATCGCCGCGTGCGCGCTCTTCGCCTGCGGGCAGAGCGCGCTCGCGGCGGGCCGGCAAGCCGTCGTCGCGACGGTGGTGGCCCCGGAAGGCCGGGTCCGGGCCCGCGCGGTGCTGCACACCGCGGTGAACATCGGCATCGGCGTCGGATCCGGCCTCGGAGCTCTGGTTCTCGCCTCCGGTGCCAACGCCGGCACGGTGTTCGCCGTCGATGCCGGGTTGTTCCTGTTCGCCACCGCGCTCTACCTGCACGCCGGACCGGACGCCCCCGCCGAACGCCAGTCCGGCTGGCCCGCCCTGCGCGACCGCCGCTACGTGACGATGACGGTGCTGGCCGCGGTAACCCAGCTGACCATGCCGATCCTCAGCGTCACCCTTCCGCTGTGGATCGTCACGCGCGGATCCGCTCCACAATGGACGTCCGCGATCGTGCTGCTGGCCAACACCGTCCTCGTCGTCGTGCTGCAATTGCCGATCAGCCGCCAGGTGCGCGACGCCCGGACCGCCCGCCGCTCGCTGGCTTTCGCCGGCCTGTTCCTGATCGCGGCCTGCGCGGTGTTCGGCTCGCTCGGCGCCACCAGCCAGCCGGTAGTCGTCGCGCTGATCGGCGCGCTCCTGCTCACGCTCGCCGAAACGACCGCGTCCGCCGGCTGCTGGCATCTCGCGTTCAGCCTCGCTCCCGAAGGGCACCAAGGCCAGTACCAGGCCCTGTTCGCCACCAGCACCGCGCTGGCCCGCATCACCGGACCGATCGTGCTGGTCCCGCTGGTGCTGACCTTCGGCTTCCTCGGCTGGACGCTCGCCGGGCTCGGCATGCTGACCGCGGCGCTGGCACTCGCCGCGATGGCTCAGCGGAACGCGGACTGCCCGGTGATCGCCTGACCCAGCACCAGCGTGTGCATCTCGACGGTGCCCTCGTAGGTCAGCACCGATTCGAGGTTGTTCATGTGCCGGATCACCGGGTACTCCAGGGAAATCCCGTTCGCGCCCAGGATCGTCCGGGCGGTGCGGCAGATCTCGATCGCCTCGCGGACGTTGTTGAGCTTGCCGATGCTGACCTGCTCCGGCCGCAGCGCACCGGCGTCCTTGCGCCGTCCCAAGTGGACAGCCAGCAGCAACGCCTTGGTGTATTCCAGCGTCATGTCGACAAGTTTCTGCTGGGTCAGCTGGAACGCCGAGATCGGCTTGCCGAACTGCGTGCGGTCCTGGGCATAGGACATCGCCGCGTACAGGCAGGACCGGGCCGCGCCGACCGAACCCCACACGATGCCGAACCGGGCTTCGTTCAGGCAGCTCAACGGTCCTTTGAGGCCGGTCACCTCCGGCAGCACCGCGTCCGCCGGCAGCCGTACTCCGTCCAGGACCAGTTCGCTGGTGATCGACGCGCGCAGCGACAGCTTGTGCTTGATCTCCGGCGCGGAGAAGCCCGGGGTGTCGGTCGGCACCACGAACCCGCGAACGCCCTCGTCGGTCTGCGCCCACACCACCGCGACGTCGGCGACGCTTCCGTTGGTGATCCACATCTTCCGGCCGTCGAGGAGCCAGTCGCCGCCGTCGCGCCGGGCGCGGGTGCGCATGCTGGCCGGGTCGGAACCGGCGTCCGGTTCGGTCAGCCCGAAGCAGCCGATCGCGTCGCCCGCCGCCATCCGCGGGAGCCACTCCTGCTTCTGCTCCTCCGAACCCCACCGCCAGATCGCGAACATCGCCAGCGAGCCCTGCACGGACACCAGCGAGCGGATGCCCGAGTCGGTCGCCTCCAGCTCCAAGCAGGCCAGGCCGTACTCGGTCGCCGACATCCCGGCGCAGCCGTAGCCCTCCAGGTGCATTCCGAGCACGCCCAGCGACCCGAGGTCCTTGGCCAGGCCCCGGACGTCCGGCAGCTCGCCGCGCTCGAACCAGTCGCCGACGTACGGGTCGATCCGCTCCGCACAGACCTTGCGGACCGCGGCCTGGATCGCCTTCTCGTCGTCGGTGAACAGGTCGGCCAGCCCGGCGGGGTCGCGCGGGTCCAGCGGCGGCAGGGATTTCGTGGCGCTCATTTCTTCTCCTCTGCGAGCCAGCGGCGAATCTCGTCGCTGTGCTGCCCCAGCCGGGGCGGGGCGGTGTAGCGGGCGACCGGCGTCTCCGAATAGCCGATCGGATGGCGGACCTGCGGCGGCGCGCCGTCGCCCACCGGCACGGTCGGCGCGAGGCCGAGCGATTCGGCGAGCCGGAACCCGTCGGCGAGATCCCCGACCGGCCCGGCCGGCACGCCGGCTTCGGTCAGCTTCTCCGCCCATGCGGCGACGGTGTCGGTCCCGAGCCGGGCCTCCAGCGCGGCCCGGAGTTCCGGGCGGTTGCGCACGCGCTCCGCGTTCGTCGCGAATCGCGCGTCGCCGGCCAGCTCCGGCACGCCCAGGACTTCGGCGAGCTTGCCGAACTGCCCGTCGTTGCCGCACGCCAACGCGAGCACGTCGTCCTTGCACCGCAAGGTTTCATACGGCGCGATCGACGGATGCGCGTTGCCCATCCGCCGCGGTGCGATGCCGGTGGCGAGGTACGCGGACGCCTGATTCGCCATCGAGCCGAGCAGGCTGGACAACAGGTTCACCTCGACCTGCTGCCCGCGCCCAGTCGCCTCGCGGGCGCGCAACGCGGCGAGAATGCCGATCGTCGCGTCCTTCGCCGCGAGCACGTCGACCAGCGCGACACCGACCTTGGCCGGTTCTCCGTCCGCCGCACCGGTGATGCTCATCAGACCGCCCATCGCCTGCACGAGGAAGTCGTAGCCGGGCAGATCCGCGTCACCGCCGAAGCCGGACACCGAGCAGTACACAATGCCGGGATTGTCCGCGCGCACCGACTCGTAGTCCAGGCCGCGCCGCCGCAGCGCCCCCGCGCGGAAGTTCTCCACCAGCACATCCGCGCGGCGAGCCAGTTCGCGCGCCAGCACCTGGTCGCCCGGGTCGCCCAGGTCGAGCACCACGGACCGCTTGGAGCGATTGGCGCACTCGAAGTAGGAGCTGGAGTGCGCCGTCCAGGGCGGTCCCCAGCCGCGGGTGTCGTCGCCGGACCCCGGCCGCTCGACCTTGATCACGGTCGCACCGAGGTCGGCCAGGTTCACGCAGGCCAGCGGACCGGCCAGCACCCGGCTGAAGTCCGCGACGACGACCCCGTCCAGCGGCATGTCCACGACGACACCTCCTCGCTACGCATACTGGCATCAAAATACGTATTTACGCAACACCCTGGCGCGGGTAAAGTTCCCGATCACCCTGAGGAAAGAAAGCACCCGATGCCGACGCACCCCACGCCGGACGGCCGCCCGAGGCCGCACCACCGGATGATCGACCGGGTGTCGACCATCCTGGACCGGGCCGCCCGCTCCCGGAACGGGGTCACGCTCACCGAGTTCGCGCGGGAGCTGGACGCGCCGATGAGCTCGATCCAGGGCCTCGTCAACGGACTGGTCGCGACCGGGTACCTCGACGAACACGACCGCCGGTACACCCTCGGCCCGGCCCCGTTCCTGCTCACCCGCCTCGCCGGCCGCCCCACCGTGACGACGGTGACGCACGAAGACCTCGAAGCACTGCACGCGGAAACGGGGATGACCGCGGTGCTGGCCATCGTGGTCGGCAGCGACCTCTATTACGTCGACTACGCCTCCCACGACCCGCGGTACGCATACCTCGCCGAAGGCTTCGTGCGCCGCTCCCCGATCCGGACGTCGACCGGCTGGGTGCTGCTGGCGGCGATGGAGAACCGGGACCTCTGGGCGCAGATCGCCGCGCTGCCGCCGGGCGACGCCGAACTGGTCGAGCGTTTTCTGCAGGCCTTGCCGCGAATCCAGTCCGAACGGCTGGCCGCCGCCCCGAACGCGTCGACGGAGGCGGACGGCGTGTCGGTCGCGGTCGTGGAGAACGGGCGGACCGTCGCCGCGGTCGGGATCATGGGCAGCCACGCCGAGGTGGGCGAGCGGAAGGACGAGCTGATCGAGGTGCTGGGCCGGCATCGGCTCGGGTGGCGGTCGCGCGGGTGACGCCGGCCTCCCGCGACGGCGGCTGCACCTGGAGCCCCCTGCAGGTAGTGGACAGCAACGGCGATGGCACCGCCGGAAACCCGGCTCCGGTAGCAGCACGCAACGGCGACCTCGTCCTGCTGACCGTCCACAACGGACCTGTCAGCGAGCGGGACATCATGTCCGGCACCGTGTCCGAGCAAGACACCCGCCGGGTCTACGTCCGCCGCAGCACCGACAACGGCCGCACCTGGAGCGCGGCCCGCGATCTCACCGCGACGACGAAACTGCCGTCCTGGCGCTGGTACGCCACCGGTCCCGGACACGCAACGCTGCTGAAGCACGGCCGCTACGCCGGCCGGATCGTCGTTCCGGCCAACCACTCCGCCGCGCCGCCGGCGGGTTCGCCGGACGTCGGCACCGAAGCCAAATATTACGGCGGCCACGACCTCTACAGCGACGACGACGGCCGGACCTGGCACATCGGCTTCGTCGACGCCCCGCAGGACGGCGTCATCGCCCCCAACGAAACCACCGCCGCCGAACTGCCAGACGGAACGGTCTACTTCTCGAGCCGCAACCAAGGCTCCGCTCCCGACCACCGTCTGGACGCCTACAGCACCGACGGCGGACGCACCCTGACCCGCCCTTACCAGGTCCAGCCGGCCATTTCCGGCCCGAAGGTCGAAGGCAGCGTCCTGCAAACGACCGACCGCCGCGTCCTGCTGTACTCGGGCCCGTCCGACTCGACGATGCGCAAGACGATGCAGTTGCGCATCAGCCAGGACGGCGGCCGGACCTGGCATCCCGGCCGGACCCTGACGCCGTCCCCGGCCGGCTACTCCGACCTGGTGCAAGCCGACCGCAGCACCGTCGGCGTCCTGTACGAGACCGGTGCCACTGGCCCGTACGAAAAGATCGAATTCGCGCGCGTCGCGCTCCGCGACGTGCAGTAGCTGCTCCTCGGTACGGCTTCGCCGATCGTCGGCAGCCCGTTGCCCGGTAGGGTCGCGGGCATGAGGGACCCGTGGCTACGCCGCTTCCACCCCGCCGACGACGCTCCCGCCCGTTTGGTGTGCCTGCCGCATGCGGGCGGCTCGGCCGCGTTCTTCCACTCGATGTCGAAAGCGATCGCCCCCGCCGCGGACGTGCTGGCCGTCCAGTACCCCGGCCGGCAAGACCGGATGGCCGAGCCCGCTCTGCGCAGCATCCCGGAGTTGGCGGACGCGATCACCCAGGCGCTGGCGTCCTGGTTCGACCTGCCGGTGGTGCTGTTCGGCCACAGCATGGGCGCGACCGTCGCCTATGAAGTGGCTCTGCGGCTGGAAGCCCGAGGCGTCTCCCCTGCCGCGGTGGTGGTTTCCGGCCGCCGCGCCCCGTCCCGGCTGGTCGAGGAAGACGTGCACCTGCGGGGAGACGACGCCCTGCTGGCCGAGATCCAGGCCCTGGACGGCACCGACCCGCGCGTCCTGCAGGACCCGGAACTGCGCGAGTTGATCTTGCCGGCCTTGCGAGCCGACTACACGGCGATCGAAACGTACCGCCCGAGCCCCGGCCCGCTGAAGGCCGCGCTGCACGCCCACACCGGCGACGCGGACCCCCACGCCCCTGTCGCCGACGTGGAGGCTTGGTCGGCCCACACCACCGGCGACTTCACGATCACTACCTATCCGGGCGGGCATTTCTACCTGGTGGACCAGGCGCCGGCGCTGACGGCTTCGCTGCTGAAGCTGACCGGAGCAGCCGCCCAGGCCTAGTTTTCGGGGATGACCGGCCGACCGGCGGGGCTTCCAGTGCGGTTCAGGGGCAGCCCGCCTGCCAGCCGCGGCCCGTCCCGCCCCGTAGGCTGCCAGCCATGGAACTGCGCAGAGTCTTCGCCGGTTTGGGCCGCAGCAAAGCATTCGCCGCCTTCGGCCAGGCGATGATGCCAGCGGACCGGCTCCTGCTCCGCGTCACCGGCGGCCGACTGGGCGTAGGCGCGGCAGTCGGGTTGCGCACTCTTCTGCTCACCACGATCGGCCGCACGACCGGCGAGCCGCGGCAGGTCCCGCTGCTGTACGTCGAACGTCCGACCGGCTACGTCGTCATCGGCTCGAACTGGGGCGGAGAACGCCATCCCGCCTGGACCGCGAACCTCCTGTCCCACCCCGACGCGACGATCTCCGTCCACGGCCGCACCGTGCCCGTGCGCGGCCGGCTTCTGCAAGACCCCGAACGACAGGAGATGTGGGACGCCGTCGCTTCCTACTGGCCGGCTTACGACCGTTACGCCGAACGCGCCGCACACCGCGAGATCCGCGTCTTCCTCCTGGAACGGACGGACCGCACCGGCTGACCGGGCGGGCCCTACTCTCCAGGTGTGCGGAACCTCGCCGCCTTCGCCCGGAGATATCGCCGTTCCGGCATGCTGCTCGTGCGTTGCGCCGCACGCAGGTAGTGCTCGCGCGCTGCCGACGTCTCGCCGGCCAGCTCGAGCAGGTGCGCGCGCACCGCATCCAGCCGATGCCCCTGCGTCAGCCGCGCGTCGCCTTCCAGCGTCGTCAACAGCTCAAGAGCTTCCGCAGGGCCGTTGACCATCGCGACCGCGATCGCCCGGTTCAACCTCGTCACCGGGCTGGGCGCGAGCTGTTCGAGCAGGGTGTAGAGCTCGAGAATCTGCGGCCAGTCGGTCGAATCGGTACCGGCCGCCTGGTCGTGCAACGCCGCTATCGCCGCCTGCACTTGATACGGCCCCACCGGGCCGCGACCCAGGACCCGGTTCACCAGTTCCAGGCCCTCGACGATCAGCGACACTGTCCATTGTCGACGGTCTTGCTCGGCCAGCGGCGTCAGCGCCCCGTCCGGGCCGGTGCGCGCCGGCCGCCGCGCGTCGGTGAGGAGCATCAGCGCGAGCAAGCCGGCAACCTCGCCGTCGTCCGGCAGCAACGCGTGCACTGCGCGCGTCAGCCGGATCGCTTCCTCGGACAGCTCGACCCGATGCAAGTCCTCGCCGGACGTCGCGGTGTATCCCTCGTTGAAGATCAGATACAGCACATGCAGCACGACCTGCAGCCGGGCCGGCCAGTCCGCGGCGGACGGCGGCGCGAAAACCGAGCCTGCCGCCGCGACGCTTTCCTTCGCTCGCGTGATCCGGCGCGTCATGGTGGCCTCCGGAACGAGGAACGCGCGAGCGATCTCAGCCGTCGTCAACCCGCCGACCGCGCGCAACGTCAGAGCCACCTGGGAGCTCGGAGTGATCGCCGGATGACAGCACAAGAACAGCAAGGTGAGCGTGTCGTCCTCGGCTGGCAGCTGCTCGTCCTCTGGTCCGGGGACGACCGCGGTCAGCGCGACCTCCTGCACGGCGGCGGTTTCCTCCCGCCGCCGACGCGCGCTCTCGCTGCGCCAGAGGTCAGTGAGCCGACGGGTGGCGACCGTCAGCAGCCAAGCCCGGGGATTGTCCGGTACCTCGCCCGCGGTCCATTGCTCGATCGCCGCGAGCACGGCTTCCTGCACCGCGTCCTCGCACGCTTCGAACTGCCCGTACCGCCGCACGAGCGTCGCGAGCACCTGCGGCACGAGCGGCCGCAGCAGCTCGCCGGCGTCCGTCATCAACCGAGGTCGACGTCGGTTTCCGCGTCAGCGAAGTACGCCACCGGCCGGACCTCGATGCCGAGCCCGTCGATAGCGGCGTCCGGAATCATCGCGGCGACCTCGATCGCCCGGTCCCGGCTCTCGCACTCGACCAGGTAGAAGCCGGCCAGGAACTCCTTCGACTCCGCGTACGGACCGTCGGTGACCGCCGGTACCCCGCCGCGCACCCGCACGACCGCGCTGTCGTCCGGCCCGCCGAGCGCCTGCGTGTTGATCAGCTCTCCGGACGCCCGGATCTTCGCGATGAAATTCGCGTGCCCGTCCATCACCCCCTGCCGGGTCTCCTCGCTCAGCCCCTCCCAGACGGCGGGGTTCATATGCATCGTCAGCAGGAACTTCACGGCGTCTCCCCCGGTAGGCGGTCCAGGCACGCCCCAACCTAGCGGAGCCGTGCGGCGATGCCGTCGAGCAGCCGGGCGTGCCGAGCACGGCAAGCTCGTCCGGCAGGCACAACGATGCCGGCCCAGGTCACTCGAACCGGGACGGGTCCCCCGCCCCGTACCGCACGATCTCCGCCTCGCCGGAGGAGAAATCGATCACGGTGGTGGGTTCCACGCCGCAGTCGCCGGAGTCGAGGACGGCGTCCAGCACGTGGTCGAGTTCTTCCTTGATCTCCCAGCCCTGGGTGAGCGGTGCGCCGGAGTCGGGCAGCAGCAGCGTGCTCGACAGGATCGGCTCGCCCAGTTCGCCGAGCAGCTCCTGAGTCACCACGTGGTCGGGGATCCGCACGCCGACGGTCTTCTTCTTGGCGTGCAGCAGCCGCCGCGGCACTTCCTTGGTGGCCGGGAGGATGAACGTGTACGCGCCGGGCGTGCTGGCCTTGATGGCCCGGAACACCGCGTTGTCGACGTGCACGAACTGGCCGAGCTGGGCGAAGTCCTGGCAGACGAGCGTGAAATGGTGCCGGTGGTCCAGTTTGCGGATGGTGCGGATCCGCTCCATCCCCTGCTGGTTGCCGATCTGGCAGCCGAGCGCGAAGCACGAGTCGGTCGGGTACGCGATCAGCCCGTCGTTGCGCAGGATGTCGACCACTTGGCCGATCGCGCGGCGCTGCGGGTTCTGCGGATGCACGTCGAAGTAGCGGGCCATTGCCCGAGCTTAGGCGCGGTCGCCTGGCCGGGCGCGCGGACTCTCCGGGAGCCGGGCAGAGTACAGGAGAGGAGGTATGTCCGTGCACGCTCTCTGGTCCACCGGCGAGCAGTGGGAACTGCTGCCGCCGGTTTTGCTCGCGCTGCTGCTGAGCACGGTGATCGGTATCGAACGCGAGGTCGGCAACAAGCAGGCCGGCCTGCGTACGCACACGTTGGTCGGCGTCGGGTCGGCAGTGTTCATGCTGGTGTCGAAGTACGGCTTCGCCGATCTGCTCGGCATCGAGCACGTCGCGCTCGACCCGTCCCGGATCGCCGCGCAGATCGTCTCCGGCATCGGCTTCGTCGGCGGCGGCTTGATCTTCGTGCGGCGCGACGCGGTGCGCGGCCTCACGACCGCCGCGACGGTGTGGCTCGCCGCGGCGGTCGGTGTCGCGAGCGGGGCCGGGCTGCCGGTGCTCGCGGTCGCGACCACTGCCGGGCTGGTGGTGATCACTCGCGGGTTCCCGCCGCTTTCCCGGTTCGTCGCACGCCATCGCCGGCAGCCGCCGGTCCTTCGGCTGAGCTACGCCGACGGACACGGCGTGCTGCGCTCGGTACTGACCGCGTGCACCGACCGGGGCTGGGCGGTGCACCGGGTCGCCGTCGATCGCGAAACAGTTTCCGAAGAGGGACAACGGATCGCGGTGGTCACACTGATGCTGCAGGGGCGCGGCGATCTTCCCGAGCTCACCGCGGAACTGGCCGAATTGCCCGGCGTGCGAAGCACTGCGACCGGCACGGAGGATCCGCTCGAAGATTGACCGGACCGGACGTCCCCGGATCGCCGGACTTCAGGCACACTGGAGGCAACGCGGAATTTCCCGGTGCGGCAAGAAAAACGAGCGCCGAGGAGAAACCATCCAAATGGGAGGTGAGAGCATGGCCCCCGTCGGTGGCGAGGACCTGACGTCCGTCCGGCCGTCCTTCGAGTCGGCATGGCGCGGCTACCAGCGCGGCCAGGTCGACGAATTCGTGGCCTGGGCGCAGGACGAGTTCCGGCGGCTGGCAGCCGAACGCGACGCCGCGGCTCGGCGCGCGGACGAACTGGCCGAGCGCAATCGCGAGCTGCGCGCGACAGTCGACCGGATCAGCCGCACCCCGATCGAACCGGACGCGCTGCAGGAACGCTCCCGCCGGATGGTCGAGCTGACCCGCGAGGAAGCCGCGGAAATCGTCTCCCGCGCCGAAGGCGCCGCCGCGCGGATCGTCTCCGACGCGAAAGCGGAAGCCGTCCGTCTCACCGAAAAGGAACACGCGCTGGTCGAAGCCGTGGTCGAGGACCGCGCGCGACAGCGGCGAGAACACGAAGATCTTCTCCGTCGCGCGGCCGAGGAACGGGCAGCCGCGGACGAAGCAGCCGCGAAAGAACGACGCCGGCTGGAAGAACACCTCACCCGCACACTGGCGGACCGCCGCGCGGACGCGCTGCGCGAGATCTCCGACCGCACCGCCGCCGCCCGCCTCGAAGCCGACCAGGCGGTCCGGGAAGCAGCTGACCATTCCGCCCGGATCGTCGCCGACGCGGAGCGCAGAGTCTCCGAACTCGTCGCCGTCCAGCACCGGGTCAAGACCGCGCTGCGCGGTGCCCGCGAACTCCTGGCCACGGCGAACGCCGAGCTAGCACCGGACGGCACTCCGGTGCCGAACCAGCGCCGGACGTCCGCGGTCACCGAGGTCCCGGAGACGGCCGCCGCCGGCTGAACGCCGGACCCGGATACACCGGGCGGGTATCATCGGTGGTGAACCACGGGGATGCGAGAAGGGGAAGATGCGCGATGACCGGCTACGGCAGTGAACGAGAGGCATATCTCAAGCGCCTGCGCCGGATCGAAGGCCAGATCCGCGGCTTGCAGCGCATGGTCGAAGAAGACAAGTACTGCATCGACATCCTGACCCAGGTGTCCGCGGCGACGAAGGCGCTGCAGTCGTTCTCCCTCGAACTCCTCGACGAGCACTTGGCGACCTGCGTGGTCCAAGCCGCGGCAGCGGGCGGCGAAGAGGCGGACCTCAAGGTGCGCGAAGCCTCCGACGCGATCGCCCGGCTCGTCCGGTCCTGACCTGGGCCGACCGACCCGAAGGGCCGGCGGCGACACAATCCGCCACCGGCCCGGTCTCCAGGGTCACCCAGCCCGGAACCGTCGCAACCGCAAGCTGTTCGACACCACGAACACCGACGAGCACGCCATCGCCCCCCCTGCGATCATCGGGTTGAGCAGGCCGAACGCCGCCAGCGGCAAGGCCGCGACGTTGTAGGCGAACGCCCAGAACAAGTTCCCTTTGATCGTGCCGAGCGTGCGTCGGGAAAGCCGGATCGCGTCTGCCGCCGCGCGCAGATCGCCGCGGACCAGCGTCAGGTCGCTGGCCTCGATCGCCGCGTCCGTGCCGGTGCCCATCGCGAGCCCGAGGTCGGCCTGCGCGAGTGCGGCCGCGTCGTTCACGCCGTCGCCGACCATCGCGACGACTCGGCCCTCCGCCTGCAGCCGCTTCACTACGGCGACCTTCTCGGCCGGCAGCACCTCGGCCACGACTTCGGAGATGCCGGCGGCATCCGCGATCGCCTGAGCCGCGCCCGCGTTGTCGCCGGTCAGCAAGACCGGCCGCAGGCCGAGCGACCGCAGTTCGGCGACCGCCTGCGCCGACGTCGGCTTGATCGTGTCGGCCACGACCAGTACGCCCCGTGCCACGCCGTCCCACGCGACGAGCACCGCCGTCGCGCCGTGTTCTTCCGCAGCGGACTTCATTTCGGCCAGCCGTTCGTCGACGTCGACGCTCCGGTCCGCCAAGAACGCCGCGCGACCGGCGAGCACCGGCAGCCCCTCGACCAGTCCGGAAACGCCCAGCCCCTCCGCGTTCCGGAACTCAGTCGCCGGCGGAAGATCCCCGACGCGCGACCTCGCGCCCTCCGCGATCGCCTGCCCGACCGGGTGCTCCGACGAGTCCTCGACCGCGCCCGCGTATCGCAACAACTCGCTCTCCGTGACACCGTCGCCGACGTGGACGTCCACCAGACTCATCCGCCCAGTCGTGACCGTGCCGGTCTTGTCCAGCACCACGGTGTCGACGCGACGAGTCGACTCGAGCACTTCCGGACCTTTGATCAGGATGCCGAGCTGTGCGCCCCGGCCGGTCCCGACCAGCAGGGCGGTCGGCGTCGCCAGCCCCAGCGCGCACGGGCAGGCGATGATCAGCACGGCAACCGCGGCCGTGCCCGCTTCGGCAGAGTTTCCGCTGGCGACTAGCCACGCGACCGCTGTAGCCACCGCCAAGACCAGCACGATCGGCACGAAGACCGCCGACACGCGGTCCGCCAGCCGCTGGACCGCGGCCTTGCCGTTCTGTGCCTCCTCGACGAGCCGCGCCATCTGCGCGAGCTGGGTATCCGAGCCGACCCGGGTCGCTCGAACCGTGATGCGCCCGCCGACGTTCACTGTCGCGCCGATGACGCCGTCGCCTGTCGCGATCTCGACGGGCACCGATTCACCGGTGACCGTGCTGACGTCGACAGCCGAACTGCCCTCCGTCACCACCCCGTCGGTGGCGATCTTCTCGCCAGGCCGCACCACGAAGGTGTCCCCGACCCGCAGCCGCTCGACCGGGACGCGCTGCTCGCGCCCGTCTCGCAACACCGCCACGTCTTTCGCCCCGAGTTCGAGCAACGCCCGAAGCGCGGCACCGGACCGCCGCTTCGATCGCGCTTCGAAGTATCGGCCGGCGAGGAGGAACGTCGTCACCCCGGCCGCGACCTCGAGGTAGATGTTGTCGACCCCGGAGCCGGCGGAAACGCCGAACTCGAACCCGTGCCGCATCCCGGGCATGCCCGCAGTGCCGAAGAACAGCGCGTACAGCGACCAGAGGGTGGCCGCCGAGACGCCGAGCGAGACCAACGTGTCCATGGTCGCCGCGCCGTGGCGCAGGTTCGTCCAGGCGGCGCGGTGGAACGGCCACGCTCCCCAGACCACGACCGGTGCCGCGAGGGTCAGCGACAGCCACTGCCAGTTGGTGAACTGGAGTGCGGGAACCATGGCCAGCAAGACCACCGGGGCGGTCAGGACCGCCGAGTACACGAGTCGGTCGCGCAGTGGCCGGGTTTCGTCCTGCTCGGCCGTCTCGGCCGTCTCCGGTTCCGGCGCCCGCGCGGTGTAGCCGGTCGCTTCCACGACGCCCACCAGATCGTCGACCGACACCGTGGAGGGGTATTCGACGTGCGCCTTCTCCGTCGCGTAGTTCACGCTCGCAGTGACGCCCTCGACCTTGTTGAGCTTGCGCTCGACGCGAGCAGCGCACGACGCGCAGGTCATCCCCCCGATGACGAGTTCGATCGACTGCGCCGGGGCGGGCGTCGTGGTGCTCATGTCACTCCTTGTTACGCGACGACCTGGTAACCGGCCTCCGCGACGGCGGCCTCGACGGCTTCGCGCGAAAGCGGCGCGGCACTGCTTACCTTCACCGCACCCGTGGCGAGGTCGACATCGACCGCCTGGACGCCGTCCAGGCCGCCGACCTCCTCTTTCACCGACGCGACGCAGTGCCCGCAGGTCATGCCCTCGACCGTGTAGATGGCTTCAGTCATAGCCTTGCTCCTCATGGTGCTCTCGACTACTGACTCCTTTATACCCCTAGGGGGTAGGAACGGCCAGTCGACCCAGGAGTGAGGCCGGTTACCCGTCAGGGGAGACTGCGTGGATGCGGAAGATCTACGCGATCGGGATCGGCGCCGGCGACCCGGAACACCTGACCGTCCAGGCGGTCGACCGGATGAATCGCGTCGACGTGTTCTTCGTGCTCGACAAGGGCAGCGCGAAGGCCGACCTGGTTCGGCTCCGGCAGGACATCCTCGATCGGTTCGTCAGCCGGCCTGGGTATCGCGTCGTCAGCGCGAAGGACCCGGACCGGGACCGCACTCCCGCGAACTACCGCACCGCGGTCGCCGACTGGCATCAGCTGCGGACCGACGTCTACGAGCGGCTGATCCGCGACGAGCTGGCCGACGGCGAGACCGGCGCGTTCCTCGTGTGGGGCGACCCGGCGCTGTACGACAGCACGATCGCGTTGATCGAGGCAGTGCTGGCGCGCGGGAACGTGGCGTTCGACTACGAAGTGGTGCCGGGGATCAGCAGCATCTCGGCGCTCGTGGCGCGGCATCGCACGACGATGAATCAGATCGGCCGCGCGGTGCAGTTGACGACCGGCCGCCGGCTGGCAGAGGGATGGCCGGAGGATGCCGACGACGTCTTCGTGCTGCTGGACGCGCATACGACGTTCGACCAGTATGCGGATCGGGGGCTGTGGATCTACTGGGGCGCGTACGTAGGGACGCCGGACGAGATCCTGCGGTCCGGCCCGTTGGACGCGGCGCTGGCGGCGGAGATTCGGGAAGTTCGGGCTGCCGCTCGGGAGCGCCACGGGTGGATCATGGACACCTACTTGCTGCGGCGGCCGGAGTGAGGCGGTTCGGCTGATCCGGACGTGGCGAAGGCCGGCCCCTGGGCATGACGAAGGCCCGGTCCCCTGGGTGGGGCCGGGCCTTGCTTGTTCGAGCGTGGTCGTGGATGCATGAAAAAAGCTGGGCCCCGGGAGAACCTGTTGGGGGTTCTCGACCGGGACCCAGCCTGTTGGTTGAGTTCGGCGGTGTCCTACTCTCCCACAACCCTTCGGTTGCAGTACCATCGGCGCAATCAGGCTTAGCTTCCGGGTTCGGAATGGGACCGGGCGTTTCCCTGACGCTAAAACCACCGAAACACTCCGAAACAACACACACCCGCCACCCGGTATCCGGTGACAGCCGGTGTGGTGTTTCAGAACCGTAGAGTGGATGCGCAACATCTTCGTAGGCAAGTCCTCGGCCTATTAGTACCAGTCGACTCGACAACACATTACTGTGCTTCCATCTCTGGCCTATCAACCCAATCGTCTCTTGGGGGCCTTAACCCACAAAGGGGTGGGATACCTCATCTTGGAACAGGCTTCCCGCTTAGATGCCTTCAGCGGTTATCCCTTCCGAACATAGCCAACCAGCCATGCCACTGGCGTGACAACTGGCACACCAGAGGTCCGTCCGTCCCGGTCCTCTCGTACTAGGGACAGCCTTCCTCAAGTATCCTGCGCGCGCGGCGGATAGGGACCGAACTGTCTCACGACGTTCTAAACCCAGCTCGCGTGCCGCTTTAATGGGCGAACAGCCCAACCCTTGGGACCTACTCCGGCCCCAGGATGCGACGAGCCGACATCGAGGTGCCAAACCATGCCGTCGATATGGACTCTTGGGCAAGATCAGCCTGTTATCCCCGGGGTACCTTTTATCCGTTGAGCGACACCCCTTCCACCAGGAGGTGCCGGATCACTAGTCCCGACTTTCGTCCCTGCTCGACATGTCTGTCTCACAGTCAAGCTCCCTTGTGCACTTGCACTCGACACCTGATTGCCAACCAGGCTGAGGGAACCTTTGGGCGCCTCCGTTACTCTTTAGGAGGCAACCGCCCCAGTTAAACTACCCATCAGGCACTGTCCCTGAACCGGATCACGGTCCGAGGTTCAGATTCCCAATCCGACCAGAGTGGTATTTCAACAACGACTCCACCCGAACTAGCGTCCGAGCTTCACAGTCTCCCACCTATCCTACACAAGCCGAACCGAAAACCAATACCAAACTATAGTAAAGGTCCCGGGGTCTTTCCGTCCTGCCGCGCGTAACGAGCATCTTTACTCGTAATGCAATTTCGCCGGGCCTGTGGTCGAGACAGCCGGAAAGTCGTTACGCCATTCGTGCAGGTCGGAACTTACCCGACAAGGAATTTCGCTACCTTAGGATGGTTATAGTTACCACCGCCGTTTACTGGCGCTTAAATTCTCAGCTTCACCCACCGAAATGAGTTAACCGGTCCTCTTAACGTTCCAGCACCGGGCAGGCGTCAGTCCATATACATCGTCTTGCGACTTCGCATGGACCTGTGTTTTTAGTAAACAGTCGCTTTCCGCTGGTCTCTGCGGCCAACCACAGCTCCACCCGCAAAGGGGTATCACCGCGCTTGGCCTCCCTTCTCCCGAAGTTACGGGGGCATTTTGCCGAGTTCCTTAACCACAGTTCACCCGATCGCCTTGGTATTCTCTACCTGACCACCTGTGTTGGTTTGGGGTACGGGCCGTGCATGCACTCACTAGAGGCTTTTCTCGGCAGCATAGGATCACTCGCTTCACCTCAAACGGCTACGCATCACGTCTCAGCCTCNTGNNANNCGGATTTGCCTNNNTNNCGGCCTACACGCTTACACCAGGACAACCATCGCCTGGCAGAGCTGCCTTCCTGCGTCACCCCATCGCTTGACTACTACGGAATCAGGTCCCACGCTCCACACGACGCCTCCGTCCGAAGACTTCGACGCCGGCTTCGGGTGGTTAGTGTCAACCGCCTCGCCATGGGCGCACATGCTCGGGTACGGGAATATCAACCCGTTGTCCATCGACTACGCCTGTCGGCCTCGCCTTAGGTCCCGACTTACCCTGGGCGGATTAGCCTGGCCCAGGAACCCTTGGTCATCCGGCGGCAGAGTTTCTCACTCTGCATTCGCTACTCATGCCTGCATTCTCACTCCCGCACCCTCCACGACTGGCTTCCGCCGCCGCTTCACCGGATGCAGGACGCTCCCCTACCCATCAACACGACTGGACGCCCGCCTCAAGGACGAACGCCGATCTAAAGTGTCAATGACACAGCTTCGGCGGTGTGCTTAAGCCCCGCTACATTGTCGGCGCAGGACCACTTGACCAGTGAGCTATTACGCACTCTTTCAAGGGTGGCTGCTTCTAAGCCAACCTCCTGGTTGTCTGGGCAATCCCACATCCTTTCCCACTGAGCACACACTTAGGGGCCTTAGCTGGTGTTCTGGGCTGTTTCCCTCTCGACGACGAAGCTTATCCCCCGCCGTCTCACTGCCGCACTCTCACACCACGGTATTCGGAGTTTGGTTGATTTCGGTAACCCGGTAAGGCCCCTAGACCATCCAGTAGCTCTACCCCCGCGGTGAAACATGCGACGCTGCACCTAAATGCATTTCGGGGAGAACCAGCTATCACGGAGTTTGATTGGCCTTTCACCCCTACCCACAGCTCATCCCCTCAGTTTTCAACCTAAGTGGGTTCGGGCCTCCACGACGTCTTACCGTCGCTTCACCCTGGCCATGGGTAGATCACTCCGCTTCGGGTCTAGACCACGCGACTACAACCGCCCTGTTCGGACTCGCTTTCGCTACGGCTACCCCACCCGGGTTAACCTCGCCACGCAGCACTAACTCGCAGGCTCATTCTTCAAAAGGCACGCCATCACCTCAACGGCTCTGACGGCTTGTAGGCACACGGTTTCAGGTACTCTTTCACTCCCCTCCCGGGGTACTTTTCATCTTTCCCTCACGGTACTCGTCCGCTATCGGTCTCCAGGAAGTATTTAGGCTTACCGGGTGGTCCCGGCAGATTCACAGCAAATTCCACGAGCTCGCTGCTACTCGGGAACACCGCCAAGGCTCATGCAACTGGTTTTCGCGTACGGGGCTCTCACCCACTCCGGCCGCCCGTCCCAAGGCGTTCCACTAACCAGCACATCAACCCGAGAATCTGTCAGAATTCTCAAGGCAGGTCCCACGACCCCGACCACACAACCCCTGACAGGTATCACATGCAATCGGTTTAGCCTCTTCCGCTTTCGCTCGCCACTACTCACGGAATCACGGTTGTTTTCTCTTCCTGCGGGTACTGAGATGTTTCACTTCCCCGCGTTCCCTCCACACCGGCTATATATTCACCGGCGGGTAACACCACATCACTGGTGCTGGGTTTCCCCATTCGGAAATCCTCGGATCACAGCTCGGTTGACAGCTCCCCGAGGCATATCGCAGCCTCCCACGTCCTTCATCGGCTCCTGAAGCCAAGACATCCACCATGTGCCCTTAACAACTTGACCACAAAGATGCTCGCATCCACTCTACAGTTCTCAAACACCACACCAGAAACAACGTGTGTTGCCTCAGGACCCAACAGCGCGCCAGCGAACAAGAACCCGCCCGGATCCGCGGCCGCCGTTCCACGCGAAGCCGAAGCCCCGCAGTACTAGGTCGGCGGCATCACCACCGCGAGAACCCGTAACCAGTAGTTCCACAATTCCTTGAGCAACCCGGACGGAAACACATTCGGCTTCCGAGCCCGAGCCACCCCGCGCCCTGGTTCCGGGTATCCCGGGGACGCGGATGTGTTGTGCTCCTTAGAAAGGAGGTGATCCAGCCGCACCTTCCGGTACGGCTACCTTGTTACGACTTCGTCCCAATCGCCAGTCCCACCTTCGACCACTCCCTCCCTTGCGGGTTGGGCCATGGGCTTCGGGTGTTACCGACTTTCATGACGTGACGGGCGGTGTGTACAAGGCCCGGGAACGTATTCACCGCAGCGTTGCTGATCTGCGATTACTAGCGACTCCGACTTCACGCAGTCGAGTTGCAGACTGCGATCCGAACTGAGACCGGCTTTAAGGGATTCGCTCCACCTCGCGGTATCGCAGCCCTCTGTACCAGCCATTGTAGCATGTGTGAAGCCCTGGACATAAGGGGCATGATGACTTGACGTCATCCCCACCTTCCTCCGAGTTGACCCCGGCAGTCTCCCACGAGTCCCCGCCATGACGCGCTGGCAACGCAGGATAAGGGTTGCGCTCGTTGCGGGACTTAACCCAACATCTCACGACACGAGCTGACGACAGCCATGCACCACCTGTACACCAACCACAAGGGAAGCCCCATCTCTGGGGATGTCTGGCGCATGTCAAGCCCAGGTAAGGTTCTTCGCGTTGCATCGAATTAATCCACATGCTCCGCCGCTTGTGCGGGCCCCCGTCAATTCCTTTGAGTTTTAGCCTTGCGGCCGTACTCCCCAGGCGGGGCGCTTAATGCGTTAGCTACGGCACGGACAACGTGGATGTCGCCCACACCTAGCGCCCAACGTTTACAGCGTGGACTACCAGGGTATCTAATCCTGTTCGCTCCCCACGCTTTCGCTCCTCAGCGTCAGTATCGGCCCAGAGACCCGCCTTCGCCACCGGTGTTCCTCCTGATATCTGCGCATTTCACCGCTACACCAGGAATTCCAGTCTCCCCTGCCGAACTCAAGTCTGCCCGTATCGACCGCACGCTCCACGTTAAGCGTGGAGATTTCACGGCCGACGCGACAAACCGCCTACGAGCTCTTTACGCCCAATAATTCCGGACAACGCTCGCACCCTACGTATTACCGCGGCTGCTGGCACGTAGTTAGCCGGTGCTTCTTATCCAGGTACCGTCACTTGCGCTTCGTCCCTGGCGAAAGAGGTTTACAACCCGAAGGCCGTCATCCCTCACGCGGCGTCGCTGCATCAGGCTTGCGCCCATTGTGCAATATTCCCCACTGCTGCCTCCCGTAGGAGTCTGGGCCGTGTCTCAGTCCCAGTGTGGCCGGTCACCCTCTCAGGCCGGCTACCCGTCGTCGCCTTGGTAGGCCATTACCCCACCAACAAGCTGATAGGCCGCGGGTTCATCCTGCACCGCCGGAACTTTCCACCACCNANGATGCCNCCNNTGGTCNTATCCGGTATTAGACCCAGTTTCCCAGGCTTATCCCAGAGTGCAGGGCAGATTACCCACGTGTTACTCACCCGTTCGCCACTCATCCNCNNCCGAANCNGNTTCAGCGTTCGACTTGCATGTGTTAAGCACGCCGCCAGCGTTCGTCCTGAGCCAGGATCAAACTCTCCAACAATGCTGTAAAGTTCGATCGAGACTA
>NZ_KB912942.1:8702204-8704271 GCF_000383915.1 Amycolatopsis benzoatilytica AK 16/65
CCCCAACCGCAAGTGAGCCGGAGGACCTGATGAACGACAACACCGAGCAGACCCCGGCCGCCGGCGAGCTGGCCACCGTCCATCACCTTCCGGTCGCGCCGGAGCAGGGCGAGGTGATCGAGGGCGAGATCGTCACCGACGAGGAGTACGCGCGACTCACGTCGCAGAAGGCGCGGGCGATCGCCCGCTACCGCGGCTACGGCCGCGACGTGGTGACCGTCGCCCGCGCCACGCGCAACGCGGTCGCGCACGAGAGGACGAAGACCGCGTTCCGGCACGGCGTCGCGTACCCCGCCGCCGGGGTCAAGGTGGTCGTGACGCGGTGGCGGGACACGCACGGCGCGAACCGCTACGAACGGATGATGCGCGCCGCGGAAGCCGCGGGCGAACACGACAAGCTGTTGGAGTGGGAGGCCCGCGACGTGGCGGAGAAGCAGCGCCGCCACGACCGGACCATGGATTGGCTGCGCGCCCCGGGTCAGTGGATCAAGGCGGCCGTCATCGGTTCCGTTGGTGTGACTGGGTTTCTGCTGGTCCTGGGCATCATCCTGGCGATCAACGACGGCGAGATCGGCGAGATCCTGACCCCGATCACGGCGGTGTTCGACGCGGTCGCCTTCGTCGTGTGGTTCCTGACCAGCTACGGGGTGTTGCTGCTGGTCGTGGGCACGGTCGTGGGTGTCGGCTACCTGTACCAGCAGGGCCGCACGCACGGGGAGATGCCGCAGTGGCTCGCCCCGCCCGTCGACGGCGACGCGATGGACGAGCTGCCGGACGAGAACACCATCCTCAACGCGCTGAAGAACCTGAACATCGCGGGGTTCAACCGCGCGGTGAAGGACGGGTGGCGGATCAAGTTCATCGACCCGCCGCACAAGGACGGCAAGGGATGGCGCGCGCAGGTGGCGCTGCCGCCGGCGTGCCCGGTGGAGGAGATCGTCAAGCGCAAGACCACGTTGGCGCACAACCTGGTCCGCTACCCGCGCGAGGTGTGGCCGACCGAGCCGCAACCGTCCGTTCTGGACCTGTGGGTGGCCAAGCCCGGCGCGCTGTCTGGGCCGGTCGACCCGTGGCCGCTGCTGGCCGACCTGGACAACGCCACCGCCGACTACTTCACCGGCGTCCCGGTCGGGGTGACGCTCAAGGGCGACGTGGTGCGCGGTCGGCTGTTCGAGGCCAACTACGCCCTGGGCGGCATGATGGGCTCCGGGAAGTCCACGCTGGCGATCAACCTGGTGCTGGGCGCGATGCTGGACCCGGTGGTGGACATCGACGTCGTGGTCATGGCGGAGAACACCGACTACGACCCGATGCGCCCGCGGCTGCGGACGCTCACCACGGGCGCGGGCGACGAGACCGTGGACGCGTGCCTGAACCTGCTCTACGAGCTGTATGACGACCTTTCGGTGCGGGGTAAGGCGCTCAAGGCGCACGCCACCGACCGCGCGGTGACCCGGGCACTGGCCGAAAAGGACGGACGGCTGCGCCCGCGGGTGGTGGTGATCGACGAGTGCCAGAACCTGTTCATGGGCAAGAACGGCACGAAGGCGATCGAGGTCGCGTCCAAGCTGATGAGCACCGCCCGCAAGTACGCCATCACGCTGATCTTCCTCACGCCGGAGCCGTCGAAGGACGCGCTGCCGCGCAAGATCACGTCGGTGGCCAGCAACAAGGCGTGCTTCGCCATCGGTGACCAGATGGCCAACGACGCGGTTCTCGGGACCGGTTCGTACAAGGCGGGCATCTCCGCAGTGGGGCTCACGCCGAAGACCGACGAGGGTCCCGGCGACGTCGGCACCTGCATGGCGCGGGGCTTTACCGCGAAGCCCGGCCTGCTGCGGTCGTTCTACGTCTCGCCCAAGGACGCGCACGCGGTCACCAAGCGCGCCATGGTGCTGCGCGAGCAGACGGCGCTTCCGGCCGCCGACGCCCCGGCGAAGCAGGCCGGCCCGGTGGACCACCTCGCCGCCATCGCGGACGTGCTCGGCACCGAAGCGCGGATGCGCACGCAGGAGGTGTTGCAGCGGCTGACCGAACGCGACCGCGGCACCTACGGCGAGTGGACTC